>DASUFD010000154.1:0-3229 GCA_036274735.1 Burkholderiales bacterium
CCGACCGCGAGGCCGCCGCTGCCCGCGTCGAGGTAATAGCGCGAAAGCGCGCGCTGTCGCCGCTCGTCGAGTCGGCGGCGCGCATCGAGCGCGAGCGGATGCGCGGGGATGACGGTGCCGGCGCGCAGGAGCGCCGCGATCTCGGAGGGGAGCGCTTTCATGTTAACCAGCTGGTTACTCGAGCGATGGTATACCATCGGCCTGTCAGTCAACGAGGAGGCTCCATGCGCAGACTACTCATCGCCGCGGCCGCGGCGGCCGTCGCCACGCCGGCGCTGGCGCAGCAGAAGCTCGACTTCATTCTCAACTGGGTGCCGGGCGGCGACCACGCGCCCTACTACTACGCGAAGAAGCAGGGCTGGTATGCGAAGGAAGGCATCGACCTCAACCTCGAGCCCGGCAAGGGCTCGGCGCTCTCGACGCAGCGCGTCGGCGCGGGCGCGAACCCGATCGGCCTCGCCGACATGGCCGGCGTGCTGGTCGCCAAGGGCAAGGGCGCCGACGCGGTGGCGGTCTTCAACGTCTACGCCAACTCGCCGCAGGGCATGTACTGGCTGAAGAGCTCCGGCATCAAGGGCATCAAGGACTTCCCCGGCAAGAAGATCGGCAACCCGGCGGGAGACGCGGCGCGCGTCATGTGGCCGGCGCTCGCCAAGGCGAACGGCGTCGATCCGAAGTCGGTGACCTGGGTCAACATCGACCCGAACGCGAAGCTCGCGGCGCTCAAGGCGCACACCATCGACGTCACGACTTCCTTCTACAACCTGCATCACGTCTTCAAGCGCGAGCTCGGCTCGGACATGGGCTTCCTCGCCTGGCGCAACGCCGGGCTCAACACCTATGGCAACTCGGTGATCGTCAACGCCGAGTACCTGAAGAGCCATCGCGACCTGATCGCCAAATTCACCCAGGTGACGCAGCGCGCCTTCGCGCAGTGCGTGAAGCAGGCCGAGCCCTGCGTGCAGGCGCTGATCGACGCCAACGGCGCGCTCAACTTCCAAAACGAGCTCGGCAACTGGCATCTGGTCGAGGTGCTGATGAGCGACAAGATCTCGCAGACGGTCGCCCTCGGCTGGCACGACGACAAGCGCATGCAGAACGACTACGACCTGGTGCGCGAATACGTCGGGATCGAGAAACCGTTCGACGTGAAGAGCGTCTACACGAACGCGTTCCTCGACAAGTCGATCAAGATGAAGCCGGTCCAGGACGACTGAAGCGCTTGCCCAGGCACTCGGCGAACTGCGCCGTGCGCTCGGTCGCGCGCTTCTCGAACAGGCGATCGACGATCGGCTTGAGCGGCCCCGAGCCCGTCACGTCGAACACGCTGCGCAATTCGGTGCCTGACCCCGATTTCTCCAGCGCCACGTCGATCGCCATGGTCAGGTGCTCGGCCTTGGCGACGGCGTGCAGCCGGCGCGGCGGGTCCTCGTTTTCGATGCGCGCGTGCAGCGCGATGACGAGCGGCACCACGCCGAGCTTCTCCTTGACCGTCAGCTCGGCCGTGCGATCGTCGATCACCTCGATGCGCTCGACCCCTGGAATGCACGTGCACAGCGCGCGGAAGTCGCGCAGGAATTGCCACAGCTCGGCGGGCTCGGCGTCGACGCTGAAGCTCGCCTCGCGCGCCGGCATCAGTCCCACCACTTCCTGAGCTCGTAGTCCTCGGCGATCACGCCGGCGGCGTTGTGCCCCGCGCCGGCGTGCACGCCGCCGCCGGGGTGGCAATAGCCGCCGCACATGTACAGGCCATCGATCGGCGAGCGGTAGCTCGACCAGCCGGCGAAGGGCCGGAAGTAGCCCATCTGGTCGGGCGTCATGTCGCCGACCACGTCTACGCCGTTCACCATGTTGTCGTTGTGCCGCTCGGTATCCGTCGGGTCCTGGATGGTCATGGCGAGGATCTTGTCCTGCGTCATGTTCGGCGCGTAGCCACGCCAGAGCTCGAGGCAGTGCGCGGCGTACTCTTCGCGCACCTTCTTCCAGCCGCGCGGGCCATCCGGCGCGACCGAGTACGGCGCGTACTGCCAGACGAGCACCGTGTGCTTGCCGTCGGGCGCTTGCGAGGGGTCGAAAAGCGTCGGCACGGTGATCTGCAGCATCTCGCGCCGGGGCGGCTTTCCGGCCGCGATTTCCTGATACGCCTGCACCTGGTCGGCCAACGTGCCGCAGAACATTTCCTGGCTGAAGGCTCGGTTCACGTGCGGATTGCTCGCCGCCGCCCGGTACTGCGGCGGCTCGCTCACCGCGAGGTGCAGGCAGAAGAGCGAGCGCCCGCGCGAGTGGTAGTTCCTCACCCGCCGCGCGAAAGCCTCGGGCAGGTGCTCCTCGCCGACCATGCGCAGGAAGCTCTTCTTCGGCTCTACGTTCGTGATCACCGCTTTCGACGCATCGATACGCGTGCCGTCGGCGAGCTCCACCCCAACTGCTTTAGCCCCCTTTACCAAGATCCGCTTCGCTTCGGCACCGGTTCTCACTTTGCCGCCCGCACCCTCGACCACGCGCCGCAAGCCCTCGGCGAGCTGCTGCGAGCCGCCGACGCAGATCGGCGCCTCGGCCTTGAGGATGCGGAAGAGCTGGATCCATCCCTGGCCGAAGGCGTCGGGCGGGAAGCCGAGCACGGTCATGCGCGCGAGGAAGTGCACCTTGACCTCCTCGCTCTCGAAGAGCTCCTCGAGGAGCTGCACCGGCGTGCTCGCCTGCCACTGCAGGAGCTGCCGGCCTTCCTCGGACGCCTCGAGCTGCGCGGTCTGCAGCGAGGGAGGCAGCGGCGGCGAATACATGAGCGGCAGATACGTCGCGTCGATGAACTCGCCGTAGTCCTGCACGAGCTGCGTGAAGGTCTTCGCGTCGCGCGCGGAGAAGCGCGCGATCTCGGCCGCCATCTGCGCCGGGTGGCGGTACATCACCAGGCAGCGCTGGTCGGGGAAGATCGTGCCGCGCAGCTGGTCGGGATAGACGTACTTCACGCCGTGGCGCTCGAGCTCGAGCTCCCGGTAGACCGGGCTGAGCGGGATGTGCGTGTGCACCATCGAGCAGATGTTGTGCTTGAAGCCGGGCAGCGTGGCTTCCGCGGTGTGGCAGCTGCCGCCGATGCGCGCGCTGCGCTCGAGCACCAGCACCTTCGCGCCGGCCTTGGCGAGGTAGCCCGCGCAGGCGAGGCCGTTGTGGCCGGAGCCGATGATGATGAAGTCGTAGTTCATGGCAGGACCTCCTGTCAGCCCAGCTC
>DASUFD010000155.1:0-18511 GCA_036274735.1 Burkholderiales bacterium
GTGCTCGGCGCGGCGGACCTGCCGATCGACCCGCCGCCCGGCTGGGAGCCGAAGGCGCTGCGCGCCAAGATCGAGGCGGGCGCGGACTTCGTGCAGACGCAGTTCTGCATGGATGCGGCGGTGGTGCGGCGCTACGCGGCGCGGCTGCTCGAATGCGGCGTGCGCATCCCCATCCTCATCGGCGTCGCGCCCATTCCTTCGGCGCGCTCCGCGCGCTGGATGAAGGAGAAGCTCTTCGGCACGATCATCCCCGACGCGTTCATCGAGCGGCTCGAGCAGGCCGCCGACCCGAAGGCCGAAGGCCGGCGCATCTGCATCGAGGTGCTGCGCGAGCTCGCGGAAATCCCCGGCGTCGCCGGCGCGCACGTCATGGCGCCCATGAACTTCTCCGAGATTCCGGCGGTGATCGCCGAGTCCGGCGTGGCGGGAAAGCCCATTGCCGTTCACTGAATTCCGGGACGGAGCCCTAATTCGAAGGAGGAGGAACGATGCTGATGCTCAGAAGCTTGCGCGCCGCGCTGCTCGCGTTTTTCTCCACTGCGGCGCTGGCGCAGTCCTATCCCAGCCAGCCGATCAAGATGATCTCGCCGTTCCCGCCGGGCGGCAGCGTCGACATCACGGCGCGGCTGATCGCCGAGCCGATGGGCGCGGCGCTCGGCGGCCGGATCGTTGTCGAGAACCGCTCGGGCGCCTCGGGGAACATCGGCATGGAGGCCGCGGCGCGAGCCAACGCCGACGGCTACACCCTCGTCCTCAACACCATCCCGCTCGTCACCAACAAGAGCCTGTTCAAGGACCTGAGCTGGGACCCGATCCGCGACTTCGCGCCGATCGGCATGGTGGCGACCTCGCCGCACCTGCTCGTCGTGCCGCTCAAAACCCAGGCGCATTCCGTCGACGAGCTGCTCAAACTGGTGCGCGCGAATCCCGGCAAGCTCTCCTACGCCTCGGCCGGGGTAGGCACGACCTTTCACTTCTGCGGCGAAATCTTCAAGGACGAGACGCATACCTTCATCCTGCACGTGCCGTATCGCGGCGGCGGCCCGGCGCTCCAGGACACGCTGGGCGGACAGGTCGACATGAGCTTCCCGACCCTCGCCGCGGCGCTGCCGCACGTACGCGCAGGCCGGCTGCGCGCGCTCGCGATCACCGACAGGCAGCGCTCGAAGCTCCTGCCCGACGTGCCGACGATGGACGAAGCCGGGGTGAAGGGCTTTTATTTCGTGCAGTGGCTGGCGCTGCTCGCGCCCGCCGGAACCCCGCCCGCGATCGTCGCGCGCCTGAATCAGGCGCTGAACGCGGCGCTGCAGAACCCGGGGCTGCGGGAAAAGTTCGACGCGCAGGCGATGGAGACCTTCGTCACGACGCCGCAGGAGGCGGGGAAGTTCATCGCCGCCGAAGCCGATCGCTACGCGCGCGTCATCAAGGCGCGCGGCATCACCGCGCAGTAAGGCCGTCGAGCGTCTGCCGGATCGCGGTTTCCGCGGCGGCGATAGTCTCCTCGAGGCTGAAGCCGAAGTAGAAGCGGTAGTAGTGCCACGAGGTGGCCGCGAGGTAATAGCGGATGTTCGCCGCCGCGATCCGGCGCTCGCGCTCGCTCTTGCGCGGCGCGAGCTGGCGGAGCAACTCCTGGACTGCCTTCCAGCGCGCCTGCGCCTGCGTCTCGCGCATGCGGTGAAAGAGCTCGCTGTGCAGCGCCGCCTTGGTCAGGCTCGCCGTCTCCTCGAAGCGCGTGTAGAGCGCGCGCGGCGCGGCGAGCAGCTCGGCCTGGCTGCGCGGCGGCCCGGGGAGGGCGAGGCGCGCACGCACCGCGTCGGCGACGGCGTCGAGGAGCTCCTCGCGGTCGGCGAAGTAGCGAAACACGGTGCGCTCGGAAACGCGCGCCTGCTTCGCCACGGCGCGCACGGTCAGCTCGCCGACGCTCGCGCGCTCGAGCATCGCCAGCGCCGCGGCGAGGATGGTCTGGCGCGTGAGCTCGTTGTGGCGCTCGGCGAGGCGTAAGAATTTTCCCGTTGACACGATGTCTGCCATCGCGTCACACTGTATGACATGACGGGCGGCTGCGCAAGCGCGGCGATCTTTCCAGGAGGACGCGATGAGCAAGCAGATGGTGGTCGTGAAGCAGGGACAGGCGGAGGAGCTGAACGTGATGGGCGCGGCGGTGCGTTTCCTGTGCGGCGCCGACAAGACCGAGCGCGCCTGGTCGCTGATGGAGGTCGAGCTACCCGAGAATGCCGGCCCCCCGCCGCATCATCATCCCTGGGACGAGGCCTACTACGTGGTCGAGGGCGTCGTGCGCTTCCATCTCGACGGGCGCGAGCAGACCTTCAAGGCGGGCGACTTCGTCTACGCGCCGGGCGGCACCGTGCACGGCTTTCAGGGCGCCTCGAAGCAGCACGCGCGCGTGATCATCTTCGACGCGCCGGCGCACACCGAGGCGTTCTTCCGCGAGGTCGACCGCGAGGTGAAGGAAATGCCGCGCGATCTCGCCAAGGTGCCGGCGATCGGCGAGAGGCACGAGATCCATTTCCGCGCGCCCGGGGGCTAAGGGGAGGGGAGCGCTAGCGGCGCTTGCCGCGCTGCTGGCGCTCCCAGGCGGTCTCGCCCGCGCTGCCCACCGCGACCGGGTCGCTCGCCGGGAACGTTTCCTTGATGCCTTCGTCGACGATCTGCTCGGGGCGCGGATGCGCAGGCAGGTGTACGTCGTCGACGGCGTCGCTCGCATTGGTCTGCGAGCCGGTATAGCGGCGGTTGCGGTTGTAGTACCAGTAGGCGCCGGCGGCGGCGGCGATGGCAAGCAGTAGTCTCATCTCGGCTCTCCGTTGCGAAACTCCCAGCAAATCGCGTGCCGCGGTTCGCTGCGCGGTGCCGTAACATTGCGGCCGATGCTTCCGAAGGATCGCATTCCCTACTCGGCGATCGTCGACCGGCCGCCGCTCGCGCTGCCGCAGGGCGCGCGCGTCGCCGTCTGGACCATCGTCAACGTCGAAGAGTGGGCGATCGAGCGCAACATGCCGCGCACGGTGCTGCCGCCTCCCTTCGGACAGCCGCTGCAGCCCGACCTGCCGAACTGGGCATGGCACGAGTACGGGATGCGCGTCGGTTTCTGGCGCTTTGTCGAAGTGCTCGGCAAGTTCGGGATCAAAGCGACGCTCGCCTTGAACGGCAGCGTCATCCAGAGCTATCCGCGGGTGGTCGAAGCCGCGCGCGAGGCGGGCTGGGAGTTCATGGGCCACGGCTGGATCCAGCGGCCGATGCACCATGTCGAGGACCAGAAGAAAGCCATCGCCGACACCATCGCCGCCATCGAAGCTTTTACCGGGAAGAAACCGCGCGGCTGGGAAAGCCCGGGGCTCACCGAGACTTACGAGACGATCGACTATCTCAGGGAAGCCGGCATCGACTACGTCGCCGACTGGGTCCTCGACGACCAGCCGTGCACCATCGCCACTGCGCACGGGCCGATGGTGTCGGTGCCCTACACGGTCGAGATGAACGACATCGCCATGATGGCGCTGCAGAACCATCCCTCGGAGGAATGGCTGCGCCGCGGCATCGACCAGTTCGACCGGCTCTGGCAGGAGGGCGAGGCGAGCGCGCGCGTGATGGCGATCAGCGTGCATCCGTACATCACCGGCGTGCCGCATCGCATCGCCTACCTCGAGAAGCTCTACGCCTATATCACGAGCCGCCCGGGCGTGATGCTCTGGACCGGAGAACAGATCCTTGACTGGTACCGGCAGGTCGCCCGCGTATAAGGAGTTCTGGGCTCGCGCGGAAGCGCTGCTGCCGAGGTTGCGCGAGCGCGCGGCGAGGGCGGAGGAGCTGCGCCGCCTCCCCGAGGAGACGCTGCGCGAGTTCCACGAGGCCGAGCTCTTCCGCATCCACCAGCCCAAGCGCGTTGGCGGCGCGGAGCTTGACTTCGATGCGGTGGTGACGTTCGGCGCGCTCCTCGCGAGCGCGTGCGCCTCGACTTCCTGGGTCTGGGTGAACTACTCGGCGCACCACATGATGCTCGGGATGTTTCCGCCCCGGGTGCAGGACGAGATCTGGGACGCCTCGCGCGACGCGCTGATCGCCTCGTCGTTCGTCTTCCCCGCGGCGAAGGCGAGGAAGGTGAAGGACGGCTACGTGATCTCGGGCCGCTGGCCGTTCTCGAGCGGCGTGCATCCCTCCGAATGGAACATGCTCGCCGGGCTCGCCTACCTCGACGACAACGCGCCGCCGGAGCAGCGCGTCTTCCTGCTGCACAAGTCGCAGTACGAGGTGATCGACAACTGGTATGCCGGAGGCCTGCGCGGCACGGGCAGCATGGACGTCGAGGCGAAAGAGGCGTTCGTCCCCGAGCATCGCACGCTCGCCGTAGCCGACACGAAAGGCGGCCCGACGCCGGGGAGCGCGGTCAACCCGGGCCCGCTCTTCCAGATGCCGGTGTTCGCGCTCTTCCCGTACATGCTCTCGGGCGTGCCGCTCGGCATCGCCGAAGGCCTGATCGATGCCTTCGGGCCGAAGACCGGGAGGATGACCGGCGCGCGCATCGCCGAGATCCAGAGCACGCAGATCCGCCTCGGCGAGGCGAGCGCCTATGCGCGCGCCTCGCGCCTCGTGCAGCTCGCGAACTGCGGCGAGGCGCAGGCGCTGATCGCTTCGGGAAAGGTTCCTGACCTCGCGGCCAAGGCGCGCTACCGCCTGGAAGGCGCATACGCGGTGGACTGGGCGGTGCGCGCGGTCGACGTGATGTTCGGCCTCTCGGGCGCGAGCGGGCTCTACGAATCCGGGCCGGTGGCGCGCGCCTTCCGCGATGCGCACGCGGTCAAGCAGCATTTCTCCTTCAACACCGACATCGCCGCCACGACCTACGGCCGCGTGGCGCTCGGCCTGCCGGTCGACAACGCGACGCTCTAAGTGTGGTTCACCTTGGCGCGCGCGAGGAGCGCGGCGCCGCCGGCGAGCGCGGCGATTCCCTTGAGCCCGCCGCGCGCGAGGCCGTAGACGACGAGCAGGGCGCCCGTGCCGCCGGCGAGCGCGCGCGTGCCGGGCGCCCAGCGCGCCTGCAGGAGCTCGGGACGCTGCCCGGAGGGCGGCACGCCGCCCTGCAGCGAGGAGATCCCTTCGCTGCTCGTGTGCACGTCCAGGCGGTCGTCGAGATCCGTCACGCCCGAGACCATGCGCAGCGCGCGCACGAGCGAAGGATGCTCGCGCGCGAGCACGTCGCCGGTGAGCGTGACCACGCCGTTGCGCGCGCTCACGCGCACGGCGTGGGTGTGCGAGACGTACCGGCCAAGGCGCGCACGGACGCGCCCTACGAGGACGTCGTCCCACACCGCACCGCGCAACATCTTGTCGCGCACCAGCGCCCTGCGCCGGCGCCCCTGCTGCGGATCGAGCATGAACGCGCTCGCCGCGCCGAGCGCGATTCCCGTGAGTAGCCGTGCCATGAGTGCCTCCTCGGGGGCCGTAGCAAGCAGCGTGCGCGGGCGCGCCGCGCGAACGATTTTTGCTGCCCTCGGGACATGGAAACCCCGCCCCAGATCATCTTTCACGACGTCGACCGCTCGGACTGGATCGAAGCGTACGTCGGCGAGCGGCTGCGCCACCTGGAGCGCTTTGCGCAGGGGATCACGCGCTGCCATGTCACGCTTACGCGCGAGCAGAGCTCGCGCCACACCGGCAACCGCTACAGCGTCATGGTGGAGGTGCGGCTGCCGCCGCAGCACGACCTGGCGGCGAAGAAGCAGAAGGAGATCATCGACATGGACACGCAGCTGCCGGCGCTCATCAACCTCGCCTTCGGCGCGATCGAGCGGCAGCTGAAGAAGACCGCGGCGCTGCGCCGCGGCGACGAGAAGACGCACGCCGACGAGGCGCAGCCGCACGGCGTGGTCGAGAAGCTGTTCGGCGAAGGCTACGGCTTCATCCGCACGCTGCAGGACGACCGCCAGTTCTATTTCCATCGCAACAGCGTGCTGCACGACGACTTCGAGCGGCTCACCGTGGGCACCGAGGTGCGCTTCACCGCGGAGCTCGGCGAGCAGGGGCCGCAGGCGAGCAGCGTGCAGGTGATCGGCAAGCCGGGCTCGGCGGCCGCGGCGTCGTGAGGCCGGGGTACGATTCCGGCATGGAGCGACTCGACGTCGAGGTGCTGCTGCAGCGCGAGCGGCGGGCGATGCTGCCGCTCGGGCGGCAGATCCTGCTCTACCTCGATCCCTTCGCCCTCTTCAAGGACGCCTCGCGCGGCTCGCGGTTCGCGCGCGAATGCGCGCTCTCGTACAACCGCGCCCTGCGCTGGATCCTCATCGCCTATATCCGGCGCTGGGGCCTGATCGCGGCGGTGCTCTTCCTCGGCATCACGCCCGCCGAGGCGATGGCCCCGCACGGCGGCACGTCGATCCTTCCGGCCGCGGCGTTCGCCGTGGGCTGCTCGCTCGCCCTCACCGTCACCGCGGTCATTGTCGCGGTCTATTTCCTGCTGGGAAGTAAGCGGGAGTAGGAACCCTTTTCTCCAAGGAGGCCCTCTATGCGAGTCAGCGAAGCGATGACGCGCGACGTGCGCGTCGCCACGCCCGGCGAGACGATCCGCGACGTGGCAAGAACCATGGCCGAGATCGACGCCGGCGCCCTGCCGGTGGGCGAGAACGACCGGCTGATCGGCATGATCACCGATCGCGATATCGCCTTGCGCGCCGTAGCGCAGGGCAAGGGACCCGACACGCCGGTGCGCGAAGTGATGAGCACCGAGCGCGTGCTCTACTGCTACGAAGACGAGGACCTCGACCATGTGGCGAAAAACATGGGCGAGGAGCAGGTGCGCCGCCTGCCGGTGGTGAACCGCGACAAGCGCCTCGTCGGCATCGTCTCGCTGGGCGACGTTGCGCAGAAGGAGCGCAAGTCGGCCGGCAAGGCGGTGAGCGGGGTCTCGAAGCCAAGCGGGCAGCACAACCAGAGCGCGCGTGCCTGACGCGCTGCGGCTCGCGGCGCTTTGCGCGGTGAGCCTGCTCACCGCCTGCGCCGCGCCGGGCGCGGACCTCGCCGCGGCTCGCGAGTCGTGGCAGGGCGCGAGCTACGAGGACGTGGTGCGCGCGTGGGGCGCGCCGGCGCGCAGCGCGACGCTGCCGGACGGGCGCGAGGCGCGCACCTGGGCGAACGAGCGCGTGACCTCGCGCGGCATGGTCTACCCCTCGATCGGCGTCTTCGGCGGCAGCGGCAACGTCGGCGTCGGTGTCGGTGTCGGCACCAGCGCGCCGTTCGGGCAGGGCGTCGAGCGCTGCGAGCGCACGCTCATCTTCTGGAACGATCGCGTCGTCGACGAGGGCGACTGGAACGGAGCCGATACGTTCTGCGCCACTTTTAGACGCTAAGTAGTTAGGAGCGAAGGCCCAGCTTGCGCAGCAGGCTCTCGCGTCGCGTGAGCCACCAGCCGTACTGCACCGGCCAGCGCGCCATGTCGGGATCGGCGCGCAGCGCCTGCGCCGCGTGCAGCGGCCAGTTCGGGTCGTAGAGCGCTTCGCGCCCCACCGCGATGAGATCGGCGCGGCCGGCGCGCAGCGCCTCCTCGGCCTGCTGCGCAGTCAGGATCAGGCCGACGGCCATCGTCCGCACGCCCGATTCCTTGCGTATGCGCTCCGCGAAAGGGAGCTGGAACCCCGGCACGCGCGCGAGCAGCGTTCTCGTCGCCGCGGTGGCCGAGCCGGCGATGCCGCCGGAGGAGCAGTCCACGACGTCCACTCCGATCGCGCCTAGCTGTCTCGCGAACGCCACCGTATCGTCGAGGGTCCAGCCGCCCTCCACGTCGTCGATCGACGAAACGCGCACGAAGAGCGGCTTTTCCGCCGGCCAAGTGTCGCGCACCGCGCCGATCACTTCGAGCGGAAAGCGCATGCGGTCCTCGCGCGCGCCGCCGTACTCGTCGCGGCGCAGATTCGCGATGGGCGAGAGGAAGGAATGCAGGAGGTAGCCGTGCGCGGCGTGCACCTCCAGCACCTCGAAGCCGGCGCGGTGCGCGCGGTGCGCCGCCGCAGCGAAGGCTTCGCGCACCTCGCGGAAGTCCGCCTCGGCGAAGGCCTGCGGCACGAGCCACCCCTCGTCGAGCGGCTTCGGGCTCGGCGCGACGATCGGCCAGGGCTCCTCGCCGCGCGCGATGTCGTCCTGGGTGAGGGGACCGTTGCCCTGCCACGGGCGCGCCATGCTCGCCTTGCGCCCGGCGTGCGCGAGCTGCAGCGCGGGGAGCGCGCCCTGCTCCTTGATGAAGCCGGCAATCCGCGCAAGGCCCGAGACGTGCCCGTCGTCCCACAGGCCGACGTCGCCGTGCGTGATCCGGCCGCGGCTCTCGACCGCCGTGGCCTCGACAAATACGATGCCCGCGCCGCCCTGCGCGAACTTGCCGAGGTGCACGAGATGCCAGTCGGTGACGAATCCGTGCCGCGCCGAGTACTGGCACATCGGCGAGACGACGATGCGGTTCTTCGCCTCGACGCCGCGCAGGCGCAGAGGCGTGAAGAGGAGCGACTCGGCCATCGCTAGAAGAGGAACACCCCTTTGCCGCTCGCCTGGCGATCGAACAGGCGGTAGGCCTCGTCGGCCTGCTCGAGGTGCCAGCGGTGCGTGAAGATCCGCTCTAGCGGGATGCGCTGGCGCGCGATGAACTCGGCGCATTCCTTCATGCCCATGGCGCTGAAGGTCCACGAGCCGATGAGCGTCACCTGGCGGCGCAGGAGATCGGGGCTCACGTCGAGCGTCACTTCGCCGCCTTCGCCGACGTAGCATGCCGTGCCCCAGGTCCGCACGCAGCGCACGGCGGCGCGCCGCGCCTGCGGCGCGCTGCTGCATTCGATCGCGAGGTCGACGCCCGCGCCGCCGGTGAGCTCTCGAATGATTTTTACCGGGTCTTCTTTCCCGGCGTCGACGACCGCGTCGGCGCCGAACTCGCGCGCGAGCTTCATCCGCTCGGGAGAGGTCTCCACCGCAAGGACGCGCGCGCCCATGGCGACGCCGAGCACCGTCGCCGAGAGCCCGACCGGTCCCTGACCGAAGACCGCGAGCGTGTCGCCGCCGCACAATTTCATTCGCTTCAATGCGGAAAAGGCCGTTCCCGTGCCGCAGGCGACCGCGGCGCCTTCGGCGAAGGAGAGCTCCTCGGGCAGCTCGACGATGGTGCGCGCCGGCACCTTGAGGTAATCGGCGTGCCCGCCGTGCGCCGTCACGCCGTAGACGGTGATTCCGGCGCGACAGAGCTGCGACCAGCCGACGCGGCAATGCGCGCAGACGCCGCAGCCCGCGTAATGGTGGTCCATCACGCGCTGGCCGATCGGCGCCTCGCGCTCCGAGACGCCGGGGCCGCGCGCCACCACGATGCCGCACGGCTCATGGCCCGCTATGAACGGATCCTTTTGCGACCCCAGGCCGAGCGCGGCTTGCGCGGCCCCCGGCGGGGAGCGATAGAACTTGAGGTCCGAGCCGCACATGCCCGAGGCCTTCATCTCGAGCACGACCTCGCCCGGCCCCGGCGTGGGATCCGGGAAGCTCCTCAGCTCGACCTTGCTGTCGCCGAGGAAGACCGCGCCGCGCACGGCCTAGTTCTGCTGCTCGACGACCGTGCTCTGGCCGCCCGACTTCTTCAGCGTCAGCGCCGACGCCGAGCCTTTGCCCTGCCATTCCTTCTCGTCGATCTTCTCGCCGAGGAAGTTGAGCTCGATCGTCACGTCGTCCGGATCCTTGAGGAAGATCTGGAAGAGCGGCGGCTGCGCCTCCGGGAAGCTGCGGAAATGCATCTCGACGTCGTTCTTCTGGATGCGGCTGCGCACCTCGCTCGCGTTCTGCGCGAGGAACGCGATGTGGTCGACGGCGCCCGAGCCGGTCGTGCCCTTCGGGTGCTTCTTCAGCAGGAACCGGTCGCGGATCTGGTTCGGCTCCTGCCACGCGAGATGCACGCAGGTTTCGCCGTTCGCTTTCAGCCAGTACCCGGGAAAGCCGAAATCGGGACGGGCCGCGTCGACTTCCATGCCGAGCACGCGGCAGTAGAAGTCCTTGGTGCGCTCGAGATCCTTGGCGACGAGCAGAAAATGGTTGAGGCTGGTGACGGGCATGCGCTCCTCCGACGGGAAATAGGTCTACGCCCCGATTCTAGATCGGGGGCGAAGCCCCATTAAGGGGGGCGCGGCCTAGTCGCCCAGATTCGGGAAGATCATGCCGAAGCTGGCGATGCAGACGATCAGCTTGGCGACGAAGACGGCCTTCTGCAGCGGCTTCAGCTCTTTGTACGGAATCGACTTTTGCACTTCCGCTCCTTTGCCGGAGCAGCATACGCAGGCGAGGCCGGCGCGAGCCTACGGGGAGCTTGCGCCGGCCTGTCTCAGCGCCGGCGCGACTGCACGACCAGCCAGGCCACCGCCGCGGCGGCGAGGGCCGCCATCAGCAGGCCGATCTGCACGTGCTTCAGGCGGCCGATCCAGGCCTCGAGCGCCTCGCCGGCGAGGTAGCCGACGCCGGCGACGATCGGCGCCCAGATCAGCGCGCCGATGAAGTTGAAGAGCGCGAGGCGCCAGGGCGAGATGCCGAAGGAGCCGATGACGATCGGGCCGGCGATGCGCAGGCCGTAGAGAAAGCGCAGCACGATCACCGCCGGCGCGTCGAAGCGACGCACCAGCCGCTCGACCCGCGGCGCCTTCGCGGCGAGCTTCGGGTAGCGCTGCAGGATGCGCTCGCCGTAGCGCCGGCCGATCCAGAAGCAGACCTGGTCGCCGAGGAAGGCGCCGAGCGCCGCCACCGCGACGACGTACTCGAAGGTGAGATAGCCGTACGAGGCGGCGAGGCCGGCCAGCGCCAGCACCGACTCGCCCTCGAGGAACGTGCCGACGAAGAGCGAGACGTAACCGAGCTGGGCGATTACGTCCTGCATTTACATCGTCGGATTGGCGTACTTGCCGCCCAGCGCGACGGTGCCGAAGGCGGAGCCGGCAATGTCGAAGTTGAAGGAGAAGTGCTGGCCGATCGCCTGCGTATCGCGCAGGAAGCGCTGCAGCGGATCGCGGGTGTAGATGGCGTTCGCGCCGTAGCACGACCACAGCGTCTCCACCGCCTCGCGCGACTGCGCGACGGCCAGGGTGTTCTGGATGCGCAGCCGCAGCTTGGTCTCGAGGTCGAGATTTTCCTGCTCCTGGAAAACGAGCGCCGATTGGCGCATCAGGTAGCGCGACGAATCGACGAGCGCCCGCGCGCGCGCGATCTTGATCTGCACCGCCTGGAAGTCGCTCACCTTCGCGCCGGTGTAGGTGCCGACCCGTTTCTGGAAGACCTGAACGACGTGCTGCAAAGCGCCTTCCGCGGCGCCGAGCGCTGCAGCGGACAGCGGATGCCCGGCCGCGGCGACGATCGGGATGCGATAGAGCGGGCCGCGGTTGAGCTTCGCGCCCGGATGCTCCAGCCCGCCGCGGCACTGCGCGAGCGCGAGCGCGCGGCGCTCGGGAACGAACACTTCCTTCACCTCGATGTCCTTGGAGCCGGTGCCCACCATGCCCATGGCGTACCAGGTGTCGATGATGCGGTAGTCGCTCTTCGGCACGAGGCAGAGGCGCCAGTCCACCGGCTTTGCTTCTTCGTACACGGTCACCGCGAGCATGTTCCACTGGCAGTTGTCCACGCCCGAGGAAAACGGCCAGCGGCCGCTTACGACGAAGCCGTCCCTGGTTCTCGTTCCCCTGCCCGCGGCGAGGGCGATGGAGGAGGCGATCAGCGCATCCGGGTTCTCGTCCCAGACTTCGTGCTGCGTCTCGGGCTCGTAGTAGCCGAGGATCCAGTGGTGGCAGCCGAGGTTGCCGACGTTCCAGGCGGTCGAGGGGCAGGCGCGCGCCAGCTCATCGACGATGTCGACCACCGCGACGAACGGCAGCTCCATGCCGCCGAAGCGCCGCGGCTGGCTGTAGCGGAAAAGCCCGGTCTCGTGCAGCAGCTGCTCGTTCTCGGGAAGCAGCACGCGCGCGTCCTCGCACTTCTGCGCGCGCTCGGCGAGCGTCGGCGCGAGCTCGCGCGCGCGGCGCAGCGCCTCGTCGTAGCCGACCTCGGAAAAGTCCCGGCTGCGCATGCCGGAAGAATGATAGCGGCTCAGCGGGCCGGGTCGGGCATGTCGCCGGCGAGGCGCCGCGCTTCGGCGAGGTGCTGCCGCGCGTGCACCGCGGCCTGTACGGCGAGCATCCGCAGACGTGCGTCGTGGGCACGCGACGCGGCCGCGTCGAGGACCTGCAGCATGTCGGCCTGGCCCTCGACGGTCTGCTGCAGGTAGGCACTCTCGAAGCGCTCGCTCGCGAGCGCCTGCAGCTCGTCCAGCACAGCCTGCCCGCGCGGGTCCGGGCCGCTCGGCGGAGCGAAGCCTTTCGTGCGCGCGAGCGCCTCTGCCTGCGCCTCGAGCGCGGCGTGCTCGTCGAGCATCCAGCGCCCGAAGCGCTTCACGGCGAGCGATTGCCCCTTCGCCACGGCGAGCCGGGCGGCGGCGATGGTCTCGAGATTCCCCTGGGAGATGTCGTGCAGGTAGCCGGCGTCCTGCTGCGCCGAGGCGCCCGCGGCGCCCGCGCCGTCGTCGTGCATGCCCAGCAAAGCGCATCCGGCGAGCGAAGCGGTCGCGACGAGGACGAGCACGCTCCTCACGAGCGCGGCCGGATCTCGACGTCGCGGAGGATCGGATCGGAGGCGACCGCGATCTCGTTCTCGATCAGCAGCCCGCAGCCGGGGCAGCAGAACTGGCGGAACTGCGGCGTCGGGTCGATGAAGCGCGCCGGATCGCCGACGATCGGATTGGAGGCCTGGATCGGCAGGTCGTTGCGCATGCAGTGCGACTTGTAGTTCTCGGTGAGCGGGCCGAGGTCGGTGCCGCATTTCGCGCAGCCGTAATGCCCGTTGCCATAGATCGCGAGCCCGTCGCTCGCGAGGAGCTTCGGCTTGCCCTCGAGGTGGCGCACGCTGCCTACGGCATGGCCCTGCACGCGCCGCGCGCGCAGCTCGTGCCGCCGGCGCTGCGTCGCCGCGGCATCGCCCGGCACGACGCCGTAGATCTCGCGCGCCGCCTGCTCGCTCACGTCGCCGTTGGCGAGGTCCGCCTCCACGCGCGCGACCTCGCGCTCCAGCGGGTCGCCGAAGCCGCCGGCGGCCGACCAGAGCACGGCATACACATCGGCCGGGTTCTGCAGGAAGTCCTGCTGGCGCAGGCCGAGGGTTTCCGGGTTTCCCTTCACTTCATCGATGTCCCGGACCATCTCGGCGCGTTTCATTCGCTCGAGGATGTCCGAGTCGCGCGTGAACCGGTAGCGGTTCACCGCGCCCGGATAGCCGCCCATCATCCCGGTCGAGGTGGGGACGGCGTTGCCCGAGGAGAGCGTGTCGTGCGTGATGCGGTCGGTGCCGTGCGGGATGAAGCACGATTCGGCGCTCAGGCCGCCGCGGAACTTGCCGGCGCCGCCGGAATCCGTGATCTCTTTTCTATAGAGGAACAAAACCGGAAAAGACTGCTCCGTGTGCTCCACGTTCGGCAGCTTGCAGATCGGCGTCCTCGCCTGCCCGCCGGTGGAGATGCCGTCAGCGTGGGAGAAGGCGCCGATCGCGCCGCCGATCGGGTCGACCAGCAGGTAGCCGTAGCGCTCGCCCCACTGATCGATGCCGCGGAAGATGGTTGCCGGCCACTGGCTGGTGCCGCCGATGCACATGGTGTCGCGCCTGAGCTCCGGCGCGGGAAAGATCATCTTCGAGAGCACGTTGTAGGCGGGGTAAAGCGAGATTTCCATGCACTGCACCGGCGCGGTCGAGACCGAGGCGGGGAAGTCGGCGCAATTGAGTGTGCCCGGCGTGGGATTGAAGTCGACGTGGCGCAGCGCGCCGCCGACCGCGTAGTACTGCTCCCAGCACATCAGCTCGTTCAGCGCCACCATGATCGCGCCGCGCCATCCCGAGTAGGTGGCGTTGATGCCGCCCGCCTGGGGATCGGTGCCTTCGTTCTCGAACACCAGCCGGTTCCTGAATTTTCTCAGCGTCAGGACCACGCGGTGGACCTGGCGGTCGCCCGGCCGGCAGCACTCGACGTACGTGCGATCGCGCCACACGCCGTCGGGCAGGAGCGAGAGCTTCTTCAGGAACGCCTTCTCCCCGTCGTCGATGATCTTCTTCATCGCGCCCTTCACGGTCTCGGCGCCGTATCGCTTGATCAGCGAGACGATGCGCTCGCGCGCGGTGAGGTTGCCGGCGAGCTGGGCGCGGAAGTCGAGCGCCACCGCGGAGGGCTTGCGGCTGCTTCTCAGATAGACGTCTTCGATGTCTTTCCGGATCTCGTTGTTCTCGACTATTTTTATCGGCGGCAGCAGGATGCCTTCGTCGAAGGCATCGCGCGCCGAGGGGCAGAAGCTGCCCGGCGTGATGCCGCCGATGTCGTACTGGTGCAGGCAGTTCGTCACCCAGCAGAAGAGCTCGCCTTTCCAGAACACCGGGCAGAGCAGCATCACGTCCATCTGGTGCGCGGCGCCGACCCACGGATCGTTGGCGAGGAACATGTCGCCGTCGCGGATCCCGGGATTGTCCGAGCGGTTCTCGAGGGTCCACTTCACCTGGGTGTCGGTGACGCCGGACATGTACTGCATGTAGGGGCCGAAATAGACGAACTCGGCGTCCTCGGTGAGGATCGACGGATTGAGGTCGAGCGCGTACATGGCCACCGGGGATCCGGAGAGACGCTGGATCGTCGCCCCGTGCTCCTCGTTCACGTTCCAGAGAGCATGGCGCACCACCTCGAAGGTGACCGGATCGATGTCCCGGCGCGCCTTCCTGTGGAGCTTCAATTTCGCGGAGATGCGGAGCTGCTTCGGCGGCACGTAGCCGGTGCGCCGGCCGTCGAACTCCACGCCGGCGAGCTCCGAGAGCTTCTTCAGGGGCGCATTCATCGCTATTTCTTCGCGGGGGTGAAGTCGATGCTGCCGTCGCTCGGCTCTTCCGGCGGCTGCGCGGCGGCAGGCGCGGCGGGCTGCGCCGGCGCCGCGGGCTTGGCCGGCGCGGCGGGCTTCGGCGTGGGGGCGGGCGCCTTCGCCGCCTGCAGCGGAAGCGGCGCCGTCTCCTGGTACTGGCGATCGGTGGCTTGGCAGTCCGCGCAGAGGAACTTCCCGGTCTTGCGGCCCGCGTTCAGCTGCGCGATCGCGTGCCGGGTGCAGAGCGGCTGCTCGCAGTTCGCGCAGTGCGTCGCCGCTGGATTGCCGCACGGCTTCCTGCGCAGCAGCCCGGTCTCTACGGTACACGTTTCCACGCTCCCCCCTTGAAGCACCTAGAAGGTCAGCTCGAAGTTGCCGAGTTCGTCGACGCGCAGCCGCGTGCCGGGCTGCACGACGACGGTGGTATCCGCGGTCTCGACGATCGCCGGGCCGGCGACGCGATTGCCGCTCGCGAGCAGCTCGCCGTCGTAGACCGGCGTGCGCTTGCGCCGGCCGAGGTCCGGCCAGTAGATGTCGCGCTTCCTGCGCACGGCCGCTTTCGCAATGGCGGTCTTGGATCGCTTCGCGGCGACGAGCTTCGGCTGCGGCGTGAGCGCCTTGGCGCGCAGGCGGCAGACGACGAGCTCGAGCTGCGCGCCCGGGAGCGCCGAGCCGCGGCCGTAGAGCTGCTCGTAGCGGCGCACGAAGAGCGCGCGCAACTCGGCTTCGAACTGCGCGGGCAGGCGCTTCCACGGCAGCAGGATCTCCACCTCGTTGATCTGCCCCTTGTGGCGCACGTCGAGCGAGAACTCGAAGCGCTGCCGCGAGGCCCCGATGCCTTCCTCCTTCATGAGCGCCGCGGCCTTCTTCTCGAGCAGGTCGAGCTGCTCGTTCACCCGCTTGGCCGGCACCGGCGTGGGCATGATCTCGGTGTGCTCGAGAATGTGCAGGACGTCCGCGGCGGCGGCGCCGAAGGCGCACCACGTGGAGGCCGCCTTTCTCTGCGGAACGACGACCTTGCGAACGCCCAGCTCGCGCGCGAACACGCCCGCGTGCGCCGGGCCCGCGCCGCCGAAGGCGAAGAGCACGAACTCGCGCGGGTCGAAGCCCTTCTCGACGGTCACCTTGCGGATGATGTCGGCCATGTGCAGCTCGACGATGCGGCAGATGCCGGCGGCGCATTCCACCGCAGACATGCCTATGCTCTTTCCAAGTTGCTCTATGGATTGAAACGCGGCCGCCGGGTCGAGCTTCATGCGCCCGCCGGCGAAGTTCTCCGGATCGAGGTAGCCGAGCACGAGCTGCGCGTCGGTGACCGTGGGCTGCGTGCCGCCTCGGCCGTAGCAGACGGGGCCGGGAAAGGCGCCGGCGCTATCCGGGCCTACGGTGAGCGTGCGCGTCTCGGCGTGCGCGCGCGCGAGGCTGCCGCCGCCCGCGCCGATTGCCTGCAGGTCGACCTTGGGCAGGAAGTACTCGTACTGGTCGGTGTTGGAGACGAACGAGTAGGCGGGCTTGCCCTCGTGGATGATCGAGACGTCGAACGAGGTGCCGCCCATGTCGGTGGTGATGACGTTCTTCTCGCCCATCGCGTTGCCGAGGAACATCGACGCGGTGACGCCGGAGACGGGCCCGGAATCGAGCGTGAGCAGCGGCGCTTCGCCGGCGCGCGCGACGGGCACGGTGCCGCCGCCGCACTGGGTGATCTGCAGGCCGTGCGGGTATCCGAGCCCGCGCAGCGAGCGGTCCAGCCGCTGCAGGTAGTCGCCCATGACCGGGCCGAGATAGGCGTTGAGCGCGGTCGCCGTGACGCGCTCGTACTCGCCCCACTTGGGCGCGATGTCGATCGAGGTACTGACGAAGACCTGCGGCGCGAGCCGCTGCACCATCGCCTTCACCCGGTTCTCGTGCGCCGGGTTGCGGAACGACCAGAGGAAGCACACGGCGATCGCCTGCACGCCCTCGGCGAGGAGCTCCCGTATGGCCTGTTCCGCCTCCGTTTCATTCAGATCCACAACCACTTCGCCGAAGCAATCGACCCTCTCCGACACGCCGCGGATCAGGCGCTTCGGCACGATCGGCAGCGGCTTCGACGTCTCGGGGAAGTGCACCACCTTGCGGATGTCGCGGCCGGCGTAGCCGCGCGAGCCGCGCATGATGTGGATCGCGTCCTCGTGGCCGCGCGTGGTGATGAGGCCGACGCGCGCGCCGCGCTTCTGGATGATGGTGTTGGTGCCGACGGTCGTGCCGTGCGACAGGTGCGAGATCTCGCGGCAGAACTTCTCGAGCGCGAGGCCGAGCTTCTCGGCGCCGGCGCCGAGCGCGTCCATCATGCCGCGCGAGAAGTCTTGCGGCGTGGACGGAACCTTGGTGGTGAGGAGCCTGCCGGCGGCATCGACGATCGCGCAGTCGGTGAACGTGCCGCCGATGTCGATGCCTACCAGGTAACCCATTGCGCTATATTAACTTGGCGTTTCCGGCGTCCCGTCGCCGCCGGCGAAACCCATGACCATCCGCATCGCCATCGCCGAGGACCAGCGCATGCTTCGCGAGCTGCTCTCGGCGCTGCTCGTGCGCGAGCCGGGGTTCGACGTGGTCGGCGCCGCCGCCACCGGCGGCGAGGCGCTCGCGCAGGCCGTGAAGCTCGAGCCCGACGTGCTCGTGCTCGATATCGGCCTGCCCGACATCGACGGCATCGAGGTGGCGCGCAGCCTGAAGAAGGCGCGCCCGGCCCTCAGGCTCGTCGCGCTCTCGGTGCACACCGAGCGTCCGGTGGTGCAGCAGATGCTGCGCGCCGGCGCCGACGCCTACGTGGTCAAGACCTCCGCCCTGGAGGAGCTGGTGCAGGCGATCCGCTGGGTCGTCGAAGGCAAGCTCTACCTCTCGCCCGAGATCGCCCGCGAAGCGCTCGCCGAAGCCGGACCCGAGGGCGCGGCGGCGCTCGGCTCGCGCGAGCGCCAGGTGCTCGCGCTCCTCGCCGAAGGCAAGCGCTCGAGCGACATCGGCACGCGGCTCCATATCTCGACGGCTACCGTCGAGGCGCACCGGCGCAACATCATGCGCAAGCTCGGCCTGCACACCGTCGCCGAGCTCACCAAGTACGCGATCCGCAACGGCCTGACGTCGCTGTAAGCAGGACCGCGGTTCCCGGTAGCGGAAATAGCCGCTCGACGGGATTTCCCGAGCGCGGCCCGAGCGCGAACAATCGGCGGGTGTCGCTGCTGCATGCGCGCATGCTCGAGCGGGCCGCCGAGAGGCTCGGCGGGGTCGAGGCGGTAGCGCGCTATCTCGGTGTCCCCGAGGTACGCGTGCGCGTCTGGATGGGCGGCCGGGTCGCGCCCTCGGACGACGTATTCCTGAAGCTCGTCGACCTGCTGAGCGAGGCACCGAGCGCTCCCTCAGAGACTCGTACAGGTCCACCAACACCGGAACGAGGCCGGCCGCCAGGACGATGAAGGGCGCGGCAGGTTTCATCGGCGCGCACGCGAGATCGTTTATGCTTCGCGCTCCAGAGGAGGGAGGATCCATGAAGAAGCTGCTCGCGCTCGTCTTCGCGTCGTTTCTGCTCGCCGGCCTCGCCC
>DASUFD010000156.1:0-18168 GCA_036274735.1 Burkholderiales bacterium
GTGCTGGCGCAGGCGTACGAGCCCGAGCACCGGCGACGGCCCGAGCTTTCCTTCCCACTCGGCGTGCGCGCCGACGGAGGCGCCCGGATCTTCGTCGTTCGGGCCCTGCTCGTAGGCGAGCTGCGCCCCGAGCGCGAATCCTGGGTTTACGTTCCAGCGCGCGCCGCCTTCGAGGATGCCTTGCGTGGTGCGCGCGAACCAGCGCTCGCCGAAATAGCGCAGCACCGGCACGAGCTCGGTGGTGCGCTCGGAGAAGCCGTCGACCTTCGGCCGCGTGCGCACGCCGCCGCCGAGGACGTTGTATTCCTGAGCGCCGGCGCACGCCGCCCACAGCAGCAGGACGGCGGCGAAGCTGCTACTGCGCACCGCGCAGCCGGTCGAGGCTCCACGGGCCGCCGCCCACGGCGGCGAGATAGAGGACCACGAAGCAGTAGAGCACCGCCGCTTCGCCGCCGTTGAGCAGCGGCCAGAAGCTCTTCGGCGCATGCGCCATGAAGTACGCGAAGGCCATCTCGCCCGAAAGGATGAACGCCACGGGTCGCGTGAAGAGCCCGAGGAGCACCAGCGCGCCGCCGAAAAGCTCGAGCACGCCGGCGAGCCCGAGCAGGGAGAAGAGCTTGATCTGCATCGAGAACGGTACCGGGTAGCTGAGCAGCTTCACCATGCCGTGCGTCATGTAGAGAAAGCCGACGATGATGCGCATCACGCTCAGCAGCGGCGCGGCCCAGGGTTCCAGGAAGAATTTGCCTTTCATGTGCTCGCCTTTTTCGCTAGGTCAACTGAATTTCGGCGGCCGCTTGGCGACGAACGCCGCGATGCCCTCGGCGCTGTCGGCGCCGCGCGCCTGCGCGGCGATCGCCTGCGCCTCGAGCTCCATCTGCGTCTCGAGCGACTCGGTGAAAGCGTGGTGCAGGAGACGCTTCGCCGCGCCGAGCGCGCCGTGCGCGCCGGCGGCGAGCTCGCCGGCGAGGCGCTCCGCCTCGGCCTGCAGCGCGTCGTCGGGCACGACCCGGTTGACGAGACCCCAGGCGAGCGCCTCGTCGGCGGAGAGCGCGCGGTTCGTGAGCGCGAGCTCGAGCGCACGGCGAACGCCGACGATCCGCGGCAGGAAGAAGGTGGAGCCGCCGTCCGGAGTCAGCCCGGCACGCGTGTAGGCGAGGACGAACTTGGCCGAGCGCGCGGCGAGCACCAGGTCGCAGAAGAGGCACAGGCTGAAGCCCGCGCCGCCGGCCGGGCCGTTGACGGCGGCGATCACGGGAGCGTCCATGCGCACGAAGCGCGAGATCGCCATGTGCAGGTCGCCCGCCACCTGCTTCAGGTGTGAAGGCAGCGCCGCGCCCTGCGCGGCGAAGCTCTTCAGGTCGCCGCCGCCGGAAAAAATCCGCCCGGCGCCGGTGAGGATGACCGCGCGAACGTTTCCGTCCTCGCTCGCGCGGATCGCCGCGTGCGCCAGCTCGCGCGCCATCTGCGCATTGAGCGCATTCGCGGCGTCGGGGCGGTCGAGCGTGATGCGCGCGACCCGGCCGGCGAGCTCGAAGCGCAGCGTCGTGTATTGCACGCGCTACTGCGGCTCGATGCCCACCGAGCGTGCGGTGTTGCGCCAAGTGGTCATCTGCTCTTTCAGGAACGCGTCGAGCTCCTCGGGCGTCGAGGCGTGCGCCTGGAAGGCGATCTTGCCGAGGCCTTCCTGGACGTCCTGGCGCGCGAGCACCTTGGCGAGCTCCTGGCCGACTCGCTGCACGACCTCCTTGGGCATCCTGGCGGGGCCGAAGATGCCGCCCCAGGGCCGCAGGTTCATCTGCCCCAGGCCCGCTTCCTCCGCGGCAGGGCAGTCGGGGAGCAGCGGGCTGCGCTTCGGGAACATCGCGGCGAGGCAGCGCAGCCGCCCTTCCTTCACGTGCGGCACCGCGGCGCCCGGCGTGGCGAAGGCCATCTGCACGCGGCCGCCGAGGAGATCGACGTTGAGCGGCCCGTCGCCCTTGTAAGGCACGTGCACGATATCGAGCTTGTGCAGGTACTTGAGCTGCGCGCCGAGAAGCTGACTCGTGCTGTTGCCGGTGCCGTAGTTCAGCTTGCCGGGATTCGCGCGGGCCTCGGCGATCAGCTCCTGGACGCTCTTCGCCGGCAGGCTCGGATGCGTGAATAGGAAAAAGCCGAAATAGCCGACGAGCGAAACGGGCGTGAAGTCGGCGACCGGGTCGTAGGGCGGAGCTTTCTTGGTGATCGGCACCCAGTTGAACGCCGTGTTGGTGGCATAGAAGAGCGTGTAGCCGTCGGGTGCCGCGCGTTTCACCGCATCGGCGGCAATGGCGCCGTCGGCGCCGGGCTTGGTCTCGACTACGACCGTCTGGCCGAGCGCCTGGCCGAGCGGCTGGGAGAAGATCCGCGCGCCGAGCTCGGCCGCGCCGCCGGGCGGGAAGGGCACGACCAGGTGGATGGGCTTGTCGGGGTACTGCGACTGCGCGAAGGCGAGCGCCGAGAACACGGCGAGCGCTCCGGCCAGGATGAGCTTCCTCATGTGGTGGTTCCTCCTGCGGAGGATTCTAGATCTTGAACGCCTCGAGCGTCTCGCGCGCGAACAGCTCTTCCGGCGCGAGGCGCCGCTTCGACAGCCCCTGCTCGTGGTGATAGCGCAGGAAGGTCTCGAGCACGTGCCGGTTCGGGCCGATTCCATAGGGCCACCAGTCCTCGCCCATCAGCGCGCGCGCCTCCTCGGCGTGCGCCACGAGCCAGGGCAGCATGGCCGGAAGCGCCGCGGTCTGGCCGTAGAGCGCCATCGCGGCGCTCTTCGCCTGCTCGAGCGCCTTGTAGAGCGACTGCGCGACCCAGGGATGGGCCCGGTAGACATCGCGCCGGATCACCACCGTGTGCATGATCGGAAAGATCTTCGTCTTCGCGTAATAGGCTTTCTCCGCCGAGACGTAGTCCGGAAAGAGGCGCTTCACCGCGTCCGGCCGCCTGTGAAAGGTCGAGGGGGCGCGCGCCGTCACTAGCGCGTCGATCTCGCCCTCTGCGATCATCTGGGACAGGGTTTGCTTTTCCCCGATCGCTTTCAACCTTATGGTTGCCGGCAGGTCGAGCTTCAATTTTTCATCGCGCCCCGGCTCTTCCTCGCCCCCCGAGAGGTGCTCGTAGTCGGTGACCTTCACCCCGTAATCGTCGGAAAGGACGCCGCGGATCCAGACCGGCGCGGTCATCTGGTATTCCGGAACACCGACGCGCTTGCCCCTCAAGTCCGCCGGCTTCGCGATGCCGCTCTTCGCCGAGACGAAGATGCACGAGTGGCGGAAGAAGCGCGACGGGAAGGCGGGGATGGCGATGAACGGCGGATCGTCGCGCTGCAGCGAGGCGACGTACGAGGAGAGCGACATCTCCGAGCACTCGAACTCGCGGTAGCGCAGCATGCGGAAGAACGTCTCCTCGACCGGCAGGTTGAGGTAGGTGAGCTCGATCCCGTCGGGCTGCACCCGGGCGTCGGCGAGCGCGCGCGTGCGATCGTAGTCCCAGCAGGCGAAGGTCAGCTTGAGCTTGTTCATCGTTTCGCCGATATTACGTGGCCTCCACGGCGAAAGCACGAACCGGCTCCCGGCGGCCGCGTAGCGCGACGCTGCCGAGGTCCCGCACCCTGAGCTCGGCGGGCAGCGCTAGGGCGTCGAGCGCATCCTGCGACGCGACGAAGCTGCAAGCGCGCTCGCGTGCGACCTGCTCCAGCCGCGCCGCGGCGTTCATGACGTCGCCGTGGAAGACGATGGCGCGGCGCTCTTCGCCGACTTCGCCGGCCACGACCTCGCCGAAGTGCAGCGCGGCACGCAGCTCGGGAAGGGCAGCGAAGCTCGCGCGCCAGTGCTTTTCGTCTCGCGAGAGCGCGCGGCGCATCTCGAAGAAGCAGCGCAGGGCGTGTGCTTCGCGCGTGCCGTCGGCACGCGGCCAGGTGATCACGATCTCGTCGCCCACATACTGATAGATCTCCCCGCCGCTGGCGGCGATCGGCTCGGCCAGCGCGGCGAAGAGCCGGGAAAGGAAGCGATGCATGGCGAGCGGGCCGACCCGCTCGGCGAGCGCGGTCGATCCGACGAGGTCGACAAACAGGAAAAACCGGTGCTCGACCTTCGGCATGCGATAGTGCCCGAGAAGCAGGCTGCGAAAAGTGCGGTAGCCGACGAGACCCCCGGCCTGCAGGACGATGACGAATAGCGCGGCGACGAGGAGCGAGAAGCCCACGGTGCGCGACAGTCCGCCGAGATCGTAATCCTGCGGCTCGCCCAGGAGGCGCTCCGCGAGCGCAGCGCCGAGCACGAGCGCGGAGATCGCGCCGTATGTCAGCGTCTTCAACGCGAGGACGAGTGCGAAGGGCAGCGCGGCGATACGGCGCAGCGGCCGGCGTCGCAGTGCGAACATCTCGACGCCGGCGATGGCTGCGGCGATGACGGTACCGTTGATGACGCCCGCGAGCGCGTTGACGAACGGCGCGGTTCGTTCCCCGGTGGCCAAGCCGTAAGCTGCGCCGATCGCCGCACTCAGCGCGAGGACGCGGCCGAAGCGCGCGCGTCGCAGGCGCGCCAGCGCAGCGCCGGTCATCGGTGCGTCGTGCGATCGGGTTCGGCCAATGCGATTTCCCTTCCCTCGCGCGCGGAGCGCAGCATCGCCAGGCACACGTCCACCGTGGCGAGGCCCCACGCAGCGTCGTGCAGCGGCGGCCGGCCCTCGACGACCGCTGCGTAGAGCTCGTCGATCACCTCGGCGCGCGGCACGCGCGGCGCGTCGAGCTTCTCCAGGTGTTTGCGCCGGTCGGCGTAGATCCAGACTCCTTCAGGAGCAGGCCGCACATCGGCGTGCTCGCACGATGCGACGAGCAGGCCGAAGTGTGCGTGGGCATCCGGCGTCGCCGGTGCGGCGAACGCGGCGCCGCCGTAGTTCTTCTGGTTCTTCACGCTCAGCTCATCGCCGGAGAGACTGGCGCGAGCGCTTCCGTACGAGGCAGGATCCTTGCGCTGGCCGCCTTCGCCGATCCAGCCGCCAAGCTCATCGGAGTCGAAATGCGCGTAGCCGCTGTAGGCGATCGTCGCGAAGGCGCCGTCGGCGAGCGTGAGCAGTGCGGCATAGGCGCCTTCCACCGGGCGCGCCGGGTCCCAGGCGCCGGTCATCGCGCGCACGCTCTTCACCGTGCCGCCGGCGAGGGTGCGCACGACGTCGACGTGGTGCGCCGCCTGGTTGAGCACCGCGCCGCCGCCGCGCGCCGGATCGAGCTCCTCGGGACGGCGGGGGCGATAGAGAAAATCGGTGTAGTTGAGCGCGCTGATCATGCGCAGGCGGCCGAACTCGCCGCTCGCGATCATCTTCCGCGCGCGAACGATCGGCGCGTCGAAGGCGTGGCTGTGGCCGACCACCACGTGCACGCCGGCCTCGCGCGCGGCGGCGAGGATCGCCGCGCCGTCCTCGCGGCTGATCGCCATCGGCTTCTCGATGAGGAGGTGCTTGCCATGGCGCGCGGCGAAGCGCGCATGCTCGGCGTGGAACTGATGCGGCGTCGCGACATAGACGACCTCGACCCTCGGGTCGGCGCAGAGCCTTTCTACGCTCTCATAGGCCTTGGCACTGAACTCTTCTGCGAATCGATCTCTTGCCTCGATTCTCGGATCCGCGGCCGCCACCAGCGCCACGCGGCCGTCGGCGGCGAGCGTCGGCGCCATGAGCGCGAAGGCGCGGCCGAGACCGGCGATGCCGACATTGAGCTTTCGCATGGGGTCACTATACTTAGCCGCCTAAATCCATGCTGACCGCCGAACAGAACGAGCTCCTCTGCCGCGTCGAAGGCGAAGCGCCGATGGGCGGCATCATGCGCCGGCACTGGCTGCCGGTGTGCCTCTCGGAGGAGGTGGCGGAGCGCGACGGCGCGCCGGTCAAGTCGCGCCTCGTCGGCGTCGACCTCGTCGTCTTCCGCGACTCGCAGGGACGGCTCGGCGTGCTCGACGAGCGCTGCCCGCACCGCAACGCCTCGCTCGTCTTCGGGCGCAACGAGGAGTGCGGGCTGCGCTGCCTGTACCACGGCTGGAAGTTCGACGTGGAGGGAAATATTCTGGAGACGGCGTCCGAGCCGGACGGCGCCGCTCTCAGAAGCTCGCTCAAGCAGAGGGCCTATCCGGTACGCGAAGCGGGCGGCTTCGTCTGGGCCTGGCTCGGCCCCAGGGAAGAGATGCGCGAGTTCGAGCCGCCCGCCTGGGCGCCGAAGCCCGGCATCCGCTACGCGATCGTCAAGATGCACGCGGCGTGCAACTGGGCGCAGGTGCTCGAAGGCTCGATCGATTCCGCGCACAGCTCGAGCCTGCACTCGACCAACATGCCGGCGGCCGAGGACGTGTACGGCTCTACCGCCACCGGCGAGGCGTGGCTGCGGCCCTCGAACGACAAGGCGCCGCGGCTGCAGTTCGAAGCGACCTCGTATGGGTTCCGCTACGCCGCGCTGAGGAAGCCGATCCGCAATCCCGAGAGGGACGTATATGTGAGGACGACCCTTTTCATCGCGCCGTTCACGGTGCTCATTCCGCCGAACGACCAGTACAAGCTCTCGCAGATGCTGGTGCCGATCGACGACGTGAACACGATGTTCTACTGGATCGCCTGGCATCCGGATCCGGAGAAGGGCATCTCGCAGGAGGCGTGGCGCCGCTTCTGCGCGGCGGAAGTGGGCGTCGATCTCAATTTGGATTTCACGAAGAAGCGGGTCCTGGCGAATCGCTACCTTCAAGACCGGGAAAAGATGAAGCGCGGCGACTTCACCGGCATCGTCGGCATCCCGACGCAGGACATGGCGATGTGGGAGTCGATGGGCCCGATCGTCGATCGCAGCAAGGACCATCCCGGGGCGAGCGACATGGCGGTGGTGCAGTTCCGCCGCATCATGGTGGCCGCCGCCAAGAAGTTCCAGGAGGGCTCTCCGGCCATCGGCACACCGGGGTGGACGCGAGAGCCCCTGATCCCCCACGCGAAGCTCGCTTCCTACGAGGGCGTCGTACCCAAGAGCACCGATTGGCGCACCCTCGGCGTTCCGCCCGAAGAGGAGGCCTCGCTTGCTGCAGCGAAATAGGCTGGAAGTCGAGAAGCCGTTGGCGTCGCCCGCGAGCCGCGAGCTCTGGGGGAGCGACGCCATCGCAGCGATGCTGCGCGCGCTCGACATCCCGTACCTCGCGCTGAATCCGGGGGCGAGCTTCCGTGGTCTGCACGACAGCCTGGTGAATTACCTCGGCAACGAGCGGCCGCAGATGCTGCTCTGCGTACACGAGGAGGTGGCGGTGTCGATCGCGCACGGGTACGCGCGCGCAGCGAACCGCATGATGGGCGCGGTGGTGCACTCGAACGTCGGCCTGATGCACGCGACGATGGCGCTCTTCAACGCCTGGTGCGATCGGGTGCCGCTCCTTCTCCTCG
This sequence comes from Burkholderiales bacterium, assembly GCA_036274735.1. Lineage (GTDB taxonomy): Bacteria > Pseudomonadota > Gammaproteobacteria > Burkholderiales > SG8-39 > SCGC-AG-212-J23. The sequence goes on from DASUFD010000156.1 coordinate 7,426, forward strand.
GCGCCACGGGTCCGTGGGATGCAGCGAAGCGCCGGCCGTGGATCGACTGGATCCACACCGCGTCCGACCAGGGCGCGCTGGTGCGCGGCTACACGAAGTGGGACAACCAGCCGGGGTCGGTGCCGGCGGCCCTCGAGGCACTGCTGCGCGCGGTGCAGATCGCCGACACCGCGCCGCGCGGGCCGGTGTACGTCAACCTGGATGCCGCGATCCAGGAGGCGAAGCTCGGCGAGCTGCCGCCGCTTCCCGACGTGCAGCGCTACCGGGCGGGAAGGTCACCCGAGCCGCCGCGCGAGCAGATCGCCGAAGCCGCGAGAATCCTTTCGTCTGCGACAAATCCGTTGATCCTGGCCGGGCGAGTGTCGCGCTCGCTCGAAGGATGGAAGGCGCGCGTCGCGCTCGCGGAAAAGCTGCAGGCGCGCGTCGTCACGGACCTCAAGCACGCCGCCGCGTTCCCTACGGATCATGCGCTGCACGCCGGCGTGTCCGGCGCGCAGGCGATGCGCGCGATCCGCGAGGCCGACGTCGTCCTCGCGCTCGAGTGGACGGACCTCGCCGGCACGCTGAAGACCGCATACGGCGGCGAGCCGGTGCGCGCGAAGGTGATCAACGTCTCGTGCGACGTGCACCTGCATCGCGGCTGGAGCATGGACTACCAGGCATTGCCGCCCGTCGACGTGCAGCTCCTCAGCGAGCCGGATGTCGCGGTGCCGCTTATCTTGCAGGCTTGCAGGCAAAGGAAAGATGCGCCGACGGATCTGCTTCGCGAGAGAAAACCTCTGCCGCAGCCGAGCGAGGTGAGCCTCCTCGCGGTCGCGCAGGCGCTCGAGCGTGCCGCCGGCGACTCGGACATCTGCATCGCGAAGCTGCCGATCGGCTGGAACGGCGCGTACCGGCAATTCCGTCATCCGCTCGACTACCTCGGGGCAGACGGTGGCGCTGGTGTCGGCGCGGGACCGGGGCTGACGGTCGGCGCGTCGCTCGCGCTGCAGGGCACCGGACGCATCCCGATCGGCATCGTAGGCGACGGCGATTTCCTGATGGCGAGCACGGCGGTGTGGACCGCGGCGCACTACCGGCTGCCCGCGCTCTTCATCGTCTGCAACAACCGCTCTTTCTACAACGACGAGATGCACCAGGAGCGCATGGCGAAGGAGCGCGCGCGGCCGGTCGACAACAAGTGGATCGGGCAGAAGATGATCGACCCCGAGATCGACATCGCGGCGATCGCGCGCGCGCAGGGCGCGCAAGGGATCGGTCCGGTGGCGAAGCTCGCCGAGCTGCAGCCGGCGATCGAGCGCGGCCTGGAGACCGCGCGCTCTGGAGGTGTGGCGGTGATCGACGCGCGCGTGCTGCCGGGCTACGACAGCGATCTCAATCCTTCGCCTGACCCGGCGCCTGCTTCAGCACGCGGCCGATGACCTCGACCAGCACGTTCTTGCTGTAGGGCTTGGTGACGTAGCCGTCGGCGCCCAGGCGCAGGCCGCTGCGGATATCGTCGGGGTCGGCGCGCGAGGTGAGCAGCACGATCGGCAGCAGCGCGAACTCCGGCCGGGCGCGCAGCTTGGCGAGGATCTCGAAGCCGTCGCCGTCGGGGAGCACGACGTCGAGCAGCAGCAGGTCGGGCCGCGATTGCTCGCGCAGGGCCTGCGCAAGCGCCTGGGCGGAGCTCGCCACGCGCACGATGTAGCCGCCCATCTTCAGCCGCAGCTCGGCGAGCCGGCTCTGGTCCGCGTCGTCCTCGACGAGCGCGATCACCGTGTCGCAGGCGGGCTTCGCCACGGGCGCGAGGTTCGCGACGCGCTCGTCGGCGAGGTAGCAGCCGGTGCGCAGGAGCGTCGCCCCGGCGACCGCGCTCGACCTGGCGAGGTGCAGGGTGTCGACGTCGAGCAGCGGCGCGACCGACGGCGGCCGCACGCCGGTGAAGGTGATCTCCTCCAGCGGCTCGGCGGCGCGCCAGTCGATGAGGCCGAGCTCCTCGAGCTCGCCCAGCCACTCGTCGATGAGCCGGTCCGGGAAGCGGCGCAGCCGGCTGCGAATCACCTCGGAGTGGCCCTGGAACTCCACTGCGGCGAGGATGCGCTTGTATTCGATCGGCACCGAGCCGGTGTCCTTCGCCCACAGCGCCGAGCGCCCCGCCGGGGTGAGGAAGTAGGTGCGATCCACGGCGAAGCTACGCGGCGGCCTTGCTCCGCGCGCGGTGCTTGCCCGCGAAGTGGGGCGAGATCTCCTCCATGAAGCGGTGCATCTGCTCCTGGACGAGCGTGTTCGGCTTGTTGCCGACGTTGAAGTAGAGAATCACCTCGTCGATGCCCGCCGCCTCGACGCGCTTCAGCGTCTCCAGGATCTTCGCCGGCGGCCCGAGCAGGATCGAGCGCTCGGAGAGGTCCTCCTTCTTCATGTTCTTGAGGATGTCGACGATCTTCATGAAGTACTGCATGGTCGGCGGCGCGTCTTCCGGCCGCTGCGGGAAGGCCTGGATCACGCAATGCCGGAAGTAGTCCATCTGCGTCTGCCGGCCGTAGTCCTCGGCGGTCGCATCGTCGGCGATGAAGATGAAGTAGCTGCAGATCGCGCGCCCCGGCTTCTTCCCGGCCTGCGTGCAGGCGTCGCGATAGGCCTGCACCGCCTTGTCTATCCCGCCGAACACCATGCCGGCGGCGAAGGGCGCGTAGATGATGTTGAGCCCGCGCTTCGCCGCGATGTCGACGCTCGTCTTCGAGAACGAGGCCACGTAGAAGGGCAGCGGCTTCTGCACCGGCTTGGGCGTGATCGACATCGGCGGGATCTTGTAGAAGCGCCCGTCGTGCGACCACGGTCCCGGTGAATTCCACGCCTTGAGCAGGATGTCGATGCCTTCCTCGAAGATCTCGGCCGACTTCATGAAGTCGGCGCCGAAGGGCGCGTACTCCTTGCGGTCGTAGCCGCGTCCGGTGGCGAAGTCGACGCGTCCGCCGGAGAGAAGGTCGAGGCTCGCCCACATCTCCGCTACGTGCACGGGGTGATGCAGCGGCAGGACATTGACGGCCGGCGCGAGGCGCACGTGCTTCGTTTGCGAAGCGATGTTGGAGAGGAGCAGATCGGGGCGCGAGTTCACGCCGAGCGAGTCGAAGTGGTGCTCGCCGACCCACACCGAATGCATGCCGAGCCGGTCGGCGAGGATCGCCTGCTCGCGTATCTCGAGGATGAACTGGTTCGCCGAGCGCGGGTTGTCGGGGTAGTGGTTGTCGCTGAGCGTGAAATAGCCGAATTCCATGGGAAGCTCGCTATAAACTAGGCCGATGGCTCATCGCGTCGTGTTGAAGCCCAGCGGCCACGCCTTCGAGGTGCCGGAAGGGCAGAGCATACTGCAGGCCGGCCTCGACGCCGGCTACCAGCTTCCCTACAGCTGCCGCACCGGCGTCTGCCGCACCTGCCGCGGCACGATTCACGAAGGCAAGGTCGACTACGGCAACGTTCATCCCACGTACCTGCCGGATGCCGACAAGGCGAAAGGCTACGCGCTGCTTTGCCAGGCGAAGCCGCTCACCGACCTCGTCGTCGAGGTGCACGAGCTCGCGGGCCTCGCCGGCATCCGGCCGCGCAAGATCCCCTGCCGGGTGGAGCGCCTGGAGAAGCCCGCGCCGGACGTCGCGGTGCTCGCGCTGCGCCTGCCGGCGAACGAGAACTTCCGCTTCGTCGCCGGGCAGTACCTCGACTTCCTGCTGAAGGACGGCAAGCGCCGCAGCTACTCGATCGCGGTTCCGCCCAAGCCCGAGGGCGTCACGGCGCTCGAGCTGCACATCCGTCTCACGCCCGGCGGGTTGTTCACCGAGCAGGTGTTCGGCACGCTCAAGGTGCGCGACCTTTTGCGCTTCGAAGGACCGCTCGGCACCTTCTACCTGCGCGAGGAGTCCGACAAGCCGGTCGTCATGGTGGCGAGCGGTACCGGCTTCGCGCCGATCAAGGCGATATGCGAGTCCGCGCTGGAGAAGAAGATCGCGCGGCCGATGACCCTCTACTGGGGCTGCCGCGCGAAGCGCGACCTGTACATGCTCGACGTCCCGGCGTCCTGGAAGGCGGCGAACTTCCGCTTCGTGCCGGTCCTCTCCGACCCGACGCCGGAGTGCGCCTGGACGGGCCGCACCGGCTTCGTGCATCGCGCGGTGATGGAGGACTTTCCGGACCTTTCCGGCTGCCAGGTCTACGCCTGCGGCGCGCCGGTGATGGTGGACGCGGCGCGCAAGGACTTCAGCGACCGCTGCGGCCTGCCGCCGGAGGAGTTCTACGCCGATTCTTTCCTGACCGCGGCCGATCTGGCGCCCGGTCTGCAGTTGCAGTCTCCGATTTCTTCTGCCTAGAGGAGGAACCATGTCTCAGACCCGGGAAATGATTCGCGACGGCATCGTCGACGCGAAGGTCGAGAAGTCGGTCGTCAAGCCCTTCGTGCTCTCGCACGGCACGATGGAGTGCTACAGCCTGAAGGAGTCGCGCAGGTTCTACGAGGAGTTCCTCGGCCTCGAATGCGTGCGCCACGCGCGCCCGGCGATGGTGGTGCGCTGCGGCCTCAAGTTCCACATCGTAGCGGTCGAGGTGGGCGAGGCGGTGCACCCGCTCAACGTGCTCAACCACTGGGGCGTCGACGTCGCCACGCGCGAGCAGGTCGACGAGGCCTACCAGAACGCGCTCAAGCACCAGGAGAAGTACAAGATCCGCCAGGTGCTGAAGCCGGTGCTGCAGCACGGGGTGTACTCGTTCTATCTCGAGGACCTCGACCACAACTGGTGGGAGATCCAGCACTACCCGGGATTCCAGCACGAGGACTTCTTCGACTTCGGCGACCGCTTCTCGATGGAGGACGGCGCGGAGCTCGGCGAGCTCAAGGAGCTGGAGATCAAGACCACGACATGAAAAGAAGGCAAGTGCTGCTCGGCGCCGCCGGCGCGGCGCTTGCGCCGCTGTGCGCGCGCGCGCAAACGACGAGCAAGACGTTGCGCATCGTCGTGCCGTTTCCCCCGGGCGGCGGCACCGACGTGCTGGCGCGCATCATCGCCGAGAAGCTGCGCGGCGCCTATGCGCCGATAGTGCTCGTCGAGAACAAGGTCGGCGCTTCCGGACGTACCGGCGTGGAGGCAGTGAAGAACGCCGAGCCCGACGGCAGCACGCTGCTCTTCACGCCGGACTTCCTCCTCACCGTCTATCCGCACAGCTTCCGGCACCTCGCGTACGACCCGCTGAAGGACTTCACGCCGATCGCCATGGTGGCGCGCTCGGCGCTGGGCTTCGCGGCAGGCCCGGCTCTACCGGAGGAAGCGAAGTCGGTGCAGGACTATGTGGCGTGGGCGAAGGCAAATCCGAAGAAGGCCTTCTTCGCCGACACCTCCCCGGGCGGCACGCCGCACTTCGTAGGGGTGATGCTCGCGCAGGCCTCCGGAGTGCAGCTCACGGCGGTGCACTACAAGGGCGGCGCGCCGGCGCTGCAGGATCTCGTCGGCGGCCAGGTGCCGGTGAGCATCAACCCGCTCTCGGAGCTACTGCCGCAGCTGAAAAGCGGCAAGATCCGCGTGCTCGCAGTGACGAGCCCGCAGCGCTCGAAGTTCCTGCCCGGCGTGCCAACCATGAGCGAGGCCGGGTTCCCGTCGATCGCCTTTTCCTCGTGGCTCGGCATCTTCGCGCCGGCGCACCTCGAGCCGGAGACGGTCAAGAGGCTGGCCAACGGCATCGCCGATGCGACCGCGCACGGCGAGGCCCAGCAGAGCATCCTCAAGTTCGCGATGGAGCCCGCAGCGATGACGCCGGTCGGGTTCGCCGCGCAGCTGAAGGCGGACCTCGAACGATGGGCTCCCATCGTCAAGGCTTCCGGCTTCACTGCCGACGGTTAGCCTCCACGAGGTCGACGCAGCGCAGGAATACCGCATCGGGCGGGCGGCCGCGCCCGTTCAGCCACGCCTCGACGTGCGCGACGCTTACCCCGAGGTACTCGGCGAGCTTGTGCTCTCCGCCGAGGATGAGGCAGGCATCGTGCAATGTCCGGATGTAGATGTGTGAGTTCTTGGACGTCGAAGGGCAGATGTCTTGCATCGCGCGATCTTGCCCGGACTTTCCCGACAGGCGCTTGTAGGGCGCGCTCGTATTTCTTGTCCCTCCTTCCGCGACATCCTGATGCGAGCCCTTTAGGAGTGAAAGTCGTCGTTCCCGCGAAGGCGGGAGCCGAGTTTCTGGTGAAGTCACGGGATCCCCGCTTTCGCGGGGACGACAAAACCCGGAATATCTAAATTCGCTCGAACGCCACGTCCTTCATCGACCCGGCGAAGCCATAGAAGATCTCGTGCACCTTGCTCCAGCTCTTCAGGCCCTTCATGCGCTGGTACCAGCGATTGAGGTTCGGATAGGCGCCGAAGTCGCAGCGAATGAACTCGGCGAGGCTGACGAAGGACGATGCGAAGTAGTCGGCGATCGTGATCGCGTCGCCGCACAGATAGGCCTTCTTCGGCCCGATCAGGCTTTCGTCGAGCACCTTCATCCAGCCTTTCGCGCGCTCTTTCGCCCAGGCGAGGGTGCCTTTCTGCAGCTCCTCGCTCGGCCGCTTGTGCGTCGGGAAGATCTGCGGATAGACGAAGCCGTACGCGAGGTCGCGGCAAAGCTGGGTATTGATCCAGTCCATCGTCTCGTTCACCTTCGCGCGCGCCTTGAGCTCGCTCGGATAGGCGGGAGACTGGAAGCGCTCGGCGAGGTACTTGAGGATCGCCGAGCTCTCGGTAAGGCGGAAGTCGCCGTCCTCGAGCACCGGCACGAGGCGGCTCGGGTTCACCGCGATGTATTCCGGCTGGTAGTGCTCGCCCTTCATGAGATCGACGACCTGGAACTCGACCGGCAGCGAGTTCTCCTGGCAGAAGAGCACGAGCGGACGGCTGGTCGTGGAAACGGGGTGATAGTAGATTTTCATGCGCACCTCCTCGGACAGGGGTGGGGATCATAAATGAAACCGCGGCTCACGCTCATCACGCTCGCCGTCGACGACCTCGAGCGCGCCGTACGCTTCTATCGCGATGGCCTGGGATGGAATACGCCGGGCATCGTCGGCCGGGAATACGAGCACGGCGCAGTGGCTTTCTTCGACCTCGAGGGCGGCCTGCGCCTCGCGCTCTGGCCGCGCGAGAGCCTTGCGCACGACAGCGGCCTTTCCGTCTCGCCGCCTAGCCCGACCGAACTCCTGCTGGCGCACAACGTGAGCTCCCGGTCGGAAGTGGATGCGGTCATGCAGGAAGCGCAAGCGGCGGGCGCGCGCATCGTCAAGCCCGCGCGCGAGACCTTCTGGGGCGGCTACGCCGGCTACTTCCAGGATCCCGACGGCCACCTTTGGGAGGTGGCCTGGAATCCCGCGCTCATCCCGGAAGGCCGAGCTTGAACATGGCGGCCACCGCCGCCGCCATAACCAACACCGCGAGCCAGCCGAGGATCCTCAGGCGCCGCGTGATCACGAACGGCCCCATCACCGCCGGCTTGACGGCGAGCAGCATCATCACCGCCATGATCGGCACCGCGACCACGCCGTTGATCACCGCCGCCCAGAGCAGCACCTTGATCGAGTCCACCCCGGAAAGGTCGATCGCCACGCCGACGACGGTGGCGATGCTCAGAACCGCGTAGAAGCCGCGCGCCTCGGCGAGGCGCAGGCCGAGGCCGATCGGCCAGCGCAGGCTCTCGGCGACGGCATAGGCCGCCGAGCCGACGAGCACCGGCACGGCGAGGAGCCCGGTGCCGACGATGCCCGCGGCGAACAGGGCGAAGGCGAGCTCGCCGGCGAGCGGCCGCAGCGCGCCCGCGGCCTGCGCGGCGCTCGTGATCTGCACCACGCCGGCGGCGTGCAGCGTGCCGGCCGTGGTGAGCATGATGCAGAACGCGATGAGGTTGGAGAACATCATGCCGATGTAGGTGTCGAGCTTGATGCGGTCGAGATGCGCGCGCGCCTGCCCCGGCGCCTCGCGCAGCGGCGAATCGCCGGGCGTCGCGCGCTGCTCCTCGACTTCCTGCGACGCCTGCCAGAAGAAGAGGTAGGGACTGATGGTGGTGCCGAGCACGGCGACCAGCATGCCGACGTAGTCCGGGTTCCAGAGGAGCTGCGGCACGAGCGTGTCGCGCAGCACGCGAGCGGGAAAGTGCACGACGAGGAGAGTGCCGACGTAGGCGAAGAGCGTGAGGGTCAGCCACTTGAGCACCGGCGCGTAGCGCGGGAAGGGAATGAAGATCTGCAGCGTGAGGGAGAGCAGCGCGAAGAACGCGATGTAGATCGAGCTATTGCCGCCGGCGACCAGCACCAGCGCATCGCCCATCGCGCCGAGGTCGGCGGCGACGTTGATCGTATTCGCGACGACCACCAGGCCTACGACGAGGTAGAGCAGGGGCCGCGGGAAGTGATCGCGGATGTTCGCCGCGAGCCCGTGCCCGGTCACGCGGCCGATGCGCGCGCTGACCACCTGGATCCCGATCATCAGCGGCGTGGTGAGCGCGACCGACCAGAGCAGCCCGTAGCCGAACTGCGCGCCCGCCTGCGAGTAGGTCGCGATGCCGCTCGGGTCGTCGTCGGCCGCCCCGGTAATGAGGCCGGGGCCGAGCTTCTGCAGGAGCGGGATCTGGGGAGACGGCTTCATGGGAGCCCGCAGCCCGGCTGCCGCTAGTCCAGGGAGTACTGCAGCCGCAGCTGCAGGAAGTTGATCCCCGGGTTCGGGTTGCGGATGCCGGCGTTCGAAAGGTGGCGCAGGCGCACGCTCCAGTCGTAGCGGCCGTAGACGATGCCGGCGCCGATGTGGTCGCCGAACTGGAAGTGCGTGCTGGTCTGCACGCCGTCCTTGAAGTCGAGGTCGGAGAGGACGTGGAAGCCGATCGCCGCCTCGAAGTAGGGCTGGCCGCGCGAGCGCACGAAGCGAAAGACCGGCGTGAAGCCCAGGTCGTACACGGTGTCCTCCTCTGCGTTCCACCCGCCGAGCGTGAGCTCGAGGTAGTGCGCGATGTGCCAGTTCGTATGCTCGAACCACTTGGTGTGCCCCTGCCACTGCAGGCCGACGCCCGCCATGTTGGTCTCGTGGCTGCCGTGCCCCGCCTCCAGCGAAAAGCTGTCGAGCGCCTGCGCGCTGCACGAAGCGCAAAGGAGGACGAGGGCGAGGAGCAGCCGCAGTTTCATCGGGGGGACGGGCAGGCCCATTTATCATAGGCCATGGCTCAATACGTTTACACCATGCGCCGGGTGAGCAAGACCGTGCCGCCCAAGCGCACCATCCTCAGGAACATCTCGCTCAACTTCTTCCCGGGCGCGAAGATCGGCGTGCTCGGCCTGAACGGCGCCGGCAAGTCTTCGCTTCTGCGCATCATGGCGGGCGTCGACGACAATTACGAAGGCGAGGTGATCCGCATGCCGGGGATCAAGGTCGGCTACCTCGAGCAGGAGCCCCGCCTTCCCGAAGCAAAGAGCGTCCGGGAAGCGGTCGAGGAATCGCAGGGCGATACCGCCGCCGCGAAGCAGCGCCTCGACGCGGTCTATGCGGCCTACTCCGAGCCCGACGCCGACTTCGAGAAGCTCGCCGAGGAGCAGGCGAGGCTCGAGGCGATCGTCAACGCGGGCGGCGCCGACGAGCTCGAGGTGGCGGCCGACGCGCTGCGCCTGCCGCCGTGGGACGCCAGGGTCGACCATCTCTCGGGCGGCGAGAAGCGCCGCGTCGCGCTTTGCAGGTTGCTCCTGTCGAAGCCCGATCTTCTGCTGCTGGATGAGCCGACGAACCACCTCGACGCCGAGAGCGTGGAGTGGCTCGAGCAGTTCCTCAAGCGCTTTCCCGGCACCGTGGTCGCGGTTACCCACGATCGCTACTTCCTCGACAACGTGGCGGGGTGGATCCTCGAGCTCGATCGCGGCTACGGCATTCCCTGGGAGGGCAACTACTCGAGCTGGCTCGAGCAGAAGGAGAAGCGCCTCGCGCAGGAGGCGGCGCAGGAGGCGGCGCGCATCAAGGCGATGCACGCCGAGCTGGAATGGGTACGGCAGAACCCGAAGGGGCGCCAGGCGAAGTCCAAGGCCAGGCTCGCGCGCTTCGAGGAGCTGTCCCAGTATGAACACCAGCAAAGGAACGAGACGCAGGAGATCTTCATCCCGGTCGCCGAGCGCCTGGGCAACGAGGTGATCGAGCTGCAGAAGGTCTCCAAGGGCTACGACGACCGCCTGCTGATCGACCAGCTCTCGTTCAAGGTTCCGCCGGGCGCGATCGTCGGCATCATCGGCCCGAACGGCGCGGGCAAGTCGACGCTGTTTCGCATGATCACGAAGAAAGAGAAGCCCGATTCCGGCAAGGTGCTCATCGGCAAGACGGTGAAGATCGGCCACGTCGACCAGTTCCGCGACGAGCTCGCCAACGAGAAGAGCGTGTGGGAGGACATCTCCGGCGGCCAGGACACGATCACCGTGGGCAAGTTCCAGATGCCCTCGCGCGCCTACCTCGCGCGCTTCAACTTCCGCGGCGCCGACCAGCAGAAGCAGGTCGGCAGCCTCTCGGGCGGCGAGCGCGGCCGGCTGCACCTCGCGAAGATGCTCGTCTCCGGCGCCAACGTGCTGCTGCTGGACGAGCCCTCCAACGACCTCGACGTCGAGACCCTGCGCGCGCTCGAGGAGGCGCTGCTCGAATTCGCCGGCTCGGTGCTCGTCATCTCCCACGACCGCTGGTTCCTCGACCGCATCGCCACCCACATCCTCGCCGCCGAGGACGACGCGCAGTGGGT
>DASUFD010000157.1:0-5790 GCA_036274735.1 Burkholderiales bacterium
TTCCCGCACAACGTCGGCTACCACATCGAGCACCATCTCTACGCCTCGGTGCCGCAGTACAACCTGCCGGCGCTGCATCGCGAGATGGCGAGCCGCGGGATGCTGCGCGGCGCCGAGGTCCTGCCGTTCCCGGCGACGCTCGGCAAGATCTTCGCCGACCGGCCCGCCGCTTGATCGAGCCCCAGCGCATCGCTTTCCTCGAAGGCGGGATGTCGATCGTCGCGTGCTCGCGGGGTGCCGACGGGTGGCCGGCGCTCGCGCGCGCGAGCGGCTGCCGCGTCTCGGCCGGCGGCGCGCGCCTCACGCTCTTCTTCGCCGCTTCCCGATCGGGCGAGCTTCTCGACGCGGTGCGCACGACGCGCGTGGTCGCCGCGGTGTTCAACGAGCCGGCGACGCACCGTTCCGTGCAGTTCAAAGGGATCGATGGCGCGGTCGAAGCATTGCAGGAAGGCGATGATTTGCTGGTAAGCGGGTATGCGGACGCCTTCGCCGCCGCGATCGCGCCGCTCGGCCATCCGGCGGCGCTCGCGCATGCGATGGTGTACAGCGCTGCCGAGGACATCGTCGCGGTGAGCTTTTCGCCGCTCAAAGGCTTCGATCAGACGCCGGGGCCGCGCGCCGGCTCACCGCTGTGAGCCTTTCGCTCACCTTGGCCGAGCTGCGCGACTGCCTCGACGGCGCCGTGCCAAGCGCGGTCGCCACCTGCGCCGCGGACGGCACGCCGAACGTCTCCACGGTTTCGCACGTGCAGTACGTCGACGAGTCGCACGTCGCGCTCTCGTTCCAGTTCTTCAGCAAGACGCGCGAGAACGTGCTCGCGACGCGACGCGCGGTGGCGCAGCTCGTGCACCCGCAGACCGGCGCCTCGTTCCGCCTGCGCCTCGAGTACCTGCGCACCGAGACCGAGGGGCCGCTCTTCGAGCGCATGAAGGCGCGCCTTGCCGGCATTGCCTCGCATACCGGGATGAGCGGAGTGTTCAAGCTGCGCGGCTCCGATGTCTACCGGGTCGCACGCATCGAGCAGGTGCCGGGCAGCGTGCTGCCGATGCCGCCGCGCGCCAACCTGCTGCCGCTCCTGCGCGAGTGCGCCGAGCGCTTCGGCGTCTCGGGCGACCTCGGCACGCTGCTCGACAGCGCGCTCGGCATGCTCGACAAGGTGTTCGGCATCCGCCACGCCATGATCCTGATGCTCGACGGCACCGGGAAGCGCCTCTTTACCGTGGCGAGCCGCGGCTACGATGCCTCGGGCGTCGGCTCGGAGATCGCCGTGGGCTGCGGCGTGATCGGCGTCGCCGCGGCGCAGGCAACGCCGATCCGCATCACGCATATGACCGCCGAGTACTCGTACGGCAACGCGGTGCGCGAGAGCGCGCAGCGCGACGGGCTCGCGGACCTGATCGAGACCGCGATCCCGTTCCCGGGACTTCCCGACTCGCGCAGCCAGCTCGCCGTGCCGATCGTGGTCGGCGGGCGGCGGCTCGGCGTGCTCTACGTAGAGAGCCCGCAGGACCTGCGCTTCGGCTACGATGACGAGGACGCGCTCGTCGCCTTTGCCGCGCCGCTCGGCCTCGCCATCCTGCACCTGCAGCAGTCCTCCGAAGCGGTGGAGGAAGCGCCCGCGCCGCCCAGCGCGGCCGCGCCGGCACGCGGCGAGCCGGTCGTGATCCGCCATTACCCGGCCGACAACAGCGTGTTCATCGGCGAGGACTACCTGATCAAGGGCGTGGCGGGCGCAATCTTCGCGAAGCTCGCGCGCGAGCGCGCCGAGCAGGGACGAAGCGAGTTCACCAACCGCGAGCTGCGCCTCGACCCCACGCTGCGGCTTCCCGAACTCGGCGACAACCTGGAAGCGCGCCTCATCCTCCTGCAGCGCCGTCTCGCCGAGCGCTGCAGCTTCCTGCGCATCGAGAAGACCGGGCGCGGGCGGTTCCGGCTGGCGGCGGACCGCGCTTACCGCCTGCAGCGGGCTTAGAACTTCACTTCTCGCTCAAGAAGCAGAGAGTCGTCGCCCCCGCGACCCTCAAAAGAAGAGAGTCGTCGCCCCCGCGAAAGCGGGGGTCCAGTTTTCTTTTCTAAGAAATGGGGTCCCCGCCTTCGCGGGGACGACAACTGTCGCCTTACACCTAGACCGCGAGCGGGCGCGGGCCGAGCGCGGCGAGGAGCTTCGACCACTCGCGCTCGCCGAGCAGCGAGCGTGCGAGTGCGGCGATGCCGGCGAACACTTCCGGCGGCATGCCGGCGCGCATGCCCGAAAGCAGATCGGCGCGCTCGGCGGGCGTCATCGCGGGGATGAGCCAGCGCAGGTTCTCGGTGAGGAGCGCGGGCGAGAGCGAGGCGAGGATCGCCTGGTGGATTCCGGCGAGCTCGGCATCGCTGAAGTGCGCCCAGAGCACCGCGTTGTTCTCGGTTTCCTCCTCGTGCATGTGCACGAGGTCGTCGGCCATGTAGAGCGCGAAGGCGCGGTAGAGCTCGAGCGCGGCGTCGGTGCGCTCGGCGGCGGGGCAGGACTCCACGCGCAGCGCCAGCGCCTCGAGGCGTTCGAAGGCTTCCTCGTGCTCGGCGTGCTGCGTGCGCATGCGCGCGATCGAGCCGCGCCGGCGCGACTCCATTGCCGGGTGCACGTGCTGGTCCTCGTGGTGCAGGTGGTGGCGCGCGAGGTCGAGGAAGCTGCGCAGGCGCGCGAGCGTGGCCTGGGCTTCGCCGGCGTCCGCGCTGTCCATGCGGCCGAGCGCGACCAGCAAATCGCACATGAGCATGCGCACGGCCTTGTGTATGCCGGTGTAGAGATCGAGGCGTGTGGGCGCCGGCAGCGGCGCGGCGGCATTCGGTGATTGAGCGGCAAGGATGGCTTGCATGACTTTTCTCCTGATCGATTGGATGCGTTATTGGGGAAACAGCACCACGGGCGTTTTCGCCGCCTCGCGGGGCGGCACGTACGCGGGCGCCGGCGTGCCCGCCGGGCCGAGGTGGCGGATGTAGCGGTAAACGGCGCGCAGATCCTGCTCGGTCATCGCGCGCACGGCGAACCAGGGCATCGGCGGGCGGGTGGAGAGCTGCTTCGCCTTCGCGAGCCACTGCTCCTCGGTAAGGCCCTGCATGTACAGGCGCAGGTTCGGCGGATACGTGGTGCCCCACGGCCCCTGCCAGCCGAGCGAGTCGCCGAGGAGCCACTGCGACTCGGGTACGTTGCCGCCGCCCACGCCGTAGCCCGGCGTATGGCAATCGTTGCAGCCGCCGATCTTCAGCACGTAGCGACCGCGTTCGAGCGTTGCTGCGTCCTCGGCCAAGGCCGGGAGCGCCGCCGCGGCGAGCAGCGCGGCAAGCATTGCATTGCGAGTGTTCATTTCCTCTCCCCTGGATCGGTTTGCGTGCAGCGCACGCGACGGGGAGAAGCTTAGGAAAAGCGTCGCGCGCCCGTTCCTAAAAGGCGCTTAGGGAAACCCTAAAATTCTCTTAGCCGGCCGCCTGGGAACGGCCGCAATGCCGCCGCGCCAGTAGGTAACATGCGTTCGTGAGCCGCATCCTGCACCGCAGCCTCGCTGCCCGACTCCCCACGGCGGCGAGCGGCCGCGGCGTCGTCATCGTCGACAGCAGCGGGAAGGAATATCTCGACGCCTCCGGCGGCGCCGCCGTGTCCTGCCTCGGCCACAACCACCTCGACGTGATGCGCGCGATGCACGAGCAAATCGATCGCCTCGCCTATGCGCACACCAGCTTCTTCACCACGGCGGTGGCCGAGGAGCTCGCCGAGCACCTGGTGCAACACGCGCCTGCCGGCATGTCGCACGTCTATCTCGTCTCCGGCGGCTCCGAGGGAGTGGAGGCGGCGCTCAAGCTCGCGCGCCAGTACTTCGTGGAGATCGGCGAGCCGCAGCGCCGGCACTTCGTCGCCCGCCGGCAGAGCTACCACGGCAATACGCTCGGCGCGCTCGCGGTCGGCGGCAACGAATGGCGGCGGCGACAGTTCGCGCCGCTGCTCATCGACGTGGCGCACGTCTCGCCCTGCTACGAATATCGCGATCGCCGCGCGGACGAGACGCCCGAGGCGTATTCGGAGCGCCTCGCGTGCGAGCTCGACGACACCATCGCGCGCCTCGGCCCGCAGAACGTGATCGGCTTCGTCGCCGAGCCGGTGGTCGGTGCGACGCTCGGCGCCGCGCCGCCGACGCCCGGCTATTTCCGGCGCGTGCGCGAGGTGTGCGACCGCCACGGGGTGCTGCTCATCGCCGACGAGGTGATGTGCGGCATGGGCCGCACCGGCACGCTGCACGCCCTCGAGCAGGAAGGCATCGCCGCGGACCTCTCGGTGATCGCCAAAGGGCTCGGCGGCGGCTACCAGCCGATCGGCGCCGTGCTCGTGCAGAAGCGCATCATCGACGCGCTGGCGAAGGGCAGCGGGTTCTTCCAACACGGCCACACCTATATCGGCCATGCGGTGGCGTGCGCGGCCGCCCTGGCAGTACAGAAGGTGATCCAGCGCGACGGCCTGCTCGAGCGCGTGCGGCGCCAGGGCGCCGGGCTGCGCGAGCGCCTCCAGGCGGCATTCGGGGAGCACCCGCACGTCGGCAACATCCGCGGCCGCGGGCTTTTCATGGCGCTCGAGCTCGTCGCCGAGCGCGCGAGCAAGCGGCCGTTCGATCCGGCGCAGCGCGTGCATGCGCGCGTCAAGGCCGAGGCGATGGCGCGCGGGCTCATGGTCTACCCGATGGGAGGTACCATCGACGGCCGTCAGGGAGACCACGTGCTGCTCGCGCCGCCCTTCATCGTCGCCGATAGCGAGCTCGATGCGATCGTGGCGAGGCTGGCCGCCGCGGTCGAGGCCGCCGTTCCAAGCTAAGCTTTCCCGATAACCACTCAAGGAGGAGCAGTCATGCAGGCAATTCCCAGGCTCATCGGCGCAGCCGCAGTCGCGCTCGCCATTTCGGTCCCCGCGGCCGCCGCCGAGCAGAAGTTCGTCACCATCGGCACCGGCGGCATCACCGGCGTCTACTACGCGGTCGGCGGCGCGGTCTGCCGCCTGGTGAACAAGGACCGTGCGAAGCACGGGCTGCGCTGCTCGGTCGAGTCGACCGGCGGCTCGGTCTACAACGTGAACACGATCAAGGCGGGCGAGCTCGACTTCGGCCTCGCGCAGTCCGACGTCCAGTACCAGTCCTACCACGGGACGGCCTCCTTCAAGCAGTCCTACCAGGACCTGCGCGCCGTCTTCTCCGTGCACCCGGAGCCCTTCACGGTCGTCGCGCGCAAAGAGGCGAACATCAAAAGCTTCGCCGACTTCAAGGGCAAGCGCTTCAACGTCGGCAACCCGGGCTCGGGCACGCGCTCGGCGATGGAGGAGCTGCTCGCGGCGATGCACATGAAGATGTCGGACTTCGCGCTCGCCTCGGAGCTCAAGGCGGACGAGCACGGGCCGGCGCTGTGCGACAACAAGATCGACGGCTTCTTCTACGGCGTCGGCCATCCATCGGCCAACATCCAGGACCCGACGACGACCTGCGGCGCGAAGCTCGTCTCGCTCACCGGTCCGGCGGTGGACTCGCTGGTGAAGAAGTATCCGTACTACGCCTACGCGACGATTCCCGGCGGCATGTACGCCAACAACCCCCAGGACACCAAGACCTACGGCGTCCTCGCTACGGTGGTCAGTTCCGCCAAGGTGCCGGCCGAGACCGTCTACCAGATCACGAAAGCGGTGTTCGACAACCTGGACGAATTCAAGAAGCTGCATCCTGCGTTCGCCAACCTGAGCGCCCAGCACATGGTGAAGGACGGCCTTTCGGCGCCGCTGCA
>DASUFD010000158.1:0-8261 GCA_036274735.1 Burkholderiales bacterium
CGTGCACCAGCTCGTGGAGAGCGCGCCGCTCGACGCGCAGGCCAAGGAGCGCGCGCGCTTCGCCGCGCGCCAGTGGGTAGATGCGATGTCGCCGGCGAACTTTGCGGCGACCAACCCGGCCGTGCTGCGCGCAGCGCTGCAATCCCAAGGCGAGAGCCTGACGCGCGGGCTCGCCAACCTGCTCGCCGATGCGCGGCAGGGCCGGATCAGCCAGACCGACGAGGCCGCTTTCGAGGTGGGACGCAACCTCGCCACGACGCCCGGCGAGGTCGTCTACCAAAACGAGCTGATCCAGCTTATCCAGTACCGGGCGGCGAGCGCCGAGGTCGCGAAGCGGCCGCTGGTGATGATTCCGCCGTGCATCAACAAGTACTACATCCTCGACCTGCAGGCCGAGAACTCCTTCGTCGGCCATGCCGTGGCGCAGGGCCAGACGGTATTCATGGTCTCCTGGCGCAACGTCGGCGCCGAGCAGGCGCATCTCGGCTGGGACGACTACCTCGAGCTCGGCGTATTCGCCGCGCTGCGCGTAGCGCGCGCGATCGCGCAAGCCGACAAGGTGAACGCGCTCGGCTTCTGCGTGGGCGGAACGCTGCTGGGGGCGGGTCTCTCCGTTTTGGCGACGAGGGGAGAAGACGTCGTGTCCAGCGTAACGCTGCTCGCCGCGATGCTCGATTTTTCCGAGACCGGCCCGATCGGCCTCTTCGTCGACGCGTCGAGCGTCGCGGCGCGCGAGGCGGCGATCGGCAAGGGCGGAATTCTCTCCGGCAAGGAGCTGGCGCTCGTCTTCTCGATGGTGCGCGCGAACGACCTCATCTGGCCGTATGTCGTCAACAACTACCTCCTCGGCGAGCGGCCGGCGCCGTTCGATCTCCTCTACTGGAACGCCGACGCGACGAATCTGCCCGGGCCGATGTACTGCACCTACGTTCGCAACACCTACCTCGAGAACAAGCTTCGCTTGCCGAACGCGACGACGAGCTGCGGCGTGCCGGTCGATCTCGGCAAAGTCAAGCTGCCGCTTTTCGCGCTCGCGACGCGCGAAGACCACATCGTCCCGTGGAGATCCGCGTACCGGACGTTGAGTTTGCTGGGTGGGGAAGATAAGCAATTCGTGCTCGGCGCGAGCGGCCACGTCGCCGGGGTGGTCAATCCCGCGTCGAAGAACCGGCGCAGCTACTGGACGGGCACCCCGTATCCGGGAAATCCCGACGAATGGCTCGCCGGCGCCGAGGAGTGCAAGGGAAGCTGGTGGCCGGCGTGGGACCATTGGCTCGCGCGCCACGCCGGAGGCAAGCGTCGGGCACCTGCGAAGACGGGAAGTGTCCAATATCCGGTGATCGAGGCGGCACCCGGCCGCTATGTCAGGCAACGCATCTCCTAGGAGAACCCGCATGGAAGACATCTATATCGTCGGCGCAGCCCGCACTCCGATCGGCAAGTTCGGCGGCGCGCTCGCCAAGACGCCGGCCTCCGACCTCGGCGCCCTCGTGATCCGCAACGTGCTCGAGCGCGCCGGCGTGCCGGCCGAGCAGGTCTCGGAGGTGGTGATGGGACAGGTGCTTACCGCGGCGGCCGGCCAGAACCCGGCGCGCCAGGCGGCAATGAAGGCGGGCATCCCCTACATGGTCCCGGCGATGACCATCAACAAGGTGTGCGGCTCGGGGCTGCAGGCGGCGATGCTCGGCGCGCAGGCGATCGCCAACGGCGACTCGGACATCGTGCTCGCGGGCGGCCAGGAATCGATGAGTCTCTCGCCGCATGCGCTGAACGGCTCGCGCGAAGGCTTCCGCATGGGCGACGCAAGACTGGTCGACACCATGATCGTCGACGGCCTGTGGGACGTGTACAACCAGTACCACATGGGCGTCACCGCGGAGAACGTGGCGAAGGAGTACGCGGTGAGCCGCGAGGATCAGGATGCGTTCGCCGCGGCGAGCCAGAACAAGGCGGAAGCGGCGCAGAAAGCCGGTCGTTTCAATGAAGAAATAATTCCCGTGGAAATCGCGACGCGCAAAGGACCGGTGGCTTTCAAGGACGACGAGTATCCGCGCCACGGCACGACGGTCGAATCGCTGAAGGCGCTCAAGCCCGCCTTCGACAAGAACGGCACGGTGACCGCGGGCAACGCGTCCGGCATCAACGACGGGGCCGCGGCTGTGGTTCTCGCCTCGGCGAAGAAAGTGAAAGAGCTGGGTCTCAAGCCGCTCGCGAAGATCCGGGCGTTTGCCTCGGCGGGCGTCGATCCGAAGTACATGGGCATGGGCCCGGTGCCCGCCTCCAAGCGCTGCCTCGCGCGCGCCGGGTGGGAGCCGAAGGACCTCGAGCTCATGGAGATCAACGAGGCGTTCGCCGCGCAGGCGATCGCGGTGAACCGGCAGATGGGCTGGGACACGCAGAAGGTGAACGTGAACGGCGGCGCGATCGCGCTCGGCCATCCGATCGGCGCCTCGGGCTGCCGCATCCTGGTCACGCTGCTTCACGAGATGCAGAAGCGCGGCGCGAGGAAGGGGCTCGCGTCGCTGTGTATCGGCGGAGGCATGGGCGTCGCCATGGCGGTAGAGCGTTCATAAAAAGGAAAGCGAGATGGGCAACGAAGCAGAAATCATCGATCCCGAGGCGTCGCAGGAAACCTGGCGCGACCGATCGCGGCCGATCATCCCGCGCATCGTCTTCGTCTCGGGCGGTATGGGCGGCATCGGCACCGCGATCTGCCGGCGTCTCGGCCAGACCGGCCACACCATCGTGGCCGGCTGCCTGCCGGACTACGACAGGAAAGACGAGTGGCTCGCGCGCATGAAGAAAGAGGGATTGCGCGTGCACGCCGCCGAGGGCGATGTCGCCGACTTCGACTCGACCGAGAAGATGTTCAAGCGCGTGCGCGAGACCGTCGGCCCGGTGGACATCCTCGTCAACAACGCCGGCATCACGCGCGACGCGGTCTTCAAGCGCATGAGCGAGAAGGACTGGCTAGAGGTGATCAACACCAACCTGAACAGCGTGTTCAACGTGACGCGGCAGGTGATCGACGGCATGGTCGAGCGCGGCTGGGGCCGCGTCGTCAACATCTCCTCGGTCAACGCCATCAAGGGCCAGTTCGGCCAGACCAATTACTCGGCGGCGAAGGCCGGAATGGCGGGCTTCGCCAAGGCGCTCGCCCAGGAGGTGGTGCGCAAGGGCGTGACGGTCAATACGGTGTCGCCGGGCTACGTCGAGACCGACATGGTGCGCGCGATCCGCCCCGAGATCCGCGAGCAGATCATCGCCTCGATCCCGATGGGCCGCCTCGCTCGCCCCGAGGAGATCGCGGCGGTCGTCGCCTTCCTCGCCTCCGAGGAGGCGGGCTACATCACCGGCGCCAACATCTCGGTCAATGGCGGCATGCACATGATGTAGACTGAATTCGGGGCCAGGACCGCAATTCCTCGCGCCGCGCGCAGCCCGAATTGCGGTCTTGGCCCCGAATTCCCAGGAGGAGGCCATGGCACAGCAGAGAGTCGCCGTCGTCACCGGCGGCATGGGCGGTCTTGGCGAGACCATCAGCACCAAGATGGCCGATGCCGGCTATCGCGTGGTGGTGACGTACTCGCCCTCGAACACCAAGTACAAGTCGTGGCTCGAGGAGATGAAGGGCCGCGGCTACGGCTTCGCCGCGTTCCCAGTGGACGTCGCCGACTACGAGTCGTGCGCCAAGCAGTGCGGCACGGTCCAGCGCGAGGTCGGACCGATCGACATCCTGGTGAATAACGCCGGCATCACGCGCGACATGACGTTCAAGAAGATGACCAAGTCGGACTGGGACGCGGTGATGCGCACGAATCTCGACTCGTGCTTCAACATGACCAAGCAGGTGATGGACGGCATGGTCGATCGCGGCTGGGGACGCGTCATCAACGTCTCGTCGGTGAACGGGCAGAAGGGCGCCTTCGGCCAGACCAACTATTCGGCCGCCAAGGCCGGCATCCACGGCTTCACCAAGGCGCTGGCGCTGGAGGTCGCGCGCAAGGGGGTCACGATAAACACTATCTCGCCGGGCTACATCGGCACGAAGATGGTCACCGCGATCCCGAAGGAGATCCTCGACTCGAAGATCCTGCCGCAGATCCCGCTCGGCCGGCTCGGCAAGCCCGACGAGGTCGCCGGGCTGATCATCTATCTGTGCTCGGAGGAAGCGGCGTTCGTCACCGGCGCCAACATCTCGATCAACGGCGGGCAGCACATGTATTAAGGAGTACGATGCGTACCATGGGCGCCTCCGAGAACCAGCTGCGGCTGATCAAGAAGTATCCGAATCGCCGGCTCTACGATACCAAGACGTCGAGCTACATCACGCTCGCGGACGTGAAGCAGATGGTGCTCAAGCAGGAGGAGTTCCAGGTGGTCGACGCGAAGAGCGGCGACGACCTGACGCGGCAGATCCTGCTGCAGATCATCCTCGAGGAGGAGCAGGGCGGCATGCCGATGTTCACCTCCGACCTGCTCTCGCAGCTCATCCGCTCCTATGGCAACGCCATGCAGGGCATGATGGGCTCGTACCTCGAGCGCAACATCCGCGCCTTCCAGGACATCCAGAAGGCGCTGCAGGAGCAGTCGCAGAAGGTTTACGGCGACAACTCGCGCGCCTCGCAGGACCTCTGGGCGCAGTTCATGAACCTGCAGGGCCCGGCGATGCAGAGCCTGATGCAGGCCTACATGGAGCAGAGCCAGAAGATGTTCGCGCAGTTCCAGGAGCAGATGCAGAGCCAGGCGCGCAACATGTTCTCCGGCCTTTCCTTCCCGGGCTTCCCCGCTGGTCAGAAGAGCGATCCCGAGAAGAAGTAACCCTCGGGTAGGGTTCGTCTCTCTCGGCTGTCCCAAGGCGCTCGTCGACTCCGAGCGCATCCTCACCCAGCTGCGCGCGGAAGGCTACGCCACGGCGGCCGACTACGCCGGCGCGGACCTCGTGATCGTCAACACCTGCGGCTTCATCGACGCGGCGGTGCAGGAGTCGCTCGAGGCGATCGGCGAGGCGGTGAACGAGAACGGCAAGGTGGTGGTCACCGGATGCCTGGGCGTGAAGAGCGATCTCATCAAGGAGATGCACCCCGCGGTGCTCGCGATCACCGGCCCGCATGATGCGCCGGCGGTGATGCACGCCGTGCACCGGCATCTGCCGAAGCCGCACGATCCGTATACCGACCTTGTTCCGCCGCAGGGCGTGAAGCTCACGCCGCAGCACTATGCGTATCTGAAGATCTCGGAGGGCTGCAACCACCGCTGCACGTTCTGCATCATTCCCTCGATGCGCGGCGATCTCGTCTCGCGGCCGATCGGCGAGGTGATGCAGGAGGCGGAGAACCTGGTGAAGGCGGGCGTGAAGGAGCTGCTCGTCATCTCGCAGGACACGAGCGCGTACGGCGTCGACGTCAAATACCGGACGGGTTTCGTCCGCGGCAAGCCGGTGAAGACGCGAATGGTGCAGCTGTGCGAATCGCTGGGAAGCCTCGGCGTCTGGGTGCGTCTGCACTACGTCTACCCGTACCCGAACGTCGACGAGATCATCCCGCTGATGGCCGAAGGCAAGATCCTCCCCTATCTCGATATCCCGTTCCAGCACGCGAGCCCGAGGATCCTGAAGCTGATGAAGCGACCCGCGTCGAGCGCAAGAGTGCTCGAGCGCATTCGCGCTTGGCGCGAGATCTGTCCCGAGATCGCGATCCGCTCGACCTTCATCGTCGGCTTCCCGGGCGAAAGCGAGGGCGAGTTTGCCGAGTTGCTGCAGTTCCTGGAGGAAGCCGAGCTGGATCGGGTCGGCTGCTTCGCCTATTCGGCCGTCGAGGGCGCGGCGGCGAATGCTCTGCCCGATCCCGTCCCCGAGGCGGTGAAGGACGAGCGGCGCGGCCGGTTCATGCAGGTGCAACAAGAGACAAGCCGCAGGAAGCTGGCGCGGAAAGTCGGCCAAGCGCTGGAGGTGCTGGTCGACGCGCCGGGCGTCGGTCGCTCCAAGGCGGACGCGCCCGAGATCGACGGCGTGGTGAAGTTCGAGGGCTCGGCGCAGCCGGGAGAATTTGTCGAGGTGCTCGTCGAGCGCTCGGACGAGCACGACTTGTACGGGAGAAAGCGATGAACGAAGTGGTGGTGGTGGCCGGCGCGCGAACCGCGATCGGCGATTACGGCGGTGCGCTGAAAGACGTGCCGGCGACGGCGCTCGGCGCGCTCGCCATACGAGAGGCGTTGTCCAGAAGCAAAGCTGAGCCGGCCTCCGTCGGGCACGTCGTGATGGGGAGCGTGATCCACGGCGAGGCGCGCGACATGTATCTCTCGCGCGTCGCCGCGCTCGACGCGGGGCTCCCGGTCGGCACGCCTTGCCTCACCGTCAATCGCCTGTGCGGCTCCGGCCTGCAGGCGATCGTCTCGGCCGCGCAGCACATCCTGCTCGGCGATTGCACGACCGCGGTCGCGGGCGGCGCCGAGAGCATGAGCCGCGCCGCCTACTTCCTGCCCTCGGGTCGGTGGGGACAGCGCATGGGCGATGCTCCCGTGATCGACGCCATGACCGCCGCGCTGCACGACCCGTTCGGCCACGGCCACATGGGCGTCACTGCGGAGAACATCGCGGCGAAGTACGGCTTTACCCGCGAGCAGCAGGACGAGTTCGCCGTGCAGTCGCACACGCGCGCGGCGAAGGCGCTCGAGGCGGGCTATTTCAAGTCGCAAATCGTCCCGGTGATGGTGAAGACGCGCAAGGGCGAGGAAGCCTTCGCCACCGACGAGCACGTGCGCAAGGACGCGAGCCTTGCCGACCTGGGCAAGCTGAAGGCGGTGTTCAAGAAGGCGGGAACGGTGACCGCCGGCAATGCCTCGGGAATCAACGATGCCGGGGCGGCGGTGGTGTTGATGGAGTCCGGTTTCGCCAAGAAATCCAACATTCGGCCGATGGCGCGCCTCGTCGCCTACGCGCACGCCGGCGTCGAGCCGCAGGTGATGGGCCTCGGGCCGATCCCCGCGGTGAAGCGCGTGTTCGAGAAGGCGGGCCTCAAGCCCGCCGACATGGACGTGGTCGAGTCGAACGAGGCGTTCGCGGTGCAGGCGATGGCGGTGACCCGGGACCTCGGCCTCGATCCTGCGAAGGTGAACCCGAACGGCGGCGCAGTGGCGCTCGGCCACCCGATCGGCGCCACCGGCGCAATTCTTACCGTCAAGGCCCTCTACGAGCTCGCGCGCATCCAGAAACGCTACGCGCTCGTCACCATGTGCATCGGCGGCGGCCAAGGCATCGCGGCGATTTTCGAAAGGCTTTGAGAAAACCGAGAATCGGACTCGCGCTCGGCTCGGGGAGCGCCCGAGGCTGGGCGCACATCGGCGCGATCCGCGCGCTCGAGGAGCGCGGTGTCAAGGCCGACTTCGTCTGCGGCACGTCGATCGGCGCGCTGGTGGGCGCCGTCTACGCCTCCGGCCAGCTTGACGTGCTCGAGCGCTGGGTCGGCAGCCTCGCGTGGAGCACCGTGGTGCGGCTGATGGACCTCACTTGGAAGGGCGGCCTGATCCGCGGCCAGCGCCTGTTCAGCCTGTTTCGCAGCATCTTCCAGGACCGCGAGTTCTCCGACCTCGACATGCGCTTCGGTTGCATCGCTACCGAGCTCAGCTCGGGTCGCGAGATCTGGATACAGCGCGGCAAGCTGCTCGACGCGGTGCGCGCGTCGATCGCCATGCCCGGGCTCTTGACGCCGGTGGTGCGCGAGGGAAGCGTGCTCGTGGATGGCGGCCTGGTAAATCCCGTGCCGGTCTCGATGTGCCGCGCGTTCGGGGCCGAGATCGTGATCGCCGTGGACCTGAGCTGGGGCAAGCTCGGCGCCTATCGCAACCTCGGGCGCGACGTGCCTCCAGTGGAAACGCCCGGCTGGCTCGAGCGCCTGCGCCCGGGATGGCTCGCCGCGCGCTCGAGTCCCGGCGAAGGGCCGTCGATTCCGTCCATCTTCGAGGTCTTCACCACGGCGCTCGATATCGTAGAGCAGCGCGTGGCGAGAAGTCGCCTCGCGGGCGAGCCGGCCGACGTCCTGATCACGCCGCTCCTTCCGGACTTCGGGACCATGGAGTATCACCGCGCTGGCGAGGCGATCGCCGAGGGACGCAGCGCCGTGGAGCGCATGCTGCCGCTCATCGAGCAGGTCGTGCGCTAGTGGCGATCAGCCTGCCGGTGACGCTCGCCGTGCTCGGCGCGGCGCTGCTGCACGCCGGCTGGAACGCGCTGCTCAAGGGCTCGGCCGACAAGCAGCTCGACA
>DASUFD010000159.1:0-25428 GCA_036274735.1 Burkholderiales bacterium
CGCGCCATGCGTCGAGGAAGAGCGCGACTTCCGCCTCCCGAAAGCGGTAGATCGACTGCATCGGGTCGCCGACGAGGAACAGGGTTCGGCCGTCGCCGGACTGCCAGCCCGCGGTAAGCCTCTCGAGCAATTCGAACTGCGAGACCGAAGTATCCTGGAATTCGTCTACCAGGATGTGCTGGATGCGCGTGTCGAGCGCGAGCAGGAGATCGGTCGGCTCCTCGGGCGTGCCGAGCGCGCGCACCGCGCCTTGCGCGATCTCGGTGAAGTCGGTCTCGCTCCTCTCGCCGAAGACGACCTTGAGCTGCGCGGCGGCGCGCGGCAGCAGCTCGAGCATGGCGCCGAGCACCTGCCACTGCTCCTCGCCATAGCGCTCGGGAGGGAGCGAGAGAAGCTTCGCGAGCGCGCGCCGAAGCGATTCGTCGCCGGAAAGCGATTGCGCCAGGGCATCGTTCTTGCGCCAGGTGAGCTTCTGGGTCAGCACGGCCTGCGCGAACTCGGGCGAGGCCTGGGGATGAAGCGCGCGCGCCTCGGCAAGGAGGCGGTGGCGCTCACGGCGAAGCGCGTCCTCGAGATCGGCTCTGGAAGGAGCGGCGCCCGCCTTGCGCAGCCACTGGTCGCGGCGCGCGAGCATGGAGGCGACGAGGTCCGCGGCGGCATCCATGTTGTTGTCGAGGTGCAGGAGCACGCCCGCGGCGGCCGGCGTGAGCTCGGCGAGCGTGCGCATGGCCGCTTCGCGGTAGTGCTCGCTCGCATCTTCGAGCACCGCGGGCTGCGCGCCGAACCGGGAGGTGACCGGCATCTGGCGCACGAGCGACGCGCAAAAGGCGTCGATGGTCTGGATTCTGAGGCGATGCGCCTTTTCCTTCGCGTCAGGAATCTTGTCGAGAACGCGCTTGCGCATCTCGGCCGCCGCCTTGATCGTGAAGGTGATGGCGAGAATCTCCTCGGGCTTTTGCGCGGCATCGAGCAGGCGCAGGTAGCGCTGCACGAGGAGCTCGGTCTTGCCCGAGCCGGCCGGCGCCTGAACGATGAACGAGCGCCGCGGATCGAGCGCGGCGTCGCGGGCGGGCTGGTCGGCTATGATCGATTTCATGGCCATCCAGCTATACGACCTCGCCGCCGCGGAAGACGACCGACGCTTCTCGCCCTACTGCTGGCGCACCAAGATGGCGCTCAAGCACAAGGGGCTCGACTACGAGACGATCCCGTGGCGCTTCACGGAGAAGGACGTGATCTCGCCGCACGGCTCGCACACGGTGCCGGTGCTGATCGACGGGGGCCGCGCGATCCACGACTCCTGGACGATCGCCGAGTACCTCGACCAGGCGTACCCGTCGCGGCCGGCGCTCTTCGACGGACCGTCGAGCCACGCGCTCGGCTATTTCTTCAACCAGTGGGTGCCGCTCGCGATTCACGGGCCGATATTCAAGGTGATCGTGCTCGACCTCTTCGCGCGCCTCGCCGAGAAGGACAAGGGGTATTTCCGCGAGTCGCGCGAGAAGCGCTTCGGCATGACGCTCGAGCAGTTCGGCGCGGATCCGAAGGGCGCGGTGGCGGCGCTCCGGGGCGCGCTCGCGCCGGTGCGCCAGGCGCTCGTGCAGTATCCCTTCCTCGGCGGACACGGGCCGGGATACGCCGACTACGTGCTCTTCGGCGGCTTTCAGTGGGCGCGCAGCATGTGCCCGACCCGGCTCCTCGAGCCCGACGACCCGGTGTTCGCCTGGCGCGAGAAGCTGCTCGACCTTTTCGGCGGCGTCGCGCGCGAGGCGAAGGGCTTTCCGGTCTGGGCGTAGGCTCATTCGCCGTCGCCGCTCTCGTCGGCGGCGAGAGGAGAGAATTTTTCGTAGACGCGGCACAGCGTCTGCAGGTCGCATAGCCGGCAGGTCTTCAGGTCCTCCTTCGGATCGACGTGCGCGTCGCCGGCGACGAATGCGCGGCCGAGCGCGTCGGTTTCGGACTTCCACTGGGCGAGGAGCTCGTTCCATTCGCGGTAAGCCTTGACGTTCGGCAGGAGGCGCTCGGCGCGCGCGTAGCCGGTGAAGCGCATGTCACCCGCCTTGAGCTTGGCGAAGACCACGGCGGCGAGCTCTTCGGGCGCGGCCGCGGCATAGAGCGGGAGTTGCGGGTCGTCGGGGCGCGGTCCGTGCCACTGCTTCGGGTTGCCGACGTTGCCCGTCTTGTAGTCGATGAGCACGTGTCCGCCGGCATCCTTGCCGGCGAGGAGCCTGTCCATGCGGTCGATGCGCGACTGCAGCTCGAGGCCGGCGACCGTCAACGTGCGCTTCTGCTCTATGGAAGACACTTCGAACGGTTGGCGTTGCGATTCGAGCGCCAGCCATTCCCTCGCGAGCTTCGCCAGGCGCTCGCGCTCGAGCTCCGCGAAGCGGCCCGCGAGCCCGAGCTCCCTTACCGCCGCATCCGCGGCACGCGAAATGACAGGTGAAAGCTCGCCTCGCAATCCTTCGCTGCCGCGCAGCTGCGCCCAGATTTCCTTCATCAGCGCGTGCAACAGCTTGCCGCGGTCACGCGCATCGAGGCCGGGCGAAGGCTCTTCCAGCGCTTCGGCGCGCAGCCGCCAGCGGGCGAAGGCGCGGAACGGGCACGCCGCCTGGTCGGCGAGCACGCGCGTGCCTCCCTGCAGCTTCTTTTCGACGACGCGCGGCGCCTGCCAGTCCTCGGAGGCTTCGAGCTTCTTCGCCTCGAAGAGCAGGTCGCGATAGCGCGGGAAATGTGAACCTGACCCCGAATTTTCAGGGAGGTCGGCGACGAGCGGGCTGGGAGCGAGGTCCTGGTCTTTCTCTTTCCTGGGATAGGAGAAGATCACTTCCCGCGCGGCGCTCATCCAGCCGGCGGTGATGCGCCGGTCGAGCTCGAGCGACGCTTCGGCGCTCGCCTCGGGGATGCCCGCCTCCTTCTGCAGACGGATCGGCAGGAACGGGTTGGGCGAAGCGGAAATCGGCCAGGCCTGATCGGTGAGGCCGCTCACCCACAGGCAGTCGAAGCGCAGGCCGCGCGACTCGTGCAATCCGAGCACCTCGATCGGCGCTTCGAGGGACTGCGGCTGGAACAGGCTGCCTTCGCACTCGCGGCGCAGGAACGAAAGCGCCTGGCCGAACGAGAGCCGCGGCGCGACCCGCTCGAGCCGCGAGAGCTCCGCGAGGACCTCGTGCAGCCGCTCGCGCGCCTGGAACTCGGCCGAGTCGAGCGCGCGCTCGCCGGGGAAGCCGGCGGCATCGAGGAGCGCCGAGAAGTGACGCGCCCAGTCGCCCGGCGTGTCCGGACGGCTCTTGGCGATCTCGAACGCGCTCTCCAGCCGCCTCCTCAGCAGGGACGACTTGTCGAGAAAGGAGATCAGCTTCGCCAGCGTGAGCTCTGCCTCGGCCTCCCTGCGTAGGCGCGCATCGAGAACGGCCCGGCGCGAGACCTCGGTCTCCGCGCCGCCGAGGAAGGGCGAGCGGATGAGCCGACTCGCCGCCGGAAACGCGAGTGCATCGTGAGCGAGCTCGAGCAGCGAAAGCGCGGCGTCGACGAGGGGCCAGGAGGCGAGCGGCAACCCGAGCGAAACGTTGAACGGCAGCGCCTCGGCCCGGGCCGCGGGCAGGTTGTAGCCCGGGCACAAGGTGCGCGAAAAGACGCGCACCACTTCGGCTCGCCGCTGGTGCAGCTCCGGCACCACCACGCCGATGCGCCGGCATCCCTCCTCCAGGCGCACGCGCGCCCACGCCGCCGCGGCCTCCATTTCCTGTTTTGCCGTCTGGAACGATGCTCTTTCGGCGCGGGCGGCGAACCGCTCGGGAAAGCAGAGCTCGGTCGCCAGGCGGTCGAAGAACGCCTGGGTCTGCGGGGGGACGAGCTCGAAGGCGTAGGCCACGAGGAGCTTCGGCGTCTTCAGCTTGTCGAGATAGCCGACGACGAGGTCGGGCAGGCGTGCGGCATCGACCTCGCCGCGCGTCCGACGCTCGTACTCGCGCGACCATTCGGCGAAGGCGGCGGCGTCCTCGTTCGCTTCGTGCAGGCGCGGCAGGCGAATGCGCCACTGGTGCGCGAGTCGCCATGCCTCGCGGCACTGCGCGGCCGCCTGGGGAAGCGCGAGCAGGCCGCTGTCGGCCAGGATGCCCTCCCAGAGATGCTGCTCCTGCGCCGCCGTCAGGAGCAGTGGGAAGGATTCTCCGGCCGCCTCTCCCAGCGCCCCGTAGAGGGCGTCTTCCCACAGGCGCTCGACAAAGGCGCCGAAGGGGAGGATGTCGGGCGCCTCCCACGAGTTCAGGTTCTTGGCGATCTGGAATTCGTCGAACTGCGCGACGAGCGAGCGCGCAAGGCGTGCGTTCGGCGTGACGACGGTGATGCGGGCGGCATGGCCTTCGGCGAGCCGCTGAAAAAGCTGCAAACTGGAGAGCATCCGGCTCCGAATCTTAGCTAGACTACGCGCCCGAGGAGGGTGCAAGTCAAATGATCAAAGCTTTGCTGGCCGCGAGCCTCGTGCTCGCCTCGTCCACGATCGCTGCCCAGGATTATCCGTCGCGCGACATCC
Organism: Burkholderiales bacterium; assembly: GCA_036274735.1. GTDB lineage: Bacteria > Pseudomonadota > Gammaproteobacteria > Burkholderiales > SG8-39 > SCGC-AG-212-J23. The sequence goes on from DASUFD010000159.1 coordinate 4,535, forward strand.
GCTCGATCTGCAACTTCGCGCCGGGCTCCGGCGCGGACGTGATCGTGCGTTTCTATAGCGAGCGGCTCGCGAAGCTCTCCGGCCAGCCGGTCGTGGTCGACAACAAGCCGGGCGCGAACGGCGGCATCGCCACCGGCGAGCTCGCGAAGGCCAAGCCCGACGGCTACACGCTGATGATCACGCCGGCGAGCTCGACCATCGCCGCCGCGCCGTACATGTTCAAGAACCTGCCGTTCGATGCTGCCAAGGACTTCGCCGCCGTAACGACCATCGCTTCGCTCTCGTTCGTGATCCTGGTGGACGCGAAGAGTCCGATCCACGACCTGAAAGGGCTGGTGGCCGAGCTGAAGAAGAAGCCGAACGACGGCTTCTACGGCACGAGCAACAACACCGGCGTGATCGCGGCGGAGATCTTCAAGGCGAAAGCCGGCTTGAAGACCACCTACGTGCCGTACAAGACGAACGTGCAGGCGCTCACCGACCTGCTGCAGGGGCAGCTCGAGTTCATTTCCTACGACGCCACCTGGGCCTCGGGGCAGGTGAAAGGCGGCAAGCTGCGCGCCATCGGCGCGACCGCGTCCCGCCGCTCGGTCGCCTTCCCGGACGTGCCGACCTTCGCCGAGCAGGGCTTCGGCGACGCCGACGTCACGCCCTGGTGGGGCGTGGTCGTGCCCGCCGGCACGCCGAGGCCGATCATCGACAAGCTCGCCGGGTGGATCAACCAGATCACCGCGCAGGAGGAGACCCGCACCTTCCTCTCGCGCGCCGCGTTCGACCCCTTTCCCGGCTCGCCCGAGCAGATGAGCGAGCTCCTCAAGAAGGACTCGGCGCGCTGGAAGAGCTACGTCGAGCTCGCCAAGATCAAGCCGCTCTGATTCGGGGTGCGCTCTGATTCGGGGTCAGGTTCGCAATTGATCAGGATCGCCGCCGAAGAGGCCTGGGCGCCGCCCGAGATCCTCGCGCAGTACAAGAAGCTGCTCGAGGAAAAGCCGGCCTCGTGGGATCCCGGCTTCCGCAGCCTCTGGGGCTTCTTCCTCGGGCCCACGCCGCGCGCGACGGCGCTCACCGAGCGTATCCAGACCCTCGGCGAGCGACGGCTCGCCGACATGGATGGGAGCGGCATCGCGAAGCAGCTCGTCTTCCTCACCTCGCCCGGGGTGCAGGTGTTCGATCCGGCGACGGCTTCTGCCCTGGCGAGGGAAACCAACGATCAGTTGAGCGACGCCGTCAAGAAGCGGCCGGACCGCTACGCCGGCCTCGCGTCGATCGCCCCGCACGACGCGACCAATGCCGTGAAGGAAATGGAGCGCGCCGTGCGCACGCTCGGCCTCAAAGGCGCGGTGGTGAACTCGCACACGCAGGGCCGCTACCTCGACGAGCCGGAGTTCTGGCCGCTCTTCGAGGCGGCGCAGGCACTCGACGTGCCGATCTACATCCATCCCAACACGCCGCCGCCGGCGATGATCGCGCCCTTCCTGCCGCGCGGCCTCGATGGCGCCATCTACGGCTTTGCGGTCGAGACCGGCCTGCACCTCCTGCGCATCATCGTGGGCGGCGTATTCGACCGCTTCCCGAAGCTGAAGATCGCGGTCGGGCACCTCGGCGAAGGCCTGCCGTTCTGGCTCTTCCGCCTGGACTTCATGCACCGCTCGATGGTGGTCTCCAAGCGCTATCCCGGCGCGCAGCCCCTGGCGAGGAAGCCGAGCGACTATCTCAAGGAGAACGTCTGGGTGACGACGAGCGGCATGCAGTGGGCGCCGGCGATCCAGTTCACGCAGCAGGTGCTCGGCTTCGATCGCGTGCTGTACGCGATGGACTATCCCTACCAGTTCGTCCCCGAGGAGGTGAAGGTGACGGACGAGTTGCCGATCACCGACCAGCAGCGCAAGCTGCTCTATCAGGCGAACGCCGAGCAGCTCTTCAAGCTTTAGCGCTCGAGTATCGCCGTCACTCCCATCCCGCCCGCAGCGCAGATGGAGATGAGGCAACGCCCCGAGCCGCGCTCGGCGAGCTGCTTGGCGGCGGTCGCGACGATGCGCGCGCCGGTGGCGGCGAAAGGATGGCCGATGGCGACGCTCGATCCCTTGGGGTTGAGCTGGGTCCGCTCGATGCCGCCGAGCGGCGCCTTTCTTCCCAGCTTCTTCTCGCAGAACTGCGGCGACTGCCAGGCCTTCAGCGTGCACAGCACCTGCGCGCTGAAGGCCTCGTGGATCTCGTAGATGTCGAAGTCCTGCAGCTCGAGACCGGCACGATCGAGCATGCGCGGCACGGCGTAGGCCGGCGCCATGAGCAGCCCCTCCTTCGGCCCCGCCATGCCGACGAAGTCCACCGCGGCCGTTTCCGAGTACGTGAGGAACGCGAGGGGCGAGAAGCCGCGCGCACGCGCCCACGCCTCGGAGGACAGAAGCACACACGACGCGCCGTCGGTGAGCGGCGAGCTGTTGCCCGCGGTGAGCGTGCCGCCCGGGCCCGGGTCGAACGAGGTCTTCAGGCTGGCGAGCTTTTCGAGCGAGGTGTCGGCACGCACGTTGTTGTCGCGCTTCAGGCCGTGGAACTCGACCACGAGGTCGTCGAAGAAGCCGTCCTGCCACGCCGCGGCCGCGTTGCGATGGCTCGCAGCCGCGAGCTCGTCCTGGCTCGCGCGGTCGATGCCCCACTCCTTCGCCATCTCCTCGCAGTGCTGCCCCATGGAAAGCCCGGTGCGCGGCTCGGCGATGCCCGGGCTCGCGGGCGCGAGGTCCCACGGGCGCAGATCGCCCAGCGTGCGCAGCTTGTCCGTCCAGGACTTGCCGCGCGCCATGGCGAGCACCGTGCGCTGCAGGTTGCGGCTGTAGGCGAGCGGAATATCGCTCGCGCTGTCGGCGCCGCCGGCGATCGCGCAATCGATCTCGCCGGCGTCGATGCGCCGGGCGAGCTGCGCGGCGGCCGACAGGCTGGTGCCGCAGGCGCGCTGCACGTCGTAGGCCGGGGTGTCGGGATGCAGGCCGCAGCCGAGCGTGCACTCGCGCGCGAGGTTCCAGTCGCGCGAATGCTTGATCACGGCGCCGGCGGCGACCTCGCCGAGGCGCTCGCCCTTCAGGGCAAATTTTTCGACCACGCCGCGCAAGGCGGCTGTCAGCATGTCCTGGTTGGTCGCCTCGTTGTAGGCACCGTTCGCGCGGGCGAACGGGATGCGAATGCCGCCGAGGATCGCCACTCTCATCGCTGCCTCCCCAAGATCGGATTCATGGATAAGCGTGTTCGTCTAAGATCGACGCTCATGGAAGTGCTGCTCGTCGACGACCAGGCCACGACCGTGCAGGTGTACGCCGCGAGCGTACGCAAGACGTTCGGCGGCGCGAAGGTGTACATCGCCGTCGACCTTCCCGAGGCGCTGCAAATCGCCGCCGGCCGGCCGCTCGACCTCGTGCTCCTCGATCTTTCGCTTGCCTCGTCGAAAGGCGTCGACACCGTCGCGCGCTTCCGCAGCCGCTTTCCGGACGTCCCGGTGCTCGTGGTCTCCGCCTCCGAGGACAAGGCGCGGATCCTCGCCTGCCTCGCGGCCGGCGCGAGCGGCTACGTCTCGAAAATGTCGGCCCTCCTCGCGCTTCCCGATGCCATGCGGACCGTCGCGGCCGGCGGCCGCTATGTCCCGCCGCAGGCGCATTAGCGGAAAAGCGCCTCGCGCCGTTCTCCTCACCCCTGCCAGACGCCGTATCCCTTCTCGCGCAGGCTGATCGCCAGCTCGACCTCCATGTCGCGCGCGCCGTCGTATGGCATGGGGTTATACACCTCGTAGAGCTCGGGCATCAGCCGCAGACCGTAGCGCATGACGAAGCGGTTCGCCTGGATGCCGGCCTTGTGCTTGTCGAATCGGACATCGGGAGAAATCCCGGTCATGCCGACGTAGACGCAGGGCTTCAGCGCGTCGTAATTCGGGTTCGCCCGGCGAAAGCGCGCATGGTTCAGCACCTGCGCTGCGAGCTCGACCACGTATACCGAGTAGTGCGGCCGCCGCTTCCTCGCCACGGCTAGGCTCTTCTCAGCACGAGCAGCGTGAGCTCCGGGCTGGTGCCGAAGCGCACCGGCGGCCCCCAGGTACCGGTCCCCGCGCTCACGTAGACCTGCATGCGCCCTTCGCGCGAAAGCCCCGCGACGTGCGGCGCATGCACCAGCCGCACCGCGAGCGTCCAGGGAAAGAACTGGCCGCCGTGCGTGTGGCCGGAGAGCTGCAAGTCGAATCCCGCCCTCGCGCCGAGCGGCGCGAGCCGCGGGTTGTGCGCGAGCAGCAGGCGGAAGTCGGCGCCGACATTTTCGACGGGAGGAACCTGCGGAGGAATTCTCCGGTATGCCGGATCCACGATCCCGGCGACGAGCAGGCGCGCCTCGCCCTTGCGCACCACGACGTGCGAGTTGAGCAAGACCTCGGCGCCGAGGGAACGGAAGTGCTCGATCCACGCCTCGGCCCCGGAATAGCAGTCGTGGTTGCCGAGGATGAAGAAGGTAGGCGCCACGCCGGCGAGCTCGCCGAGCGGCGCCACCTCCGGGGCGAGGCGCGGCACCGGCCCGTCGACCATGTCGCCGGTAAGCGCGACGAGGTCGGGCGCGAGCGCGCGGGCGCGCGCCACGGTGTGCGCGACATAGCGCCGGCGAATCGTCCGCCCGACGTGCAGATCGGAGACCTGGACGATGCGCAGGCCCTCGAGCGCCGGATGCAGGCCCGCCACGGCGAGGTCGACGCGCGCCACGCGCGGCCCGCGCAGCGCCGTCAGCGCGCCGAGCGCCAGCGCGACGAGCGAGCCGGCGAGGATCGTCGGCACGCCGGCCTCGAGGACGAGCGCGTGCGGCACGGACGAGGGAAGCAGGATCGTGAGAAAGAGCGCCAGATCGCGCGCCAGGGTGAGAACCAGCGCGAAGCTCACCCAGGCCATCGATAGATAGCTCGCCTGGTGCACCGCGTTGTCGAGCCACGACTCCTCGCGGGTACGATCGCGCGCCCAATACACGACCGGTACGAGCCAGATGAGCAGGAAGGGGATGGCGAGCGCGAGGCGCGCCGCTGCTCTCCCGCCGAGACGCAGGGCCAGATAGGCATACCCGGCCGCGACGAGCGCCGTCACGACCAGCACGAAGGGCTGGAGCAGGCGGCTCAACGCCTGCTCCGGCGCCCGGCCTTACGAAGCCGAGAGCTCGAACTGCCGGCGCGTCTCCTCGACGATCTGGCGCACGATGAAGTGCTCGTCGCGGCCGAGGCGATGGTCGGCCTGCACGCGGGCGTCGAGCCAGTTCGTACCGGTGTCGTCGCGATCACGCATGCTGCGGATCGAGGTGAAGTGGCAGCCGGTGCACTCTTCGTATGCGGCGAGCTCCCAGTTGAGGAGCGCCAGCAGGTCTTTCGCGGACAGGGCTTGCATGCGGCGAAGCATGCACCCGACGCCGCGGAACCTCCTTGACGCACGTCAAAGCCCCGGCTTGCGCGCCACGAGCGTGGCGAAGGCCTTGCACGTCCCGCCCGGCGCCGCGAAGGTCTCGTGCTTCGACAGCTCGATGCGCCATCCCGCGAAATGCTGCTCGATCTCGTCGGGTGGGAAGAGGCAGTAGGACGCCGGATCGAACATCTCCATGTAGGTGGTGCCCTCGACCAGCACGTTGATCACCGCGCAGCCGCCCGGCGCGACGTGATGGGCGATCTCGGAGAGCAGATCCAGCGCGGCATCGCGCCCCATGAACGTGAGCAGACCGATTGCCACGATGCTGTCGTACTCGCCGACCAGCCGGTAGCGCAGCACGTCCGAGTAGACCGCCACCATGCCGAGGTCCTCGGCGCGCGATACCTGGGCGATGCGCACGATCGCCGGCAGGCTCGCATCTACGGCGACGACGTGCGCGCCCTGCCGCGCAGCGGCGATGGAGAGATTGCCCAGGCCGCAGCCGAGATCCAGCACGCGGCCGCGGACGTAGGACAGCGCTGCCTGCTCGAACGGGTTGAGGGTGAAATCGCTCGCCGCGATCTGCCGCCGGAACTGCGCGTCGAAGAACCGGACGCTCCGGTCGGCCATGGGCGCTACGGCCGCAGCCGCCCCTCGATGATCTTGCGCGTCGGCGTGAGCGGGTCTTGCATCGAGTCGTATATTACGGCGGTGCAAGAGGCGCCGCTCCTGGCCCACCACCGGCCTGCGAGCACTAGAAAAACAAAGGGGACCCGAAGGTCCCCTTGGGCGAAGCTTCCCGAAACGTCAGGACGGGCGCGGGATCGGCACGAAGAAGTTCTCGCGTACCACGTCCTTGCCGGCGATCAGCTCCTCGGCTTCGCGGCGCTCCTCGTCGAAGACCACCGCCGCCAGCTTCTGCAACGTCTCGCGCGCCTCGTCCAAAGTTCGCCCGTGCGAGTTGACGCCGGGGAGCTCCTCGATGAAGCCGATGTAGCCCGAGTTCGACTTGAGATACACGGCAGTGAAAGCGAGACGTCCTTGTTCCATTCTTCCCTCCTACGTGGTTCAGCCGTGCAGGTTACGCCCTCAAGCTTTCAAAAGTGTTACTGCCGCGGAAAAAATCGGAACTGCAAAACGCGTGTCGTCGTTCGCACGACAAAATTTTTGCGCCGCGGAAGCTGCAGCGCGCCATTGCTGCGCCGCTTCAACGCTGCAACAGATTCTTCTTGTCTTTTCTCGTCGCCCACTCGTCGGCATCGGCCGGCGCCGGCTTGCGCTCGATGATCGGCTTCCACTCGCGCGCGAGCTCGCGGTTGAGCGCGATGAACTCGCGTTGCGCATCGGGCACGTCGTCCTCGGCGAAGATCGCCTCGACCGGACACTCGGGTACGCACAGCGTGCAGTCGATGCACTCGTCGGGGTCGATGACCAGCATGTTGGGCCCCTCGCGGAAGCAGTCCACCGGACACACGTCGACGCAATCGGTGTACTTGCACTTGATGCACGTTTCGGTCACTACGTAGGCCATAACTCGTTTTTCGTCAATAGCTTAACGGGCACTTGGGAACGCCCTGGGGCGCCCCCATAATAGAGCCTTCTCGCGCATAGAACCGAGGAGCCATGAGCAGCAACGATATTCGCCACGTGACGGACGACACGTTCGACCCGGAGGTCCTCAGATCCGACACCCCTGTGCTCGTCGACTATTGGGCCGAGTGGTGCGGCCCGTGCAAGTCGATCGCGCCGATCCTCGATCAGGTGGCGCGCGAGTACGAAGGGCGCCTCAAGGTGGCGAAGATCAACGTCGACGAGAACCAGCTCACGCCGGCCAAGTTCGGCATTCGTGGCATCCCGACGCTCATGCTCTTCAAGAACGGCAACGTGGAGGCGACGCGCGTCGGCGCGCTTTCGAAGTCGCAGCTCACCGCGTTCCTTGACAGCAACATCTGAAGCTTTTACGCTCTAGCGCGTAGTCGAGCCCCCCGTCCGCAGAGGGGGCGGGGTTCCAGCAACAGAAAAACTCCTGAGTCTCCACCGCGTCGACCCACCGGCGCGCATATCTCAATATGGCCAGACCTCAAGCGGTCCCGCCCGAAGCGGCCAGCGCCGAGCAGGCGCCACGTAACGAGCGCGCCGAAGCCCGCCCGGAGCCATCGCGCGATTCCGGCGTCCCCGTCCCGCAGCAGCTCTCCGAGCTCAAGGCGCACCACGTGACCCAGCTCGTCGAGATGGCGGTGGCGAACGGCATCGAGAACGCAAGCCGCCTGCGCAAGCAGGACCTGATCTTCGCGCTGCTCAAGAACCAGGCGAAGAAAGGCGCCTCGATCTTCGGCGACGGCACGCTGGAGGTGCTGCCCGACGGCTTCGGCTTCCTGCGCTCGCCGGAGACCTCGTACCTCGCCTCCACCGACGACATCTACGTCTCGCCCTCGCAGATCCGCCGCTTCAACCTGCACACCGGCGACTCGATCGAAGGCGAGATCCGCACGCCGAAGGACGGCGAGCGCTACTTCGCGCTCGTCAAGGTCGACAAGGTCAACGGCCAGCCGCCCGAAGCGGCGAAGAACAAGATCCTCTTCGAGAACCTGACGCCGCTGCACCCGGACAAGCAGTTCAAGCTGGAGCGCGACATCAAGGCCGAGGAGAACATCACCGGGCGCGTGCTCGACATCGTCGCCCCGGTGGGCAAAGGCCAGCGCGGGCTGATCGTCAGCCCGCCCAAGGCCGGCAAGACCGTCATGCTGCAGCACATCGCGCACGCGCTCACTTCCAACTACCCGGACATCACGCTCATCGTGCTGCTCATCGACGAGCGGCCCGAGGAAGTCACCGAGATGTCGCGCACGGTGCGCGGCGAGGTGGTGGCCTCCACCTTCGACGAGCCGGCGAGCCGGCACGTGCAGGTCGCCGAGATGGTGATCGAGAAGGCGAAGCGCCTGGTCGAGCACAAGAAGGACGTGGTCATCCTGCTCGACTCGATTACGCGTCTCGCGCGCGCCTATAACACCGTCGTTCCGGCTTCGGGCAAGGTGCTCACCGGCGGTGTCGATGCCAATGCCCTGCAGAAGCCCAAGCGCTTCTTCGGCGCGGCGCGCAACATCGAGGAAGGCGGCTCGCTCACCATCATCGCCACGGCGCTCATCGACACCGGCAGCCGCATGGACGACGTGATCTACGAGGAATTCAAAGGCACCGGCAACATGGAGGTGCACCTCGACCGGCGCATGCACGAGAAGCGCATCTACCCGGCGATCAACGTCAACCGCTCGGGCACGCGGCGCGAGGAGCTGCTCATCGACGCGCCGGTGCTGCAGAAGATCTGGGTGCTGCGCAAGCTCCTCTTCCCGATGGACGAGCTCGAGGCCGCCGAGTTCCTCATCGACAAGCTCAAGGCTACCAAGGCGAACGCCGAGTTCTTCGATTCGATGCGGCGCGGCTGACGGAAAAAGGCGTCGCACCGCGCCCGGTTAGGGCTCCGTCCCCGAATTAGAATCGTCTCGGGGAAAGGGGACCAATGCTCGACACCACACGTCGAGTCGCGACACCCGAAGGCATAGAGCTCACCCTGCACCTCGCCGGTCCGGTGCCGCGCGCGCTCGCCTGGACGATCGACTTGGTGCTGCGCCTCGCCGCCCTGCTCGTCGTGATGCTGCTCGCCGCGTCGCTCGGGCGCGCCGGTGCGGGCCTCGTGCTGCTCGCCGCGTTCTTCCTCGAGTGGCTGCTGCCGGCGACTTTCGAAGCGATGTGGAACGGCCAGACGCCGGGCAAGCGCGCGCTCGGCCTACGCGTGCTGAACGACGACGGCACGCCGCTGCGCTGGCCGGGGGCGCTGACGCGCAACCTGCTGCGCGCCGCCGACTTCCTGCCGCTCTTCTATGGCGTGGGCCTTCTCGCCATGCTCGCCAATCGCGACTTCAAGCGGCTGGGCGATCTCGCCGCCGGGACGGTGGTCGTCTACGAGCCGCAGAAGCCGGCCGCCGCCCGCGTCGTCGCGGAGGCAGCCGCGGTAGCGCCGCCTTTCTCGCTCACGCTTGCCGAGCAACGCGCGCTGCTCGGCCTCGCCGAGCGCTCGGGCAGCCTCACGCCGGAGCGCCTCGAGGAGCTTGCCGAGCTGCCGACGCCGCTGGTCGGCGCCCTCGCCGGGCCGCGCGCCGTGACGCGCCTTCTCGGCATGGCGAACTACATCGCGGGCCGGCATTGAGGCAGACCGCGTTCGAAGCCGCGCACGGCGCGGAATGGCTCGCGTTCGAGAAATTCCTCGACGAGGCGAAGCCGGCGCCCTTCGCCGCCGAGCAAATGCCGGCGCGCTATCGGCGCATCTGCCAGGCGCTCGCGCTCGCCACCGACCGCCAGTACAGCCCGGAGCTCGTCGATCGCCTGAATCGGCTCGCGCTGCGCGGCCATAGCCTGCTCTACCGCAACCGGCGTCGTGAATCGCCGCAGGTGCTCGAGTTCCTGCAGGGCGGTTTTGCCGCCCTGGTGCGCCGCGAGTGGCGCCTCGTCGTCGCCGCAGCGCTGCTTTTCTTCGGCCCGCTCCTCGTGCTCATCGCCGTGCTGCAGGCTACCCCGGAGTTCGTGCACTACCTGCTGCAGCCGGAGCAGATCGCCTCGTTCCACGAGATGTACGACCCGTCGAACCCGCGCCTCGGCATGCGGGGCGCGGACAGCAGCCTCTTCATGTTCGGCTTCTACATCTGGAACAACGTTCGCATCGGCTTCCAGACCTTCGCGGGCGGGCTGCTCGCCGGCGTCGGCTCGGTATGGTTCCTCGCTTCGAACGGCGTGATCATCGGCGCCGTGGCGGGCTACCTGACGCAGATCGGGTACGCGCGCACCTTCTGGTCCTTTGTCGCCGGCCACTCGGCGCCCGAGCTCCTCGCCATCGTGGTCGCCGGCGCCGCCGGCCTGCGCCTCGGCCTCGCCGTGATCGCGCCGGGAAACGTGTCGCGCCGCGCCGCGCTCGTCGCCGCCGCCCGGCCGGCGGTGCGGCTGATCTACGGCGCCGCGTTCATGTTCGCGCTCGCCGCGTTCGTCGAGGCGTTCTGGTCGCCGTTCGCCGTCGTGCCCTTCGAAGCCAAGGTCGCGCTGGGGATTGCGCTGTGGGCGGCGTTCCTTCTCTATTTCGTTTTCGCGGGAAGGGCGCGTGCGCCCCGCTGACATCGCGGTCGAGCTGCGCCCGCGCTCGGCCTGGGAGGCGATCGATCTCGGCCTCGCCATGCTGCAGCGCTGGTGGCGAGCCGTGCTCTTGCCGTACGCGGTGGTCCTCGCTGGCGCGGCCGCGCTCGCGGCTTGCGCCGCCGGCGTGCTTGGGCGGCCGTGGGTCGCCTTCCTGCTCCTCTGGTGGCTGAAGCCGCTCTACGACCGCGTGATGCTGCACGTGCTCTCGCGAGCCGTCTTCGGGGAGCTACCTTCCACGCGCGCCGTGCTGCGTGCCGCCGGGCAGTGGCTGGGCGCGGGGCTTCCCGTCTACCTGCTCCTGCGCTGGTGGCCAGACCTCGCGCGCAGCTTCAACCTCCCGGTGCGACAGCTCGAGGCGCAACACGGCCGTGCCGCGCGCGAGCGTCTCACCCTCCTCGGCCGTCGAACGCGCGGCAGCGCAGCCTGGCTCACCATCGTGTGCCTGCATTTCGAGGCCGTGCTCTTCTGGTCGCTAGAGCTCTTCGCGACGATGCTCGTCCCGGCGAAAGCGCTGGAGGGGCGAAGCCTGCTCGAAGCGTTCTCGGCGGGCGGTGCCCATGGGTGGGCGCAGCTCGCGGCATACGTCGGCGCGGTGTTCCTCGTCGAGCCGTTTTACGTCGCCGGCGGCTTCGCGCTCTATCTGAACCGGCGTACGCTCCTCGAAGGGTGGGATCTGGAGCTGGCGATGCGCCGGCTTGCCGAGCGCCATGCGCCGCTCGCGATCGCCGCACTGCTCGCGGTCGGCCTCGCCTGGCTGCCTTCGCCTTCCCAGGCACGCGATGACCGAGATCCGCGGCGGGAGATCGCCGAGGTGCTGAAGGCGCCGGAATTCCCGCACGAGCGCGAGACGATGCAATGGAGGCCGCGCGAGCGCCCGTCGCCCAAGGCGGGTTTTCCGATGCCGGACTTCAGCCTCGGGCTATGGATAGCGCAGGCCGCGCGCATCGTGCTCTGGATCGCGCTCGCCGCAGGGATTGCCTTCCTGCTCTGGAAACTCGCGCGCGCGCTGCCGCGCTTCGCGCCCGAGCCCCGCGAGGCCTACCGTCCGCCGCCCGCGCTCTTCGGCATGGCGCTCGCCCCCGAGACGCTCCCGGGCGATGTGTCGGCAGCGGCCGAGACCCTGGCGAGCGAGGGCAGGCCGCGCGAGGCGCTCGCGTTGCTCTACCGCGCCGCGCTCTCGCACCTCGTGCACCAAGGCGGGGTGCAGCTGCTCGCAAGCCATACCGAGAGCGAAGTGCTCGGGCTCGCCCCTCGCGACAGCCGCCGCTACCTGCAAAGCCTGGTCGACGCGTGGCGCGCCTGCGCCTATGCTCGGCGCCCGCCGGCCGCGGACGTCGTGCAGGCGCTGGCGCAGGAATACCGCGCGCTATGAGGGCACGCGTCCTCGTGCCCGTCGCGCTCCTCGCGCTCGCCGTGCTCGGCGCCGCATGGTTCGTCGAGAACTACGAGCGCATGCCGGCCGTGGAGCGGGTCCCGGCCTCGGGCGAGGCGCGGCTGCGCGAGTTCCTCGCGGCCGAGCGCTTCGCCGAGCGCATGGGCCTGCCGGCGCGCGAGCTGCGCTCGCTGGTCGAGCTCGACGCCCTCCCGCGCACCGACGTGCTTGTGATGCCCGCTCGCCGCCAGTCGCTCGATGCGCCGCGCATCGCGCGCCTCGCGCGCTGGGTGCAGGCGGGCGGCCACCTGATCGTCGAAGCGGAGCACCCCGCTATCGACGACCCGCTGCTCGATCGCCTTGGCGTGGGACGTAAAGCGGATCGGCAACCCTCGGCCGCGCCGCCACCGGGGGGCGCGTTCAACGCGGTGCCTGTAAGAGTCGAGCTGCCAACGAGCGAGCGCGCGCTTTCGGTCATGTTCAATCAGGACTCGCAGCTCGAGTTCGAGGCGAAGAACGTGCTGGTGCGCGCCCGGCACCAGGGCTCGCTCAAGCTGGTTTCCTTCCGCTATGGCAAGGGTGTGGTTACCGCCTGCACGAGCCTCGACTTCGCGCGCAACGATCGCATCGGCATGCAGGACGATGCCGAATTCTTCTGGCGGCTGTCGGCGCTCACACCCGCCGCAAGCCTGGCCGTGTTCTTCCACCCGGAGCGCCTCTCGCTGTGGCGTTTTCTCGGCGAGCACGCAGCTCCCGTCCTAGCCGGCGGATTGGCGCTCCTCGCCCTATGGCTCTGGCGCATCGTGCCGCGCTTCGGACCCGTCGTCCCCGACGCGCCGCCGGCGCGGCGGCGGCTGCTCGATCATCTGCGAGCGAGCGGGCGCTACCTCTGGACGCAAGGGCTGCGCGCACGCCTCGCGAGAGCGGCGAGGGACGCCGCGCTGCGGCGCCTCGCGCGCGCGCAGCCGGACTTCGCCGTCGCTACCGCGACGGAGAAGGCGGCGCGCATCGCAGCCCTCGCCGGCGTCGCGGCCGAGGACGGGCAGCGGTTCATGGCCGGCGGCGCGCTGCGCGGCGGCGATTTCATGCGCCTCGTCGCCATCGCCCAACGCGTGCACCTCGCGCTCGAGAAAGGAAGCCGATGACCGACGTTCCCCAGGAGCAGTTCGTCCAGGCCGCCAAGCTCGCGGCCGCCATGCGCGCCGAAGTCGGAAAAGCGCTGGTCGGCCAGAAGGAGGCGCTCGACGCCGTCCTCGTCGCGCTGCTCGCCGGCGGCCACGTGCTGATCGAGGGGGTACCGGGCCTGGGCAAGACCCTCCTCGTACGCGCGCTCGCACGCACCTTCAGCGGCGCCTTTGGCCGCATCCAGTTCACGCCGGACCTGATGCCGGCCGACGTCACCGGCCACACCCTGTACGACCCCAAGAATCAGGTGTTCACCGCGCGCCGCGGCCCGGTATTCGTGAACCTGCTGCTCGCCGACGAGATTAACCGCGCGCCGGCCAAGACCCAGGCGGCGCTGCTCGAGGTGATGCAGGAAGGGCAGGTGACGATCGAGGGCGCCGCGCACACCCTGGAGCCGCCCTTCATGGTGCTCGCCACGCAGAACCCCATCGAGCAGGAGGGCACGTACGCGCTCCCGGAGGCGCAGCTCGACCGCTTCCTGCTCAAGGTCCGCATCGACTATCCCTCGGCGGCGGAGGAAGCGACGATGGTGCGGCAGGTGATCACCGGCAAGGTCGGCGACCGGCTCGACGTCGATTCCGTCGCCGAGCTCGTCAAGCCCGCCACCGTCGTGGCGTTGCAGCGCGTGGCCGCGAGCCTGCGCGTGGACGATGCCGTGCTCGACTACGCCGTGCGCCTGGTGCGCGCCACGCGCAGCTGGGCCGGCGTGGTCGCCGGCGCGGGACCGCGCGGCGGCATCTCGCTCATGCGCGCCGCGCGCGGCGCCGCGCTGCTCGACGGGCGAGACTTCGTGACGCCGGACGACGTGAAGAAGATGGCGCTGCCGGCGCTGCGCCATCGCATCCGCGCGGCGCCCGAGCTCGAGCTCGAGGGGCGCGACAACGACGCCATCCTCACGGGCCTCCTGGAAAAGGTCGAGGCGCCGAGGAAATAGAGAAGCGCCGCTTGGCGAAATGCCCCTGCCTTCTCCCCGGCTCCTGTGGCTCGTCTCGGCGCTCGCTGCGTTCGGCGTCGCCGCCTCGGTTTTCCCCGCCGTGCAGCCGCAGTGGATGCTCGCCGCCGCCGCGCTTGGCCTCGCCGCGCTCGCCGATCTCGCCGCCGGACTGCGCCTCCGGGCGCCGGACGTAACCCGCCTGCTGCCGGCCACGCTCGCGCTCGGCGTGCCGCTCGAAGTGCGCTTGCGCGTGCGCAACGCCTCGCGCGCCGCGCTCGCCGCCGAGGTCTACGACCATCATCCGCCGAGCTTCGAGAGCCGCGGCCTGCCGCGCCGCCTCGCGCTCGCCCCGGGCGAGTGGGCCGAGCTCGCCTACGAGGCGCGGCCGCTCTCGCGCGGGGAATTCTCCTTCCGCGCGGCGGAGCTGCGCGTGTTCTCGCCGCTCGGGCTCTGGCAGCTCACGCGCCGAGCCGGCGAGGCGAGCGGCGTGCGCGTCTATCCGAATTTTCGCGCGCTCGCGCGCTACACCCTGCTCGCCACCGACAATCGGCTCTCCCAGATCGGCGTGCTGCAGGTGCGCCGCCGCGGCGAAGGCATGGAGTTCCACCAGCTTCGCGAGTACCGCCAGGGCGATTCCCCGCGCGCCCTCGACTGGAAGGCGACGGCGCGCTCCGGCAGGCTGATCTCGCGCGAGTACGAGGAGGAGAAGGACCAGCGCGTTCTGCTCGTCGTCGACTGCGGCCGGCGCATGGGCACGAAGGACGATGGCCCGCACGACCCGCTCTCGCATTTCGATCACACGCTCAACGCCGCGCTGCTCCTCGCGCACGTCGCGCTGCGCCAGGGCGACGCCGTCGGCATGCTCACCATGGGTGGCGTGAGCCGCTATTGCGAGCCGCGCAAGTCGCTCGCTGCGCTGCACGCGCTGCTCAACCACGCCTACGACCTCGAGCCGACGCTCGCCATGCCGGACTACGAGCTCGCGGCGACGCAGGTGATGCTGCGCATGCGCCGGCGCGCGCTCGTCGTGGTGCTCACCAATCTGCGCGACGAGGACGAGTCGGCGCTGCTGCCCGCGCTGAAGCTGCTGCGCAGCCGCCACCTGGTCGTGCTCGCGTCGCTGCGCGAGGCGATCGTCTCGCGCGCCCTGACCGCGCGCGTCGACAGCTTCGAGCGCGCCGTGACCCATGCGGCCGCCGCCGACTACCTGGAAGCGCGCAGCCGCGCTTTCCGTCGCATCGAGAACGCCGGGGCGATCACGCTGGACATCGAGCCCGAGCGCCTGCCGATCGCCCTCGTGAACCGCTACCTCGAGCTCAAGCGCGAGGGCCGCCTTTAGGAAAAAATCTGTATAATCCGCGGCTTCCCAAGAAGGCCCGACGTCCATGAAACCAGGCATCCACCCCGAATACCGGCCCGTGATCTTCCTCGACACGAGCTCGAACCACGGCATCCTCACGCGCTCGGCGATCGACACCAAGGGGCGCGAGACGATGAAATGGGAAGACGGCAAGGAGTACCCGGTCGTCAAGGTCGAGGTGTCGTCCGAGTCCCACTCGTTCTACACAGGCAAGCAGAAGATCGTCGACACCGCCGGCCGGGTCGAGAAGTTCAAGCGCCGCTACACCAAGAAGGCCAAGTAGACCGGGGGCGAGCCGTGAGCACGGCGGCGCCCCGCTTCCAGCTCACCTCGCCGGCGCTGCTCGCGGCGCTGGTCGTCCTGTTCATCGTGCCCGGTCTCACCGGCCACGACCTGTGGAAGTCCCAGGACGCGATCGCCCTCGGCGTCGTGCACGACATGGCGGTGCGCGGGCATCTGCTCGTACCGCACGTCGCCGGTGCGACCTGGCTCGAGGACGGGCCGCTCTATCACTGGGTGGCGCTCGCCTTCGGCAAGCTCTTCGGCTTTGCCCTCGAGTTCCAAGACGCGGCCCGGCTCGCGAGCGGCGCCTTCGTCGCGGCGGCGCTCGCGTTCCTCTATTCCGCCGCCCGGCGCTGGACCGGGGACGAGGAGGCGGCGCCGGCGGCAGGGGCGGCGGCGCTGCTGCTGCTGCTCGGTGCGGTCGGATTCATGGTGCGTGCGCACCAGGCGCTACCCGAGCTCGCCGCGCTCGCGGCGACTTCGGGCGCCTTCGCCGCGCTCGCCTTGCGCAGCGAAGACTCGGCCCCTGCGCGCGCCGCGGGGGTCGGCGCCGCCTTTGGCGCGGCGCTCGGGCTCGCCTTCCTCGCCGGCTCCTGGATCGCCGCGCTCGCGCTCTTCATCACCGCCGCCGCCGCCCAGCTCGTCTGCCCTTCCTGGCGCACGGCCAAAGCGGTGCCTTTCCTCCTCGCGGCGCTCGTCGTCTGCGTACTCGTCGGCGGCGCCTGGCCGGCGACGCTCGCGCTGCATTCGCCGGACGCCTTCGACGAATGGTGGCGCGGGCTACGCTACCTGCACGGCAGCATCGGGGAGAACGCGCGCCACCTCGTGGCGAACGCGAGCTGGTCGGCCTGGCCGGCCTGGCCGCTCGCGCTGTGGTCGGTCTGGTCCCTGCGCCGCAAGTGGCTCGCGCCGCGGCTCTTCGTGCCGGGAGCGAGCCTCGTCGTCATGGCGGCACTGCAGATCGCGCACGGCGAGCCGCGGGACGAGAGCCTGCTGCTTCTCCTCGCGCCCCTCGCGCTGCTCGCCGTGCCCGGGCTGTTCACGCTGCGCCGCGGCGCCGTAGCGGCGCTCGACTGGTTCGGTGTGCTCGCCTTCGCCTTCTTCACCGGGCTCCTCTGGCTCGGCTACTCGGCGCTGACGCTCGGCGTACCGGCGCCGGTGGCGCGCAACCTCGAGCGCATCGCCCCCGGGTTCACGCCGCATGTGCAGCCGCTCGCCCTCGTCTTCGCCTTCGCGCTCGCGCTCGCCTGGATCTATCTCGTCTTCTTCACGCCGTTCAATCCGATGCGCGGCGTGCTGCGCTGGGCGGGCGGCATGGTCCTTCTCTGGGGCACCTTCGCCCTGCTGCTCATGCCGTGGGTCGACTACCAGAAGAGCTACCGCTCGGTGGCGCTGCAGCTACGCAGCCACATTCCCGCGGGCGCCCGCTGCATCGCCGAGCGCTCGCTCGGCATGTCGCAAGCCGCCGCCCTGGACTACCATGGGGGGATTCGCGCACGGCCCTTCGACCCGCTCGAGCCCGAGGCATGCCCGCTCGTGATCGTGCAGATCGATCCGCGCTATGCGGTCGACACCACGCCGCCGGCGCTCGACAGGCACGCCTGGCGCCTGCTCGCCGACGTCGGACGCCCCGGCGATCGCAGCGAGCGCTATCGGCTCTACCGCTTGGCAAAATGATTTGGACACCGCCCGCCTGAACCTCACCCCGCCCACGGCGTGTCCCGCCTGGGCAAAGCTGGTCGCGCATGCCGAAGGCTGGCGCGGGCTGCACCTGCGCGAGATCTTCGCCCACGACGTCGCTCGCGCCGTGCAGTTCACCGCCGAAGCGCCCGGCGTGCGCTATGACTACTCGCGCCAGCGGATCGGCGCGATGACGCTCCGCCTGCTTGCCCACCTCGCCGAGGAGCGCGGGCTCGCGCCCTGGCGCGAGGCACTGCTTTCGGGAAAAGTCGTGAACTCTACGGAGAGCCGCGCCGCGTGGCACAGCGCGCTGCGCGCCGACTCGCCGCCAGCCGAAGTGGCCGGGACGCTCGAGCGCATGCGGGCTTTGGCGAAGGCGATTCGCGAGGAGAAGCGCATTCGCCGGGTCGTCAATCTCGGCACGGGCGGCTCGGACCTCGGCCCTCGCCTGCTCGCCGACGCGCTTTCCGACCACGCCGTGGACGTTCGCTTCGCCGCCAACGTCGACCCCCGCGACCTGGAACGCGCGCTCGAAGGCGCGCTACCGGAGGAAACGCTCTTCGTCATCGTCTCGAAGACGTTCACGACCCAGGAAACGATGGCGAACGCCGAGCGCGCGAAAGCGTGGGGCGCAAGGCAATTCTACGCCGTGTCGTCGAACGTCGAGGCGGCAAGGCAGTTCGGCGCGAGCGAGGTGCTGCCGATGTGGGACTGGGTGGGCGGACGCTACTCCGTCTGGTCGGCGGTCGGCTTCTCGGCGATGTGCGCCGTCGGCGTCCCCGCGTTCGACGATTTCCTCGCCGGAGGCCGGGACATCGACGCGCACTTCGCGACGGCGCCCCTCGAGAGAAACCTGCCGGTGCTGATGGCGCTCGCCGGCATATGGAACGTGAACTTCCTCGGCTGCGCGACGCAGGCCGTGCTGCCCTACTCGAACGCGCTGCGCCTGTTGCCCTCGTACCTGCAGCAACTGGAAATGGAGTCGAACGGCAAGCGGGTCGACCGCGCCGGGCGCGAGGTGGACTACGCCACCACGCCGGTGCTGTGGGGCGCTGAAGGCACCGTGAGCCAGCACTCGTTCCACCAGCTCCTGCACCAGGGCACGCAGGTCGTGCCCGCGGACTTCATCGACGTCGGCGAAGACGAGATCCTCAGCGCCAATCTGCAGGCGCAGGCCGATGCGCTCGCCTACGGCACCGACGACGCTTCGCTCGTCTCCTACAAGCAGTATCCCGGCAACCGCCCCTCCAGCATCCTCTCGGTCGACAAGGTCACGGCGCGAAACGTCGGCCGGCTGATCGCCCTCTACGAGCACAAGGTCTTCACCCAGGGCGTGATCTGGAACATCAACAGCTTCGACCAGTGGGGCGTGGAGCTGGGCAAGAAATTGGCCAACGAAATCCTTTCGCGGAGATGAGCATGGACCAGGAAACGTTCAACCTGAGCATTCGCAAGTTCCTGAAGATGGTCGGGGTCAACTCGCAGCGCGAGATCGAGCAGGCGGTGCAGAAGGCGATGATGGACGGCAAGTTGCAGGGCAGCGAGCGGCTGGAGGCCCGGTGCACGCTCGAGATCGCCGCGCTCGGCGTCAAGGTGCCTTTCGACGGCGAGATCAAATTAAAATGAGCCGATGAACAAGGCGCGAGAGTTCGATCAATCGGTGCTCGCCGAGCTGAAGGCGCTCCTCGGCGAGCGCGTCTCCACCTCCGCCGCGGTGCGCGAGCACCATGGCAAGGACGAGTCGTATTTCCCCTACGCGCTGCCCGATGCCGTGGTGTTCCCGCACAGCACCGAGGAAGTGCGCGACATCGTCAACGTCTGCCGTCGCCACCGCGTGCCGATGATTCCCTTCGGCGTCGGCACCTCGCTCGAGGGCCACATCCTCGCGGTGAACGGCGGCGTGTCGATCGACCTGTCGCAGATGAACAAGGTGCTTGCCGTGCACGAGGAGGACCTCGACGCCGTGGTGCAGGCCGGTGTCACGCGCAAGCAGCTGAACGAGTACATCAAGCACACCGGACTCTTCTTCCCCGTCGACCCCGGTGCCGATGCGACGATCGGCGGCATGGCCTCGACGCGCGCCTCGGGCACCAACGCCGTGCGCTACGGGACCATGCGCGAGAACGTCATCTCGCTCAAGGTCGTGCTCGCGGACGGGCGGATCATTCAAACTTCCAGAAGAGCGAAAAAATCCGCGGCAGGATACGACCTGACGCGTCTCTTCGTCGGCTCGGAAGGCACGCTCGGCGTCATCACCGAGGTGACGGTGCGGCTCTATCCGGTACAGGAGGCGATGTCCGCCGCCGTCTGCGCCTTCGACTCGATCGACGGCTGCACGCAGACGGTGATCCAGACGATCCAGGCCGGCATCCCGGTGGCCCGCTGCGACATCGTGTGCGACAAGACCATCGACGCGATCAACAAGTACAAGAAGACGAGCTACCGGGTGGCGCCGACCGTGTTCTTCGAGTTCCACGGCTCGCAGGCGAGCGTCGTGGAGCAGGCCGAAGCGGTACAGGAGATCGCCCGGGAGCACGGCGGCAAGGACTTCGTCTGGGCGACCAAGCCCGAGGAGCGCACGCAGCTGTGGCAGGCGCGCCACGACGCCTACTTCGCCTGCCTGCAGATCCGCCCCGGCTCGCGCGCCGTGTCCACCGACGTGTGCGTGCCGATCTCGCGCCTTGCCGAGTGCGTGCACGAGACGATGGACGACGTGAAGAACTACTTCGCGCCGGTGCCGCTGCTCGGCCACATCGGCGACGGCAACTTCCACCTCATGCTGCTCGTCGATCCCGCCAGGCCGCAGGAGACCGAGATCGCCAAGCAGTTCAACCAGCGCCTGGTCGAGCGCGCGCTGCGCCTGGAAGGCACCTGCACCGGCGAGCACGGCATCGGCATGGGCAAGATGGGCTCGATGCGCATGGAGCTCGGCGACGAAGTGATCGACGTCATGCGCGACATCAAGAAGACCCTCGACCCCGAGAACCTGATGAATCCCGGCAAAGTGGTGCCGCTGCAATGAGCGCGGAGGCGCGGCTCAAGCAGCTGGGAATCGACCTCGGCTCGGTGAGCGCTCCGGTGGCGAACTACGTCAACGCGGTGCGCGCGGGTAACCTGCTCTTCCTCGCCGGCAAGGGTCCGCGCGCCGGCGCCGATGGCAAGCGGCCGAAGGGCAAGGTCGGCCGCGACTATACGCCCGAGCAGGCCTACCAGCACGCGCGCACGGTGGGCCTCGACCTCCTCGCCGTGATGCGCGCCGAGCTCGGCTCGCTCGACAAAGTGAAGCGCGTCGTCAAGGTGCTCGGCATGGTGAACGCCGTGCCCGAGTTCGAGGACCATCCGAAGGTGATCAACGGCTGCTCGGACCTCTTCGTCGAGGTGCTCGGCGAGCGCGGCAAGCACGCCCGCTCGGCGGTCGGCATGGGCTCGCTCCCGATGGGCATCCCCGTGGAGATCGAGTGCGTGGTCGAAGTCGAGTAGGAATTCGGGGTC
>DASUFD010000160.1:0-3056 GCA_036274735.1 Burkholderiales bacterium
CGTGGTGCTCGCGCTATCCAAGCTGCTGCTGATGCGCCTCGCCAGGCACGAAGGGCGGCGCACGTGAGCGCACTGCCCGGGGCGATCAGCCCCGCGAACCCGCGCTATCGCGCGCGCAAGCGGGTCAACGCGCTGCTGCTCTTCGTCTCCGGCCTGGCGCTCGGCTTCGGTCTTTTCTGGCTGGCGTGGATCCTCGGCACGCTGCTCTACGAGGGGGGCTATGCGCTCCTGCAGGCCACGCTCTACTACAAGATGACGCCCCCGCCGGGCGAGGATGGCGGCCTCGCCAACGCCATCGCCGGCAGCGCGCTCATCGTCGCGGTGGCCACGCTCGTCGGCACGCCGGTCGGTATCCTCGCCGGCACCTATCTCGCCGAGTACGGCAAGGGCGGCCGGCTCGCCGCGGCGACGCGCTTCCTGAACGACGTGCTGCTCTCCGCGCCGTCGATCGTCATCGGCCTCTTCGTCTATTCCGTGTACGTGGCGCGCGTGAAGCACTTCGCCGGCTGGGCGGGCGCGCTCGCGCTCGCGCTGATCGTCGTGCCGGTCGTCGTGCGTACCACCGACGACATGCTGAAGCTCGTGCCGAACAGCCTGCGCGAAGCCGCCGTCGCGCTCGGCTGCCCGACCTGGAAGATGATCGTGCTGGTGAGCTACCGCGCGGCGCGTACCGGCATCGTCACCGGCATCCTGCTCGCCGTGGCGCGCATCAGCGGCGAGACCGCGCCGCTGCTCTTCACCGCGCTCAACAACCAGTTCTGGTCGCTCGATCTCGACCGGCCGATGTCCAACCTGCCGACCGTGATCTTCCAGTTCGCGATGAGCCCCTACGAGGACTGGCACCGCCTCGCCTGGGGCGGCGCCGCGCTCATCACCCTCGCCGTGCTCGGCCTGAACATCCTGGCGCGCGCTCTCTTCCGGAAAAAGGAATAGGACCATGGACCCGAACACCCGCACCGCGCAGCGGCCCGCGATCCGAACTGCGCTTCCGCCCGGCCGCGTGGCGGAAAGCGCCGCGGCCTTGCCGGCGAAGCTGCGCATCCGCAACCTGAGCTTCTACTACGGCGACTACGAGGCGCTGAAGAACATCACCCTCGACGTGCCGGAGAAGCGCGTCACCGCGTTCATCGGCCCCTCGGGCTGCGGCAAGTCGACGCTGCTGCGCACCTTCAACCGCATGTACTCGCTCTATCCCGATCAGCGCGCCGAGGGCGAGGTGATCCTCGACGGCGTGAACGTGCTCGAGATGAAGCAGGACCTGCCGCTGGTGCGTGCCCGGGTGGGCATGGTGTTCCAGAAGCCGACGCCGTTCCCGATGTCGATCTACGACAACATCGCCTTCGGCGTGCGTCTCTTCGAGAAGCTCTCGCGCCGGCGGATGGACGAGCGCGTCGAGTGGGCGCTCGCGCGCGCCGCGCTCTGGAACGAGGTGCGCGACAAGCTGCAGCAGAGCGGCAACAGCCTCTCCGGCGGTCAGCAGCAGCGCCTGTGCATCGCGCGCTGCATC
This sequence comes from Burkholderiales bacterium, assembly GCA_036274735.1. Taxonomy (GTDB): domain Bacteria; phylum Pseudomonadota; class Gammaproteobacteria; order Burkholderiales; family SG8-39; genus SCGC-AG-212-J23. The sequence continues at coordinate 1,508 of DASUFD010000160.1, forward strand.
GCCATCAAGCCGGAAGTGCTGCTGCTGGATGAGCCGTGCTCGGCGCTCGACCCGATCTCGACCACGCGCATCGAGGAGCTCATCACCGAGCTGAAGAACGACTACACGGTGGTCATCGTCACCCACAACATGCAGCAGGCGGCGCGCGTCTCCGACTTCACCGCCTACATGTACCTCGGCGAGCTGATCGAGTTCGGGGATACCGACTCGCTCTTCATCAAGCCGCAGTCGAAGCAGACCGAGGACTACATCACCGGCCGCTTCGGCTGAATTCAGTCCCCGGTCGGCGCGATGCGGAACTCGACCACGCCGGGGTTGCGCTCGAGCGTGACGGCGAGATCGCTTGCGCTTTTACGCTGCGCCGAGCGGATCACCATGGTGTGGCGCAGGATCCGCCCTTCTTCCAGCCGGTACGTGAAGTTGGCGATGCTGAAGCCGTGCGACTCGACCAGCTCGCGCAATTGGGCCTCCGGCAATGCGCTCTCGCGCGCGAAGCGCACCGCGAAGTGGAAGTACGCCTGCGTCGGCATGGCCGACTCGATCCAGCGGAAGAAGGACAGCACGCCCAGCGTCAGTACCACGGATACGACGAGCGGGTAATAGAAGCCGATGCCGGCGAGGATGCCGATCGCGGCGGTGATCCAGATCGACGCGGCGGTGGTGAGGCCGCGCACCGAGAGCCCTTCCTTGACGATGACCCCGGCGCCGAGGAAGCCGATGCCGGTCATGATGCCCTGCGCCATGCGCGTCGGATCGAGCTGCACCTTGGCGGCGATCGGCACCCAGTGCGCCTCGTAGACGGTGACGAGCATGAGCAGCGCCGAGGCCGTGCAGACGAGCGCGTGCGTGCGGAAGCCGGCGGGGCGGCCGTGATAGGAGCGCTCGTAGCCGATCAGCGCACCCGCGGCGAGGGCCGCGAGCAGCCGGGCGACGATCTCGTAGGCATCGACGGTCATTGCAGCGGCAATCCTACATAGTTCTCGGCGAGCGTCTGCGCCTTGGCGCGCGAGCTCACCACGTACTCGAGCTCGGCGAGCTGCAGGCGATGGTGGAAGGCCGACTCGTCGTGGAAGCGATGCAGCATGGAGGTCATCCACCAGGAGAAGTGCTCGGCGCGCCAGATGCGGCGCAGCGCCGTCTCCGAGTAGCTCTTCAAGGCCTCTTCCGTTCCCGAGGAATAAAACGAGGCCAGCGCCTTCGAAAGCACGTGCACGTCAGCCGCGGCGAGGTTCAGACCCTTCGCGCCGGTCGGCGGGACGATGTGCGCGGCGTCGCCGGCGAGGAAGAGCCGGCCGTAGCGCATCGGCTCGACGACGAAGCTGCGCATGGCAATGATGCCCTTCTGGAAGATGCGCCCCTCGGCGAGCTTCCAGCCCTCGGCCGTCGCCAGCCGCGCGTGCAGCTCTTCCCAGATCCGGCCGTCGGGCCAGTTCTTCACGTCGTCGTCCGGGTCGCACTGCAGATACAGCCGCTGGATCTGCGGCGAGCGCGTGCTCACCAGCGCGAAGCCGCGCTCGTGATGCGCGTAGATGAGCTCCTCGGTGGACGG
>DASUFD010000161.1:0-17096 GCA_036274735.1 Burkholderiales bacterium
GGCCTGCGCGCCGCTGAATACGGTCATGCGCGCCGGGACAGTCCTCCGGATCGTTTCGGCCGCTGCGCTGGTGATCGCGCTGGTCGTCGCCTACCGGGTTCTGCACGAGACCGGCGCGCTGGCCGTGCTGCTGGACGTCCATGCGGTACGCGCCTACATCATGGGACTCGGCGTGAAGGGGCCGCTCGCCGTCATCGCGCTGATCGCGCTCGCCGTGATCATCAGCCCGCTGCCCAGCGCACCGGTCGCGCTGGCCGCGGGCGCCCTCTACGGGCACAGCTGGGGCACGCTGTATGTGCTTCTGGGCGCGATGCTGGGTGCACTCGGGGCATTCAGCCTGGCGCGGCTACTCGGCCGGGACGCGCTGCAGCGATGGTTCGGCAACCGGCTTCCGGCGACGCGCCTCGGGACCCAGAACTCGCTCATGACGCTCGTGTTCGTGAGCCGTCTGCTGCCCTTCATCTCCTTCGACATCGTCAGCTACGCGGCCGGGCTGACGGCGCTTTCGCTCTGGCGCTTCGCGGTGGCTACGCTCTTTGGCGTGCTGCCGACGAGCTTCCTGCTCGCCCACTTCGGCGGCGAGATGGGGACCGGGGAGCTCGACCGCATTCTCTACGCGGTGCTGGCGCTTGGCCTGCTCACGGCGCTGCCGCTCGCGGGCTACTGGCTGCGCGAGCGGCGTCGCGCGCGTTCCTAGGGGCTGCGGACACCCTCTCTATGGCCAGCACGGCTTGACTCCGGACCAAGGTACAGGCCAAAAATGCGTGAGATGAAGCTGAGTCGCGAAGGCCTAAGCATCGGCGAACTCGCGCAAGCCGCCGGCGTCGGTGTGGAAACCGTGCGCTTCTACGAGCGCTGCGGGTTGATCGAGCGTCCGGCCCGGCCGGTGCGCGGCGCCCGCGCCTATACCCGCGCTGCGCTTGAGCGAATCGCTTTCGTGCGCGAGGCGCAGGCCCTCGGCTTCACGCTGAAGGAGGTACAAGGCCTGCTGGCGCTGAAGTCCACCCCCGGTACCGACTGCGCCGCGGTGCGCGGGCGGGCGGCGGCGAAGCTCGGGCAGCTCGACACGCGTATGGCGCGGCTGTCGGGCATGCGGTCTGCTCTGCATGGCTTGCTCGCACGCTGCCCGGGGCGCGGTACGCTCGGCGCTTGCCCGATCATCGCGGCGCTCTCGACGCCGCCGCAGCGCGCGGCAAATCGGCAGGCTCGCGGCAAGAGGAGAAACGCCATGAAAACAGGAGTACTGACGATCGACGGCATGCACTGCGACGGCTGCGCCAGGACCGTGGAGTCGCTGCTGTCGGCGGAGCCCGGCGTCAAGGTGGCGAGCGCATCGTTCGCGTCGGGTAGCGCGAAGGTCGTGTTCGACCTGGAGAAGATCGACCTGGCGTCGCTCTCCAAGGCCGTGGAGCGCGCCGGCTACCGGGTGCGCTCGAGCCGCTAGGGGAGCCGGGTGCCCGGCGGCGAGCTCGCAGGCCTCATCCTGCTGCCGATCGGCCTCGGCCTGTTCGGCTTCGTCGAGCCTTGCGCGATCGGGGCGACGCTGCTGGTCATCAAGTCTACGGAGGGACAGTCTGCGCAAACCAAGGTCGCGCAGGTCCTCGCCTTTACTGTGAGCCGCGCGGTCTTTACCGGGATTCTCGGCGCGCTCGCGGTCCTCATCGGCGCCCTGTTTCTCGGGCTGCAGAAGGGCGTGTGGTTGCTGGCCGGGCTTCTCTACGCCGGGATCGGGGTGCTGTACGTAAGCGGCAGGATCGCGCCGCTGATGCGCTCGGTAGGCCCGAGGCTTGCCGGACTGTCCAGTCCGCGGGGCGCACTGGCGCTCGGCGCCGGCCTCGGACTGGTCATCCCCGCGTGCGCGGCGCCGCTACTGCTCGCGCTCCTCGCCACCGCCGCCGCCGGCGGGGCGAGCGGCGTGACGCTCGCGCAGGGCTTTGCCTCGCTCGCGCTCTTCGGCTTCGCGCTGTCGCTGCCGCTCGTCGCCGCGGTGCTGTTCGCGCCCGCGCGCCGCGCCCTCGACTGGATCGCGGCGCTCAGCCGTCGCATCCCGTTCTGGACCGGGGTGCTGTTCATCGCCCTGGGGCTGTTCTCGATCTGGTTCGGGCTCTTCGTCACGATCCGCTAGCTTGACTCCGGACCTAGGTACACGGCTTAGGCTCGTGTCCATGGAAGCCGCATTGCCGCTCTGGACCCATGAGCCTGCGAGCCGGCCAGGCCGCGCACGCATCCGCGCGCGCATCGCCGGGATGCATTGTTCGCTTTGCACCGGCAGCATCGAGAAGGCCCTCCTGCGCCACGACGGCGTGGACAAGGTCTCGGTGAGCCTCACGCACGAGCAGGCGCTCGTCGAGTACGACCCCGCGCGGGTCCAGCCCCAAGCGCTGCTGCGAACGCTGCGCCAGATGGGTTACGCCATTTCCGACCCGCGCAAGCTCGAGCCGTTCGAAGCGCAGGAGCGGCTGCTGGTGGTCGAAGGGCGGCGCTTCCTGTGGGCGACCGTGTTGAGCCTCGCGGCGCTTACTCTCATCGCGCAACCCGGCGAGCTCTGGTACGCGCTCCTCGAAGTGCTGGTGGTGACGAGCCTCCTTGGCTTCGTCTACCTCGTCTTGCGCTCCTCCGGCGTTGCCCGGGCGCTCGGCGGCGTCGCCACGGCGCTCGGGCTCGCCCTGCTTCTCGCGTGGCTCCGGCACACGGGCCGGCTGGGCGGCGCAGAGGCGTGGCTCGCGGGCGCGCTCGCGCTCGGCGCCGTGTTCGGCATCGCGCGGCACATCCTGGCCATGGCGTGGCAGTCCGCGCGCCGCGGCATCGTCAACCAGCACGTGCTGCTCGAGTCGGCCGCGCTCGCGGGGATCGCCGGCGGGGCCTATGGGCTCGCGGCGGGCGGGCCCGGTTTCCCGACCGCTCCCTTCTTCGTCGTTGCCGTGATGGTCTGCAACTACCACATCTTCTCCGAGTGGCTGTCGCTGATCGTCAAGACGCGCAGCTCGCAGGCGGTGCGGCGACTGCTCGCGCTGCAGCCCGAGACCGCCCGCGTCGTGCGTGCCGGTGAGGAAATCGAAGTCCCGCTGGAGGCGGTCGCGCTCGACGAGCGCGTGCGAGTGCGCCCCGGCGAGCGCGTGCCGGTGGACGGCGTGGTGCTGGAGGGCCGCTCGGCCGTGGACCAGTCGCTGGTCACCGGCGAGCCGATGCCCGTCGAGCGCGCCCCGGGCGACGCCGTGATCGGCGGCTCGACGAACGCCTTCGGCTCGCTGCTCCTGCGCGTGACCGCGGTGGGGGAGGCGAGCTTCCTGCACCGGGTGGCGCGCGAAGTGGAGGATGCGCGCGCCCTCAAGCCCGGCATCCTGCACCTCGTGGACCGCGTGCTGTTGGTGTACGCGCCCGCGGTGATGTCGCTCGCGCTGCTCGCCGCCGTCGGCTGGATTGCGCTGCCCTGGCTCGCGGGCGGCGCGCCGGACTTCGCGCGCGCCACGTTCGCCGGGCTCACCGTGCTCGTCATGGGCTACCCGTGCGCGCTCGGCATTTCCGCGCCGCTTTCCATCGTCCGCGGCGCGGGCGAGGCCGCGGAGCACGGCGTGCTCATGCGCACGGGCGAAGCGTTCCAGGGCCTGCGGCTCGCGACGCAGGTCGTGTTCGACAAGACCGGGACGCTCACCGAAGGCAAGCCCCGACTGCGGGAGATCGAGCCGAGCGGCGCGGCCCCGGCGGAACTCCTGGCCGCGGCGGCCGCGGCCGAGGCAGTCTCCGAGCATCCGCTTGCCAAGACCGTGGTGAGTGCCGCGCTCGAGCGCAATATAGCCGTGGAGGAACTCGAGGATTTCGAGGCGCTGCCGGGCCTGGGCGTGCGCGCGCGCCTGGCGGGCGAGGAGATCCTCGTCGGCAACGTGCGTCTGCTGCGCGAACGGGGCGTGGAACTCGCGGTCATCGAGCGGCGGGTGGGAGAGCTCGAGACGCAGGGCCGCACGGTGATCCCGGTGGCGCGCGGCGGCCGACTGCTCGGGCTGCTCGCCTTCGGCGATGCGCTGCGCGACGACGCGGTCGCGACCGTATCGGCGCTGCGCGACGCGGGCGTGCACACGCTGCTGGTGAGCGGCGACAACGTCGCGGCCGGCCGGCGCGCTGCCGCGCAGGCCGGCGTGGACGAAGCGCACGGTGGACTGCTGCCGCACGACAAGGCCGCGCTCGTACGCAGGCTGCAGGCCGAGGGCAGCGTCGCGTTCGTGGGCGACGGCATCAACGATCCGCCCGCGCTCATGCAGGCGAACATCGGCTTCGCGATGGGCGGCGGCACCGATATCGCCATCGACGCGGCCGACGTCATCATCCTCAGCAACCGGCTCGGTGCGCTGCTGGAAGCGCGCCGCATCAGCCGCTGGAGCTACCGCAAGATGGTGCAAAACGTGTGCCTTGCGGTCGCTTTCAACGGCATCGGTGTGCCGCTCGCGGCGACGGGACTCGTCTATCCGTTCTGGGCGATGGCGGCGATGGCGGTAAGCGTCACCGTGATTTCCGTGAACTCGCTGCGCGACCGGCCGCGGATCTTCTTCGACGCGATCCTGAGCGTGGGGCGCGCGACCTAGGCGCAGCAGTCGCCCTCGGCCTGCTTCGGGGGGCAGGGCACGGCTCCATAGCTGCAGAACACGCAGCAATCCCCGGGTTTCGGCCGGATCCGCTCGCCGCATGAGGGGCAGTACCAGAAGAACAGGCATGCGTTGCTCGGCATGCGCTCCGTGGAGCGCGCCCCGCAATGCGGACAGGTCAGCGTGCTTTCAAGTACCGCCGAGCTCATGGCTTACGCGGCGTGGCGGGGTAGCCGGCGTTGCTGACCGCTCGCGCCAGCTGCGCAGGCGAGGTCAGCGACGGATCGAAATCCACCACGGCGGACTTTGTCTCGAGGCTCGCCGAAGCGTCGCGCACGCCGGGCTGCTTTCGCAGGACCCGGGTCACCGCGATCGGGCAGAGCGAGCAGTTCATGCTGGGCACATCCAGCGTGACTTTCGCGAGCTCTCCGGCCTGCGCGGGCGACCAAAGTCCCGCGAGCAGCGCACTAACCCAGAAGATACGGAACATAGAACGGGGCGAGCAGCACGGCCTTGGCGCTGATGAGGGTGACCCAGAAGGCGATACGCTGATGGCGTCGCGTCGCCGGCGTGCACGCTAGGTTCGGCCCGCAAGGGGCCGGACGCAGATAAAGCCGGTAGAACGCGTAACCGAACGCCACGACCGCAAGTGCGATGAAGATCCACTGGAATCGCTCCAGCGCGCGCAATCGCGCGATCCACGCGCCGCCGAGGCCCATCGATACCAGGGCGAAGGGCAGCACGCAGCAGGTCGAGGCGCCAAGCGCCGAAGCGGCGCCCGCCGCGATGGAGGTCGATTCGGGGGCTGGCCTGTACACCAAGAAATCTTAAACTCCGTACCGTGATACGGAGTCAAAGGGGAAAGGAGGATTCATGCCCCAGATGACCATAGGCCGGCTGGCACGAGCAGCCGGCGTTCACGTAGAGACGATCCGCTACTACCAGCGGCTCGGGCTGCTGGACAGCCCGGCGCGTCCCCCCGGCGGAGTGAGGCGGTACGCCCCCCGAGCGGTCGCGAAGCTGCGCTTCATCCGGCGCGCGCAGGAACTGGGCTTCTCGCTCGCCGAGATCCGGCGGCTGATACGCTTCGAGGAAGTACGGAGCTGCGGCGACACGCGTGCGCTCGCAGCCGAGAACCTGGCCCGAGTGGAAGCACGGCTCGCCGATCTCAGGCGGCTGCGCGGCGCGCTCAGACGCTTGATCGCCTGCTGCGATCGGCGGGGCGACCATGTCGCGTGCCCCATCATCGAGGGCCTGACCCGGTAGTAGTACTGGAGCGCCGGCAGTGCGCGAGTGCTCGAATCATCGGACAAGTGAACCAACCGGCTGCCCCGCGGTCCCATTGACCGCCCAATGCTTGGGCTGCTAGCCTCCGCTGCCGAATGCGTGCCTTGATTCTCTCCTTCGCCATTGCGCTCTCGACGGCGCTGCCGATGGCCCGGCAGGCCGGGCTGCTCGAGACGGCTTGTGACGCCACCCCGGAAGTAGCCGATTGTTGCCGCGGCGCACCTGCTGCAGGTCACTGCCAAGTCCCTGACTGCGCGGGATGGACCTCGCCGCTCCCCGTTGCCTCACCAGGCCCCGTACTTGCCCCCCGGATGTCTGTTGCGCCTGAAGCGGCGCTCGCCCGTTCGGCGGCCTCGCCCGTCTGGGCGCCGGATACCGCGCCTCCAAAGCCGCTCGTCTGAGCTCGCGGCGCGCGTCCGCGCGCCGCGCACCGGCCCCTCGGGGCCGCGACGACGGAGGTTTCGTGACAATGCTCGTACCGCGATCGCCGCTTGCGCGGCGACGCTTCCTGACCGGGCTCGCTGGTCTTTCGGCCTTGCCGCTGCTTCCTGGGCGCGGAAGCGCGCGATCCGCAGATGCGCCCGCACTGGTGCAGGCCGAGCTCAGCGCTGCGGCGGGAAGCGTGCAGATCGTTCCCGAAAAGTATCCTGCCACGGGGGTCTGGGCCTATAACGGCTCCGTGCCCGGCCCCACCCTGCGGGCGCGACAGGGCGACCGCCTGCGCGTGCGCGTGCGGAACGACCTCGAGGAGGCCACCACGGTGCACTGGCACGGCATCCGCCTGCCGAACGCGATGGACGGGGTGCCCTACATCACGCAGCGGCCGATCGTGCCCGGCGCCGGCTTCACGTACGAGTTCACGCTGCCTGACGCGGGCACGTTCTTCTATCACCCGCACCAGCGTAGCTACGAACAGGTTGGTCGCGGTCTCGCCGGCGCGTTGATCGTGGAAGAACGCACCCCGCCGCAGGTGGACCGCGACGTGCTGTGGGTACTGGGGGACTACCGCATGAACTCGGACGCGTCGATTCGCGGCGGCTTTGGCAATTCCATGGATGCGAGCCATGCCGGCCGGATCGGCAATACAGTCACCCTGAACGGCCATCTTCCCGAGACATTTCGCGTGCGTGCCGGAGAGCGCATTCGATTGCGGCTGATCAACGCCGCGCCCGCGCGCATTTTCGGGCTCGAGTTCCGCGGGCATCGCCCCTGGGTGGTTGCCGTGGACGGTCAGCCTGTCGAGCCGCACGAGCCGCCGGACGGCGCCGTCGTGCTTGGCCCGGCGATGCGTGCCGACCTGATCCTGGACATGAACGCGGCGCCGGGAAGCCGGCACAGCGTGCACGACGGATTCTACCGGCGCCTCGCCTACGATTTCGTGGAGCTCGAGTACGACGAGCGGGCGCCGCTGCGCGCGCAAGCCGGCGACCCGCCGCGACTGGAAGACAACCCCCTCAGCGAGCCGGACCTGAAAGGCGCAGAACGGCACCGGATCGTGTTCACGGGCGGCATGATGGGCGACATGCGCGGCCTGGGCCGCGGACTGGCCTGGGCTGTCAACGGAACCGCCAACGGCTGCGGGGACAGCGGTCTGCCCTTCGAGCCCCTGCTCGTTGTGCGCAAGGGGCGCAGCTGCGTCCTGGATCTGGTGAACGAAACGCAATGGCACCACCCGATACACCTGCACGGCCACGCGTTCCGGGTCATCACGCGCGACGGCGGACCAACCCGGTACCGCGAGTGGCTCGACACGGTACTGCTCGAGCCGCGCGAGCGCGCCGAGATCGCGTTCGTCGCGGACAACCCGGGCGACTGGATGTTCCACTGCCATGTGCTCGAGCACCAGGCGAGCGGGATGATGTCCTGCATTCGCGTCACTTGAAGAGCGGAAACAGACGATGCACGGAAGACAGCTTTCGACGATCCTCGGCGCGAAGCACGGCTCGCCGGCCGCGGCGGGTCGATGACGAGCGGCCGCAGCGACATGATGGAAGGCGGCGGGAGGATGGGCGGGTCGCAGCCGAACGCACGCTGGCTCTTGAGGCCGCAGCGATGACCCGGGGCTTGCATATCGGCCTGGCGCTCGCGTGCGCCGCGGCGCTTGCGAGTGGTGTGGCTACGTACGCCTTGCTACGGACCGCCGCGGCAACGCCTTCGTTCATCGCGGTGGACGTGACAGGAGCGGACTGGGGCCGGGGCTTCGCGCTTCTCGATCATCACGGCAAGCGACGCACGCTGGCTGATTTTCGCGGCAAGGCGGTGATGCTGTTCTTCGGCTTCACCCGCTGCCCGGACGTGTGCCCGACCGCGCTCGCGACGCTCGCGCGGGCGCGCGCGCTGCTGGGCGATGACGCGACCCGGGTGCAAGGGCTCTTTGTGACCGTGGATCCGAAGCGCGACACACCGGAAGTTCTCGCAAAGTACGTCACGGCGTTCGATCCGACGTTTCTCGGCCTGTACGGCGACGAGGCGGCGACCGGGGCGGCGGCGAAGGAATTCAAGATCTACTACCAGGCGCAGAAGCCGGGCGCGAGCGGATCCTACATGGTCGATCACTCCGGCCAGATGTACCTCGTTGACCCGGCTGGGCGGTTGCGCTTGTACATCCGCTCGCACGACGCCGCGCCGGAGGCGATCGCGCACGATCTGCGGCTGCTGCTGGGCGGAAGGAACGGCTGACATGAAGCGCACTCGCATCGTGCTCGGGTCGATCCTGCTGTGGGTCCTTGCGGCACCAACCCTGGCCGAGGGCGACAGCGTGCGCGGCGCCCGCGCGTTCGGCCTGTGCGCGGCTTGCCACGCGCTGGAGCCGGGGCGCCACATGACCGGCCCGAGTCTGGGTGGCCTTTGGGGCAGGAAGGCCGGCACTGCGCCGGGCTTCGCAAGGTACTCGCCGGCGCTTCGCGGATCGGGTCTGGTGTGGAACGACGCCACTCTCGACACCTGGCTCGCCAACCCGGCCGAGGCCGTGCCCGGGAATTACATGCAGTTCGGCGGCATTTCGGACGCGCGTGTGCGATCGGACCTGATCGCGTTCCTGCGTGTCGCGGACCAGGGCGAGGCACCCGCTGCGAGACGCGCGCCCTCACTGCCTGATCTGAAAGCAGCGCCGAGTTCGGCTGTCGTCTCACGACTGCGGCACTGCGGGGACACATACTTCGTGACGAACGCCGAGGGCAAGACCCTTCCATTCTGGGAGTTCAACCTGCGCTTCAAGACCGATTCCGGCGCAAGCGGTCCGGCACCGGGACGGCCAGTGCTCGTCGGCCAGGGCATGCAGGGCGATCGGGCACAGGTGGTATTTGCCCGGTACGACGAAATCTCGGCGTTCATCCGCGAGGACTGTCTGAAATGACGCAAGCGCTTCGCTGCGCGGCGCTCGCCAGCGGGATCGCCTTCGCCATGCAGGCGATGCCGGCTGCAGCGCTCGGGCCGCAGACGCTGCTCGACCCGCTGAAGGCGTTCCGGCTAACCCTCGTGGCGGTCGACGCGACGAGCGCGCAGATTGAGTTTCGCATCGCCGAGGGCTACTACCTGTACCGCGACCGGTTCCGCTTCGAGATACCCGACGGCCGCGTGCTTGCCGAGGTCGAGTTGCCACGGGGCAAGGCGAAGCAGGACCCATTTTTCGGTCCTACGGAGATCTACCGCGATCGGGTCTCGATCCGCGTACCGCTCGGCGGCGCGGAGCGCGCGCGCGGCAGCGTCCGGCTGAAAGTCGTGTCCCAGGGCTGCTCCGACAGCGGCGTGTGCTACATCCCGCAGGAGCAGTGGGTGGAAGTAGGTTTGGGTGCCGAGAGCGAGGGGATGCGCAGATGAAGCGGCTCGCAATATTCACGGTGCTGCTCGTGCATGCGAGCGCGGCGGTCGCGGACGAAGCGGCGGTTCGGCGGCTGGTCCAGTCGCGCGCCGGCGATCAGGCGAAGATCGAGGAGATCGCGCGCGTTCCGGGCAGCAGCCTCTACGAAGTCACGCTGCGCGGTCCCAACGGCCCGCAGCTCCTCTACGTGGACGACAGAGCGCGCGTCATCCTGGTCGGCCAGCTGCTCGACGGGCGCAGCGGTCGCAACCTCACCGAGGAGCGGCTGCGCAGGCTAAACCCCATCGACTGGGGCAATTTGCCCTTCGACGTCGCCATCACGACCAAGCGCGGCAACGGCCGGCGCAAGGTCGCGGTGTTCTCGGATCCCAATTGTCCGTACTGCAAGCGATTCGAGAAGGACCTCGCCAGGCTGGACGACGTCACGGTGTACCTTTTCCTTTACCCCGTGATCCGGCCGGAGTCGGTGCCGCTTGCCAAGTCGGTGTGGTGCTCGCCCGACCGGGCGAAGGCCTGGAACGACCTCATGCTGCGCGACATCGAGCCGACCGCGGCCCCGAACTGCGATACGCCGGTCGAAAGGCTGGTCGCGCTCGGTCACAGTCTTGGCGCGACCTCGACGCCGACCTGGTTCGTCGAGACGGGCGAGCGCTATTCGGGGGCGATCCCGCTGGAAATCACGCGCCGCATTCTTGACGACGCTGCGCGCGCGAAAGGAGCGAAATGACGTCAACGATCCGGTTTATCCTCGCCGCCCTTCTGGCCGGCGCCGCCTCGGCCGCGGTTGCCCAGGCGACGGTCACGATTACGCACGTGCACGGGCTCGCCATCAGCGCCGACGGCAAACGGCTCATGATTCCGAGCCATCACGGGCTCGCGGTGTACGCGAACGGCAAATGGTCCAAGGCGCCCGGCCCGCAGCACGACTACATGGGCTTCTCCGCGACCGCCAAGCATCTTTACAGCAGCGGCCATCCGGAATCGGGATCGGGCCTGGTGAATCCTTTCGGCCTCATTCGCAGCCGCGACGGTGGCAAGACCTGGGACAAGCTCGGCCTCGAGGGCGAGACGGACTTCCATCTGCTCGCCACGAGCTGGAACAGCAACGCGATCTACGTGTGGAATCCGGCGCCGAGCTCGCGCATGCGCGAGCCGGGCCTGCATTCGACGCGCAACGACGGCTTCACGTGGAAACCGGCGCGCGCCGCGGGGCTGGAGGGCGCGCCGCGTGCGCTCGCCGTGCACCCGGACGATCCTGCGATCGTCGCCGTGGCCACCGACAAGGGGGTCTTCCTCTCCCGCGATGCGGGCGAGGGCTTCAGCACCGTCGCCAGCGGCGTCGATGGCCTCTCGCTGTTCTTCGAGCTCGACGGCAAGCACCTCTGGTACGGGGCGTTCGACGGCCAGGCGCGGCTCGCGCGCACGTTGCTCGGCGACCGGAGCGCCGAGCGCGTGGCGCTGCCGCCGCTTACGCGCGACGCCGTCGCCTATATCGCGCAGAACCCTGCGCGCCGCGACGAGTTCGCGATCGCCACGTTCCGGCGCAATGTCTATCTGAGCCCCGATCGTGGGCGCACCTGGCGCCAGATCGCCGCGGACGGCAAGGGGCAATGACCGCAGGCTGGAGGCCGCCGCGTGTTCTCCTTGCGTCGATCGGCGCTGCGGCGCTCCTCGGCGGCGGTGTGGGATCGTACCTGTCGCTCGACCGGACGGCAGAGGCGCCGGGCGCGCGCCCGGTCGCTCCGGCCCAGCCGGAGTCCGCGGCCATCCACCTGCACCCCGCGCCGCGCGAGCTGCCCAGGATCGCGTTCCGGGACGGCAAGGGCCGGTCGCTCACCCTCGCCGATTTTCGCGGCAAGACCGTGCTGCTCAACGTCTGGGCGACGTGGTGTCCGCCGTGCCGGGAGGAAATGCCCTCGCTCGATCGCCTGCAGAAGGCGCTCGGCGGACCCGCGTTCGAGGTCGTGGCCCTGTCGATCGACACGGGCGGCGCCGCAGTCGTGGAGCGCTTCTACAAGGAGGTCGGTATCGGTGCGCTCGCGATCCACGTCGATTCCACGATGCGCGCGGCCAGCGAGCTGCGCACGCCGGGCGTGCCGACGACACTGCTGATCGACGCTGAGGGGCGCGAGCTCGGACGCCATGCCGGCCCCGCGACCTGGGACGATCCCGAAGTGCTGAAGCTCGTCGCCCGGTACCTGCCGCGCTGATGGAAGCGGGCGCAATCGGGTTCGCCGCGGCCTTCGCCGCGGGCATGGTGTCGTTTCTCTCTCCCTGCGTGCTGCCGCTCGTGCCCGCCTACGTGTCGTACGTGGCGGGCCAGTCGGAGACGGCGCTGGCGCGCCGGCGCGACCTGCAGGATCGGCTGGCCGCGCTCGGGCTGAGCGCCGTGTTCGTGCTCGGCTTTGGAACGGTATTTGTCGCGCTCGGCGCAGGCGCGAGCGCGCTCGGCGGACTGCTGCTCCGCTACCGCTATGAAGCCAATCTGGTCGGCGGCGCGATCGTGACCGTCTTCGGCCTGCTCATGGTCAGCATGTCGCGCGGTATGCCCTGGCTGCGGCGCGAGTGGCGCTTTCACCCGGAACTGCTTGGCGGGCGGCCGCTCGCCGCGTTCCTGCTCGGGCTCGCCTTCGGCTTCGGCTGGACGCCATGCATCGGTCCGGTGCTCGGCGCGATCCTGACACTGAGCGCGACGCAAGCTCCAGGCTCGGGCGGCGCCGCGCTGCTCGCGATCTACGCCGCGGGGCTGGGCGTGCCGTTCCTGCTCGTCGCGCTTTTCACGCGCGAGCTCGCGGCGCGCATGCGCATCCTGCGCCGGGTAGGCTGGATTCTGCAGATCGCCGCGGGCATGGTGCTCGTCGCCATGGGCATCGCCATGATGACCGGGTACCTGTCGCGCTTCGCGTTCTGGCTGCTGGAGGCCTTTCCGGCGCTGGGGAGGATCGGGTGAGCGCGGTGCGAGTTAGGTCCGCCGATACTGCAGCGACGGCTGCGCAACTCCGGTCGTGCGACTGAGATTCACCTGAGCCGAACTGCGAATGGAACCGACGTCCCCCTCTAAAGACAACGCCGGGTTGGCGTCCGACCAAGCGCCTCGGCGGCGCGCCTTGCTCGTTCCGCTCGCGGTGTTCGCGGCGCTCGCGGTGCTGCTGGCGGTTGGGCTCACGCTCAATCCGCGCGAGATTCCCTCGCCGCTCATCGGCAAGCCCGTGCCGGTGTTCGAGCTGCCACCGGTGCGCGGACGCACGCTCGGGCTGGCGAGCGCCGACCTGAAGGGAGAGGTATCGATCGTGAACGTCTTCGCCTCCTGGTGCGTGGCCTGCAGGGAGGAGCATCCGGTATTCATGCAGATGCAGCGCGAGCGCCTGGTGCCGATCCATGGCCTCAACTACAAGGACCAGCCGGCGGACGCGCAGAAATGGCTGGACGATCTGGGCGATCCGTACACCCGCACCGGCGCCGACATCGACGGCCGGGTGGCGATCGACTGGGGCGTGTACGGCGTCCCTGAGACCTTCGTCATCGATCGCGACGGCCGCATCGCCTATAAGCACATCGGCGCGGTGACGCCCCGGCTGCTGCAGGAGACGCTGCGGCCGCTCATCGCGAAGCTTCGCCAGTGAACTAGCGGCAAGGAGCATCGGCATGTGGACACGACGTGCAGTACTGAAAGCGTTCGTCGCGGGCGGCGCGCTCGCGATGTCGCCCGCGTTGCGCACGGCATGAAACGAAGGCGATTTCTGGCGTCGGCCGCGGGGCTCGCCTTGGCCCGTGGTGCAGAGCCTGCGAGGCGAGGCGCCGGCACCGCGCTCGTCCTCGGCGGCGGCGGCTGCCGCGGCTACGGCCACATCGGCGTGCTGCGCGTGCTCGAGCGCGAGCGGCTGCGCCCCGAACTCGTCGTCGGCTCGAGCGCGGGTGCGCTCGTCGGAGCGCTGTACGCCGCGGGGATGCCGGTGGACGCGATCGAACGTTACGGCCAGACCCTGAGCCCGAACATTCTCCGCAGCTGGGTGTTTCCGAAGCTCGGGATCTTCGGCGGTGGCCGCATCCGCGATTTCGTGGTGGCGCGCGTCGGGGAACGGGACATCGAGTCGCTGCCAACGCGCTTTGCGGCGGTGGCAACCGACCTGAAGACAGGCGCCATGGTGGTGCTCGAGCATGGCGATCTCGGACGCGCGGTACAAGCCTCGTCGAGCATTCCCGGGCTGCTCGAGCCGGTGCGCATCGGCGAGCACCTGCTGGTCGACGGCAATATCGCTTCCGCGGTCCCGGTGCGCGCGGCCCGGCGCCTGGGCGGGAAGCGCGTGCTGGCGGTGGACGTGACATTCCCGCCCGAGCGTGCCGAGCTGTCGGACCCGTTCGAGGCGCTCTACCAAGGCTTCTCGATACTCACGCGCAAGCTGGCGCTGGAGGAGCGGGCGACAGCGGACCTGGTGATCGAGCCACCGATCCCGGAGCATCGTGACATGTCGCAGGCGACCCTCAAGGCGATGGTCGAAGCGGGAGCGCGGGCCGCGAACGACGCGCTGCCAAGACTTCGCGGGCTGTTCGGGTAGTCACGGCGGCTCGGGGCCGCAGGGCGGCAAGCAAGCAGGGTCCACCGCTGTACCGCCCCTCAGACCTCCATCGCGGCAATCCGGTAACGGCCAGAGCAAGCCGTTCGCCGTCGCCGTAGCGCGCAGCCGCTCGCACTGTGCAGCATCGAGTTGCGTGTTCCCTGGCGCAGTGTCTTCACGCATCAAGTTGCCCGTCTTGCCGGAGTGCTCGCCGCTGTCCATGAGGACGTGTGCAAGCTCGTGCGCGATCACGATCCCCAGGTCGCGCGCTCCGCGCGCCACCCAGACGGTGTCCGCGATCTCCGGGCGTGCGTCACTGTTTGCGCGGCCAATCGCCTCGGCGTCGAACGAAGGACTCTGACGAGTGCCGGCCATGAAGTAGATGGTCGGCTTGGTCAGACGCAACGCGCTCGCAAGCTCGCGCGCTTCAGCGGTGTGAAAGGAGCGGTATCGGGCCGGCGCCTCGAGCCGGATGAGTTCCGCACTGGTGATCGCCACGCCACACTGCGTGAGTATGGTTGCCCCCTCGCGCAAAGCCGATGTGGTCGGCGCGGGCGACCAAGCCTCCTCGAAGTAGGCGAGCTCGAGCCCTAGCTCGTGCGTCGGTACGGCACGCGCGTCGCGTCCGAGCACGATCGGCTGGCGGTCGAGCGCGCGGATCGACTCGTCCGCACGGGAAAGCGGAAGGCAGAGGATCAGGACGAGGAAACATAGGGGGCGCACGAGTGCGTAGGTCGACGAGCTCGTCAGCGCTCCACTGGAAGGCCCGCCGCACGCCACTCCGGAAACCCGTTCTCGAGGCGCCTCGCCTTGAAGCCGCGTTTGCGCAGCTCGACGACCGCGTCGAAGGACATCAGGCAATACGGACCTCGGCAGTAGGCCACGACTTCCCGCTTCTTCGGCAGTTTCGACAGGTAGCCTTCCAGCCGCTCCACGGGAACGCTGATTGCGCCGGGCAGGTGTCCGGACGCATATTCCTCCGCCGGCCGGACATCGAGTACCGTGACCAGGCCACTCTTCGCCCGCTCGAGGAGCTCGCGCGCGGGCACCGGCTCGAGCTCGTCGCGGTGCGCGAGCCACGCCTGCACCAGTCCCGCGACCTCGGCCGCGCGATGCTCCGCGACGCCGCGCAGCGCCGCGAGCAGCAGGCTCACGTCGTCGCCGGCGAGCGAGTAGAAGACGCGCAGGCCCTCCTTGCGCGCGTTGACCAGTCCCGCCTGCCGTAGCGCCTGAAGGTGCTTGGAAGTGTTGGCGACCGAAAGCCCCGTCATGCGGGCGAGGACATCGACACTGCGCTCGCCCTGCGCGACGAATTCGAGGATTTGCAGTCGCCCGGCGCTGCCCAGGACGGCCGCGACCCGGCCGATGGCCTGATACAGCTGGTCCTTGGCGCGGTTGCTTGACATGGCGGTCGCGGCGATTCTACTATTCAACCACTTAGTTGAATATAGGGTCGATCGTGGGCTTCACGATTCCCGCGGATGCGGAGCTGGCGTTGCGCCTCGGCGTGTTCCTCGCGATGTTCGCCGCGCTTGCCCTCTGGGAGGTGGCGGCACCGGCGCGCGCGCGGCGGCTGTCGCGAATGCTGCGATGGCGCGCGAACCTCGGTCTCGCGGTATTCAACGTGCTGGTCCTGCGCGTGGTGCTGCCGGGCTCGGCGCTTGCGTTCGCGGCGCTCGCTGCAGACGAGGGGTGGGGCCTGCTCAACCGCGTCGCGCTGCCCGGCTGGGCGGCCGTCGCGATCGGGGCGGTGCTGCTCGACCTCGTGATTTACTTCCAGCACGTGCTGTTCCACTCGGTGCCGGCGCTTGCACGCCTGCACGCCGTGCACCACGCCGATCCGGACTTCGATCTCACCACGGGCATCCGCTTCCATCCGCTCGAGATCGTGCTTTCGACCTTGATCAAGCTTTCCGCCATCGCCGCGCTCGGTGCGCCGGTACTTGCGGTGCTGGTTTTCGAGCTGCTGCTCAACGCGACGGCGATGTTCAATCACGCCAACATCTCGCTCCCCGTTTGGCTCGAACCCCGGGTGCGGCGCGTGCTCGTCACACCCGACATGCACCGCACCCACCACTCGGTGATCGAGACGGAGCGCAACAGCAACTACGGCTTCTGCCTGTCGATATGGGACCGGTGGCTCGGGACGTACACGCCTGCGCCCAAGGGCGCGCTCGAAATCGGCCTGCCCGGCTGGCGCGACATGCGCGCGGTCGCCACCCTTGGCGGTGTGCTGCGCATGCCCTTTCGAAACCCTCGCTAGAGCCAAGCGTCCAGGACTACTTCGCGCCCCGCACGTGGCTGCGCGGGCGTGGCGTCCGTCGTGGAACGGGGCGAGAAAGCGTCTCCACGATGCCGCAGCTGGCGGCCGGGCGCTGTCCAGCGCAATGCGCGCGGATCGCATCGAGCTCGCGCTTGAGCGCGGTGAGGTCCGCGATGCGCGTCGCCACGTGCTCGATGTGCTCGTCGAGCAGCCGGTCGACCGGGCCGCAGTCCGCACCGGGTCGCTCGATCGCGCTGATGAGCGCGCGGATCTCGGGCAGAGACATGTCGAGCGCGCGGCAGCGACGGATGAACGCGAGCCGCTCGAGGTGCGAGGGGCCGTAGTCGCGGTAGTTGGCGCCCGAGCGCCGCGGGGCGGGAAGCAGGCGCTCCTTTTCGTAGTAGCGGACGGTTTCTACCGGGCAGTCCGCGCGTCGGGCGAGCTCGCCGATCCGCATGACCCGTCGAGTATCTCACGCCGGGCGTGGCGCACGACGCTGACGCAGGAGGTGAGGGCGAGGCCCGCCAGCACGACGGCCACCAGCCAGTCCGGCCAGCCGCTGGCGCTGCCGAGCACGCCGGCCGCCGCAACGA
>DASUFD010000162.1:0-16169 GCA_036274735.1 Burkholderiales bacterium
CTGCGCGTCGTGGCCCGCGCCGGAGGTCATCGGCCGGCACGAATGGCCGAGCCGCTCCGCGGTGCGCGCGATCAGCGCGGCGATGCCCTTGTCGAAGAGCACCGGTGCGAAGCGCGCGAGCGAACGCGTCTCGATGCTCACGCCTTCGTCGCGCGCCAGCTGCCGCAGGAACTCCGCCAGCCGCTGCTCCGCGCGTGCGAGCAGAGCCTCGTCGGTATTGCGCAGGTCGACCGTCACCCGGGCGCGCGCGGCGATCACGTTGGTCAGATTGGGATGCAGGGTGATCGACCCCACCGTGCCGACTTGCGCGCCGCCGATCTCCTTCGCGAGCGCGCGCACGAAGGCTGCGATCGCGCCGGCGCAGTAGCCGGCGTCGTGCCGCATCCGCATCGGCGTCGTGCCGGCGTGGTTCGACTGGCCGGTGATCAGCACCTCGGTCCACGAGATGCCCTGCAGGTCCTCGACGGCGCCGATCGTGATGCCTTCCTGGTCGAGCACCGGTCCCTGCTCGATGTGCAGCTCCACGTAGGCATGCGGCCGGTAGAGCGGCAGCGGTGCGTCGCCAAGATAGCCGATGCGCTGCAGCTCGTCGCGGAAGAGCTTGCCGTCGATGCCGCGCGTAGCGTAAACCTCCTCGAGCGGGATGCCGCCGACGTACGCGAGCGAGCCCGCCATGTCGGGATGGAAGCGCGCGCCTTCCTCGTCGGTGAACGCGCCGATCGCCAGCGGCCGGCGCGTCGTGCAGCCGGCGTCGTTCAGCGTCTGCACGACTTCGAGCCCCCCCAGCACGCCGAGGCAGCCGTCGTAGCGTCCGCCGGTGCGCACGGTATCGATGTGCGAGCCGGTCATCACCGGCGCGGTATCCTCGGCGCCGCGGCGCAGTCCGAACAGGTTCCCGACCGGGTCGATCTGCACCTCGAGGCCGAGCTCCTTCATCCAGCGCACGACGAGATCGCGCCCGGCCTTGTCCTCGTCGGTGAGCGCGAGCCGGCAGCAACTGCCGTCGGGGGTGGCACCGACCGCCGCCAGCTTGTCCAGACGACCGAGGAGCCGTGCGGCGTTGATGCGCAGGCTTTCCGCTTTCATGCCAGTACCTCCTCTGCGCTGCGCCCGACTACCTCACGGTAAATCCGCGGGTCGGTGTCGCCTTCGCTGCCGAGCAGCAGCACGCGCGACGCCGTATCGAGCGCCAGCGTATCCCTGATCTCGCGATCGTCGCGCGCGGCGAGCAACGCGGCCAGGCCCGATCCGCCGGTTTCGCCGGCGACGATCGGGGGATCGCCCGCCGCCGGGCGCGCAAGCAGGCGCACCGCGTCCAGCGCGTAGGCATCGTCGAGCGCGACCGCGGCGTTGGCGCCTGCGCTCAGGATCTCCCAGGCGAGCTCGGAGACTTCGCCGCAGGCGAGCCCCGCCATCACGGTGTCGAGCGATCCGCCTACGACGACGGGCTTGCGCGCGACGAGACTTGCGTACACGCAATCGGCGCGCAGCGGCTCGACGACCACGAAGAAAGGCCGCCGCTCCTTCCAATGCAGCCAGAAATGCCCGCACATCGCTGCGGCCAGCGCGCCCACGCCCGCCTGTGCGAACACGTGCGTCGGGGGCTCCGCGAGCTGCCGCTCGATCTCGGCGGCCATCACGCCGTAGCCGTGCATGACGTCGAGCGGGATGTCGCGATAGCCGGGATACGAGGTGTCCGACACCACGGTCCAGCCATTGGCCTGCGCGGTCGCGGCCGCGTGGCGCACGGCGTCATCGTAGTTACCCTTGACCTCGCGCACGTCGGCGCCGTATTTCGCGATCGCATCGCGCCGCCCCTGGCTCACGTGCTCGTGCACGTAGATCACGCACCGGCAGCCGAAGAGCTGCGCGCCCCAGGCGACCGAGCGACCGTGGTTGCCGTCGGTGGCGCAGGTCACGGTGACCTCGGCCGCGGGTCGCCGCGCGCGCGCCAGCACGCGCCGCACGGCGTAGGCGCCGCCGAGCGCCTTGAAGCTCTTCAGCCCGAAGCGCTCGCGCTCGTCCTTGTAGTGGATAGCGTTCACGCCTAGCGATTTGGCGAGGCCGTCCAGCGCGACGAGCGGCGTCGCACCGTAGCCGGGCCAGCTCGATACCTCCGCGCGCGCCGCGTCGAAGCCTGCCGGGCTCAGCACCTGCGCACGCTGCGCACCGTACGGTTCATGCGCCGGCGCCGCGCCGGGATTGCGCATGGCGCGCGCCTCGCGTGTCATGCGAGCGCCTCCCCGGTCATCGGCAGCGACGGGCGCAGGTGGCACGCGACCCACTGGCCGCGCGCGACCTGCTTCAGCGTCGGCTTCTCGATCCTGCAGCGTTCCTCGGCGTAGGGGCAGCGCGTGTGGAAGCGGCACCCCGGGGGCGGGTTGACCGGGCTCGGCACATCGCCGCTCAGCACGCGGCGCTGCTTGCGCCGCTTCGGATCGGGCACCGGCACCGCCTCGAGCAGCGCCTCGGTGTACGGATGCTGCGGCCGGGTGAAGATCGACTTCTTGTCGGCGATCTCGACGAGGTGGCCCAGGTACATCACCGCCACGCGATGGCTGATGTGCTCGACTACCGCCAGATCATGGGCAACGAACAGGTACGACAGCCGGAACTCGCGCTGCAGGTCCATGAGCAGGTTGATCACCTGCGCCTGCACCGACACGTCGAGCGCGGACACCGGCTCGTCGCACACGATCAGCCGCGGCTGCACGGAAAGCGCCCTGGCGATTCCCAGACGCTGCCGCTGCCCGCCGGAGAACTCGAACGGGTATTTCACGAGCTGGTCCGCGCGCAGGCCGACGCGCGCGAACAGGCCCGCCGCCCGCTCGCTCGCCGCGCTCTGCGAAAGGTTCTCGAAATTGCGCAGCGGCTCGACCACGATGTCGGCGGCACGCATGCGCGGATTCAGCGACGCGTACGGATCCTGGAACACCGCCTGCAGCTCGCGCCGCACCGGTCGCATGCCGGCCTGCGGCAACCGGCTGATATCGCGGCCCCGCCAACGGATCGTGCCGCCGCTCGGGTCCTGCAGGCGCAGGATCAGCTTGGCGGTGGTCGATTTGCCGCAACCCGATTCGCCGACCAGGCCGAGCGTCTCGCCGCTCGCGATCGAGAAGCTGACGCCGTCGACCGCGTGCACCTTGCCGCCGGCGCGGCCTAGCCATCCCTGCGCCGTCGGGTAGTACTTGCGCAGCTCGGCGACCTCGAGCAGGAGATCGCTCATGCGATCGGCTCGGCGAGCGCTGTCGCTTCGCTGCGCACCGGATGCCAGCACGCCGCCCAGTGCCCCGGCCCGTGCGCGGCGAGCGGCGGTACCTCCTTCGTGCAGCGCTCGCTCGCGTTCGCGCAACGTGGCGCGAACAGGCATCCGGGCATCGGCTCCCTGAGCGAGGGCACCATGCCGGGAATCTCGACCAGACGCTTGCCCGTTTCGTTGACCGAATCGCCGAGGTGCGGCATCGAGCCGAGCAGCCCCCGCGTGTACGGGTGCCGCGGACGCGCGAACAGCTCCTCGACCGGCGCTTCCTCGACCTTGCGGCCGGCGTACATCACCACCACGCGGTCCGCCATCTCGGCCACCACGCCGAGATCGTGCGTGATCAGGATGATCGAGGCGTCCGTGGCCTCGCGCAGCTCGCGCATCAGCTCGAGGATCTGCGCCTGGATCGTGACGTCGAGCGCGGTGGTCGGCTCGTCGGCGATCAGCAGGCGCGGCTCGCAGGCAAGCGCCATCGCGATCATCACGCGCTGGCGCATGCCGCCCGAGAGCTCGTGCGGGTACTGCCGGACGCGCCGTTCGGCCTCGGGGATGTGCACCTTGCGCAGCAGCTCGATCGCGCGCTCGGTCGCCGCCTGCTGCGACAGCCGGCGGTGCAGCACCAGCGCCTCGGCGATCTGGCGGCCGACGGTGAGCACCGGATTGAGCGAGGTCATCGGCTCCTGGAAGATCATGGCGATCTTGTTGCCGCGGATCGCGCGCATCTGCGGCTCGGCAAGCCGCAGGAGATCGACGCCGTCGAACTCGATCTTTCCCTCGACGATGCGCGCCGGCGGCATCGGCAGCAGCCGCAGGATCGACATCGAGGTCACGCTCTTGCCGCAGCCCGACTCGCCGACGATCGCCAGCGTCTCCCCCGGCATGACGTCGAAAGACACGCCGTCGACCGCGCGTACCACGCCGTCGCGGGTGTGGAAGTGCGTCCTCAGGTTCTCGACGCGAAGCAGCGGCTGGCCCATCTAGACCCGCCGCGCCAGCCGGGGATCGAGCGCATCGCGCATCCCGTCGCCGACCAGGTTGACCGACAGCACGGTCAGCGATAGGAAGATGCCGGGGAAAAGCAGGATCGTGCCGGCGATCTGGATCAGGCTGCGCGCCTCCGCCATGATGTTGCCCCAGCTCGGGATGTTCGGCGGCGTGCCGGCGCCGATAAAGGACAGGATCGCCTCGGTGATCATCGCCGAGGCGCAGATGTAGGTCGCCTGCACCAGCAGCGGCGCGAGCGTGTTGGGGAGGATGTGCCTGAGCAGGATCGCCGGCAGCCGGGTGCCGGAAGCGATCGCCGCCTCGACGAACGGCTGCTCGCGCAGCGTCAGCACGAGCGAGCGCACCAGCCGTACCACGCGCGGGATCTCGGTGATCGCGATGGCGACGATCACGTTCTGCAGGCTCGCCGTGGTGAGCGAGATCAGCGCGATCGCCAGCAGCACCGACGGAATCGACATCAGGCCGTCCATCACGCGCATCACGATCGCGTCGAGCCAGCGGATGAAGCCGGTGACGAGGCCGATCGCCAGGCCCGCGGCCGTGGACAGCAGCGCGACCGCGAGCCCGACCGTCAGCGAGACGCGCGCGCCGTAGACCACGCGGCTGTACACGTCGCGACCGAGCATGTCTGTGCCGAACCAGTAATCGGCCGAGGGCGGCTTGAGCCGGCGGATCGGCGAGACCGCCAGCGGATCCACCGTGCCGAGCCACGGCGCGGCGATCGCGACGACGATCATGGCGGCGAGCACGGCGCCGCCCGCGATCGCGGTCGGATGCCGGCGAAAGGCGTCCTTGAAGCGCTGCCAGGTAGGCGACACGCTGCGGGGCGCTGCGATCGCGACCGCGCTCATCTCAGTACCGGATCCGCGGATCGAACAGCGAATAGCTAAGATCGACCAGCAGGTTGACGATCACGTACACCGCGGAGAACAGCAGCGTCACGCCCTGGATGATCGGGTAGTCGCGGCGCAGGATCGCGTCGACGGTGAGGCGCCCGATGCCGGGAATGGCGAACACCGTCTCGGTCACCACCACGCCGCCGATCAGCAGCGCCACGCCGATGCCGATGATCGTGACGATCGGCACCGCGGCGTTCTTCAGCGCATGGCGCGTCAGCACGCTGCCGGGCGCGAGCCCCTTCGCATTCGCCGTGCGCACGTAGTCCTGCGCCAGCACGTCGAGCATGCTCGCGCGCGTGATGCGCGCGATCAGCGCCATGTACACCAGCCCGAGCGCGACGCTCGGCAGGATCAGGTGACGGATGAACGGGCCGAACCCTTCGCTGATGCTGCGATAACCCTGCACCGGCAGCCAGTCGAGCTCGATCGAGAAGAACAGGATCAGCCCGTACGCGATGACGAACACCGGCATCGAGAAGCCGAGCACCGACAGCGCCATCACCGCACGGTCGACCCAGCCGCCGGCACGCGCCGCCGCCAGCACGCCGAGCGGCACCGCCAGGCCCACCGACACGATCAGCGTGCTGACCGTCAGCGCCAGCGTCGGCTCGATGCGCTGCCCGATGAGCGTGGCCACCGGCAGCTTGGTGAAGATCGAGGTGCCGAGGTCGCCGTGCGCGAGCGCCCATAGCCAATGGCCGAAGCGCACGAGGAAGGGCTCGTCGAGGCCGAGCTGCGCACGGATGCGCGCGATGTCGTCCGCGGTGGCGATGTCGCCCGCGATCACCGCCGCCGGATCGCCCGGGCTGATGTACAGCAGCGAGAACACGAACAGCGCGACGACCGCCATGACCGGGATCGTCGCGAGCAGCCGTTTGACAATGTAGCGAAGCATGCGGACAGAAACCGTGTCGTCCCCGCGCCAGCGG
The DNA here is from genome assembly GCA_036274735.1 of Burkholderiales bacterium. GTDB lineage: Bacteria > Pseudomonadota > Gammaproteobacteria > Burkholderiales > SG8-39 > SCGC-AG-212-J23. The sequence goes on from DASUFD010000162.1 coordinate 6,096, forward strand.
GGACCCAGTCAAGCGACGCTACTGGATTCCCGCTTGCGCGGGCGTGACACTCGCGGCGCTACTTCTTCTCCACGTTCCACAGGAAGGTCACCGGCGACACGATCACGCCGGAGAGGTTGGTGCGATACGCGGTAGGGATGATGAACTGCGCCGTCGGGATGTAGGGCACGGTTTCGAAGGCGCGCTTCTGCATCTCCTCGGCGAGCTTCTTCTGCTCGGCGGGCGTGGCCGCGGCGAACCACTCATCGCGCAGCTGCTCGAGCTTCGGATCGTTCGGCCAGCCGAACCACGCCTTGTCGCCGTTGCCGCGGAGCGGCGAGTTGAGCGCCGGCGACGTGATGTCCGGGCCGACGAACCACGTATGGAAGACGCTCCAGCCGCCCTTCTCGATCGGCTCCTTGGAGGAGCGGCGCGTGACCAGGGTGCCCCAGTCCATCGCCGCCAGCTCGACGTTCAGGCCGATCTTGCGCAGCAGCTCCTGCGTGACCAGGGCCTGCGAATGCACGATCGGCTGGTCGGTGGCGTCCATCAGGACGATCTTCTCGCCCTTGTAGCCCGCCTCCTTCACCAGCGCCTTCGCCTTGTCGAAGTCGCGCTTGCCGCTCAGCGCCTGCGAGCCGGCGTTGTTGGCAAGCGGCGTGCCGCAGGTGAAGAACGACGCGCACGGCTTGCCGCTCTTCGGGTCGCCGGCGATCGCAATCGCATAGTCCTTCTGGTCGAGCACCGCGAGCACCGCCTGCCGCATCTTCACGTTGTTGAACGGCGGCTGCAGATGGTTGAAGCGCAGCACGCCGATCGAGCCGAGCGGATCGGTGTTGTCGACCTTGATGCTCTTGTTCTTCGCCAGCACCGGGATCAGGTCGGGCGGCAGCTGCTGCCACCAGTCGACCTCGCCGTTGTTCAGCGCCGCGGCCGCGGTGGCGGAATCCGGAATGTAGATCCACTCGACGCGATCGACCTTCGCCACCTTGCCGCCGGCGCCCCACGACGGCGGCTCCTTGCGCGGCACGTAATCGGTGTTCTTCACGTATACGACCTTGCTGCCCGGCACCCACTCGGACTTGACCATCTTGAACGGCCCCGAGCCGGTCGGGTCGGTGATCTGCGTGAACGCATCGGTCTTGGCGATCCGCTCGGGCATGATGAACGGCACGTTGGACGACGGCTTGCCCAGCGCGTCGAGCACATACGGGAACGGCTTCTTCAGCTTCAGCCGGAAGGTCTTGTCGTTGACGGCGCTCCACGACGCGGTCATCTCCGCCAGCTTCTGCCCGAACACGTCGCGCTTGGCCCAGCGCTCGATCGAGGCGATGCAGTCGGCCGAACGCACCGGCTGCCCGTCGTGGAACTTCAAGCCGTCGCGCAGCGTGAACGTGTAGGTGAGGCCGTCCTTGCTCGCCTCCCACTTGTCGACCATCTGCGGCTGGATGTGGAAGTTCGCGTCGGTCGCGAACAGCACGTCGTACACCATGTAGCCATGGTTGCGCGTGACATAGGCGGTGGTCCAGATCGGGTCGAGGATGCGCAAGTCGGCCTCGGGGATGAACCGCAGGACCTTGCCTTGCGCGAAGGCGGCGCTCCCGGCCGCCACGCCCGCGGCCAACACGAGTCCGGCGGCGAAGCGCCGCCAGCTGCGAATACGGATTTCCATCGACTGCCTCCTCGCCTTGTGGGTATGTCGTTTCGCCGGCCGCTACGGTATCGCGCGGCGGTTCTCGCAGCAATGATAACGGCGAAAGCGCCGCTGCGCGGCGATCGGTCGCTCTAGCGCTTGAAGCGGGCCTCGCGCCAGGCGAGGGCGGCCTTCAGGCCCTGCTCGCGCGCGAGGTCCATGAAGTGCCGCTTGTCCGGGGAGCCATGCGACTCGATGGCGTGGTCGATGTCGAGCGCCGTCGCGAGCGCGGCGCGCATGCCCTGGATCTCGTAGGTGCGGTTGAGCGCCTTCTTGGTGTCCCGCACGAGATCGGGATCGATGACGGCGATATGGCGCGCGATGGCGAGGGCGGTGCGCAGGTGCTCGCCTTCCGGCACGACGCGGCTGACGATGCCGAGCGCGAGCGCGCGCTCGGCGCCGAGCGTGTCCTCGCCCGTAAGCAGGAGGTCTTTCGCTGCCTTGGGGCCCACCACCCACGGGAGGAGGAGCGTGACGATGCCGGCGCCGAACTTGAGCTCGGGCTCGCCGAAGATCGCCTCGCGCGAGCAGACCGAGATGTCGCAGGCGAGCGCCATCTCGAAGGCGCCCGCCATGCATGGGCCGTGGATCGCGGCTATGGTCGGCTTGGGCGAGTCCCAGAAGCGCATCGTGGTCGAGAAGTCGAGCTCGAGAATCTCGCGCCAGACCGCGGCCCCTTCCGGGCGCCGGGCCATCTGCTCCTTGAGATCGAAGCCCGACGAAAAGCCGCGCCCTGCCCCGGAAAGCACGATGGCGCGCACCTCAGCGTCGGCTTCCAGGGTGTCGAGGGCATCGTGAATCTCGAGCAACATGGCTTTGCCGAGCGCGTTGATGCGCTCGGGCCGGTGGAGCTGCAGGTGCGCCACCCCGCCCTCAATTTCTACCCGTATCGACTCGTAGTCCTTCATCGCTCCTCCGCCGGCGAAAGCTCGCCTCGCTCGAGCATGGCCGCGAAGCGCCCGCGGTCGGCCTTGCCGGTGCGCCCCGCGGGCAGCTCGCTCGCAAAGTAAAGCACGTCGGGCAGCTTGTGGCGCTCCAGGCGCCCGGCGAGGAAGGCGCGCAGCTCGCCGGGGGTCAGGCCGGGGGCGCGCGGCACGACCAGGACGTGGATGCGCTGGCCGAGGCGCTCGTCGGGCCGGCCTACGGCAAGCGCGGCGGCCACCTTGGGGTGCGCGCTGCAGGCGAACTCGACCTCGAGCGGCGCGACCTTGGCGCCGGCGCGGTAGATGAGCTCCTTCTTGCGGCCGACGATCTCGACGACGCCCGGATCGCGCTCGCGTGCGAGATCGCCGGTGGCGAGCCAGCCGTCGCGGATCGGCGCGAGATTCGGCTCGTCGAGGTAGCCGCTCATGAGAAAAGGGCTCGCGATCTCGAGCTCGCCGTCCTCGCCGGCGAGGCGATAGCGCACGCCGGGCGATGGCCGGCCGATGCAGCCCGCATAACGCTCGGCGTCCGTCGGCATGAGGAAGAAATCGCACGTGGCGGTCTCGGTGAGGCCGTAGATGTCGATGAGATGCGCCGGTGCGAAGAGCGCACGCAGCGTCTCGCCCAGCCCCTTGCCCAGCGTCTCGCCGCCGATCAGAACCTGGCGCAGGTCGCGCCCTTCGAAACGAAGATCTGCCGCAGGAACGTCGAGGATCAGGCTGCGCATCATGGTCGGCACCACGGCGACCCGGTTTATGGCCTCCCCTTGCAGCTCTTCGAGAAAGCTCCTGGCCGAAAATCTTTCTCGAGGAACGACCGTGCCGCCGTGTAGCAGCGTGAGCAGCGCTACCCAGATGCCGAAGCTGAAAGTGATGTTGAGGACGAGCAGCGTCCGCTCGCCTTCGGCGAATTGCAGGAGGCTCTGGATCGCCTCCAGCTTTCCCGCGAACGCGCGATGCGAGAGTACGGCGCCCTTCGGCATGCCCGAGGAGCCGGAGGTGAAGACGACGAGCGCCGCGCCTTGCAATATTTCCCGTTGCGGGGGTGGCGCATCGGCGAGCGTGTGCAGCCTCTCGTCCCACTCCAAGCGCGCCCGGGTCTTGGCGATGACCTGAGCGACAGCGCCCGGCGGCGAGGCGCGGTGCACCGGCACGACGACGCCTCCGGCGAGCCAGACGCCGAGATAGGCGGGGAGATCGAGCGGCTGGTTCGAGACGCGCACGTGCACCGGCTCCTGCGGCCTCAGGCGTGCCTCTTCCAGAGAAGCTCTCACGGCAGAGGCGCGAGCGAGAAAATCGGCGAAACGCATCCCGGGCAGGGCTTCCCGGGGCGCGAAACGCGCAGCCGCCTCCGCGAGCCGCGTGCCGAGGTTCACTCCCACTCGATCGTGGCGGGCGGCTTGGAGGAGATGTCGTAGGTGACGCGGTTGATGCCGCGCACCTCGTTGATGATGCGGTTGGAAATCTTTGCCAGCAGCTCGTGCGGCAGCGGCGCCCATTCGGCGGTCATGAAGTCGCTCGTTTGCACGGCGCGCAGCGCCACCACGTGCTCGTAGGTACGCGCGTCGCCCATGACCCCGACCGAGCGCACGGGCAGGAAGACGCCGAACGCCTGTGCCGTCTTGTCGTACCAGCCGCTCGCGCGCAGTTCATCGATGAAAATCGCATCCGCCCGCTGCAGTAGCGCGACGTAGCCCGGCTCGATCTCGCCGAGGATGCGAACGCCCAGTCCCGGGCCGGGGAAGGGATGGCGGAAAACCATCTCGCGCGGCAGCCCGAGCGCGAGGCCGAGCTCGCGCACCTCGTCCTTGAAGAGCTCGCGCAGCGGCTCGAGGAGCTTGAGGTGCAGCGTCTCGGGCAGCCCGCCCACGTTGTGGTGGGACTTGATGTTCTGCGCCTTCTTCGTCTTGGCGCCCGCCGACTCGATGACGTCCGGGTAGATCGTTCCCTGGGCGAGCCATTTGGCGCCTTTCAGGCGAGCCGCCTCTTTCTGGAAGACCTCGACGAACAGCCGGCCGATGATCTTGCGCTTCGCTTCCGGGTCGGCCACGCCTTTCAGCGCGCCGAGAAAATCTGCGGAGGCATCGACATGCACGACTTTGACGTGCATGTGCTTCGCGAACGTCTCCAGCACCTGCTCCGCTTCCTTGTAGCGCAGCAGCCCGTGGTCGACGAACACGCAGGTGAGCTGCTCGCCGATCGCGCGGTGGATGAGTGCCGCGGCGACCGAAGAATCGACGCCGCCGGAGAGGCCCAATATGACTTCTTCTTTCCCGACTTCGGCGCGGATGCGTGCGATGGATTCAGAAACATAGTTCGGCATGCTCCAGTCGCCGCGGCAGCCGCAGATGTCGCGCACGAAGCGGGCGAGGATCTTCGCGCCCTGCCGGGTATGGGTGACTTCGGGATGGAATTGCACCGCGTAGAAGCGCCGCGCCTCGTCGGCCATGCCGGCGACCGGACAGGCGTCGGTCGAGGCCATGAGGCTGAAGCCGCGCGGCATCTCGACCACCTTGTCGCCGTGGCTCATCCACACCTTCAGCATGCCGAAGCCTTCGGGCGTGCGGAAATCCTCGATGCCCTCGAGAAGCCGGGTATGGCCGCGCGCACGCACCTCGGCATAGCCGAACTCGCGCACGCTGCCCGCCTCGACCTTGCCGCCGAGCTGCTGCGCCATGGTCTGCATGCCGTAGCAGATGCCGAGCACGGGGACGCCGAGCTCGAAGACGGCCGGCGGCGCCTTGGCCGTCGACTCTTCATAAGCCGACATGTGGCTGCCGGAGAGGATGACCCCCGCGGCGCCGAAACCCCGCACGAACGCGTCGGAGACGTCGCAGGGATGGATCTCGCAATACACGCGCGCTTCGCGCACCCGGCGGGCGATGAGCTGGGTGTACTGCGCCCCGAAGTCGAGAATCAATATCCTCTGATGATCACTCGACCCGGTAATTCGGCGCCTCCTTGACGATCTGCACGTCGTGCACGTGCGATTCGCGGATGCCCGCCGAGGTGATCTCGACGAACTGCGCCTTCTGGCGCAGCTCGTCGATGGTCGCGCAGCCGGTGTAGCCCATGCTCGCGCGCACGCCGCCGACGAGTTGCTGGATCACCCAGATCGCGCTGCCCTTGTAGGGGACGCGGCCCTCGACGCCCTCGGGCACGAGCTTGTCGACATTCATGTCCGAGTCCTGGAAGTAGCGGTCGGCGGCGCCCTTCTGCATCGCGCCGAGCGAGCCCATGCCGCGATAGGACTTGTACGAGCGCCCCTGGTAGAGCTCGATCTCGCCCGGCGATTCCTCGGTGCCGGCGAAGAGCGAGCCGAGCATCACGGCATGGGCGCCGGCCGCGAGCGCCTTGGCGATGTCGCCGGAATAGCGGATGCCCCCGTCGGCGATGAGCGGCACCCCCGCCTTCGCGAGCGCTTCGGCAACGTTCTGGATGGCGCTGATCTGCGGTACCCCCACGCCGGCGACGATGCGCGTGGTGCATATCGAGCCCGGGCCGATGCCCACCTTCACGCCGTCGGCGCCATGGTCGACGAGCGCGCGCGCCCCGTCGGCGGTGCCGACGTTCCCGCCAATCACTTCAATCTTGAAGTTCTTCTTTATCCACTGGACCCGGTCCAGCACGCCCTGCGCGTGGCCGTGCGCCGTGTCGACCACCAGCACGTCGGCCCCGGCCTCGACGAGCGCCGCGACGCGCTCGTCGGTGCCCTCGCCCACCCCGACCGCGGCGCCGACGCGCAGCTTGCCGTGCGCATCCTTGCACGCGTGCGGATGCTCGGTCTCCTTCAGGATGTCCTTCACCGTCACCAGCCCCTTCAGCCGGAACTCATCGTCCACGACGAGCACGCGTTCCAGGCGGTGCTGGTGCATGAGGCGCGTCGCTTCCTCGCGGCTCGCGCCTTCGCGCACCGTGACCAGCTTCTGTTGCGGCGTCATGATGTTCTTCACCGGCTGGTCGAGCTGAGTTTCGAAGCGCACGTCGCGGTTGGTCACGATGCCGACCACCTTGCCCGCCTTCACCACCGGGAAGCCGGAGATCTTGTGGCTCTGCTGGAGCGCGACCACCTCGCGCACGCTCATGTCGGGCGGAATGGTCATCGGGTCGCGCAGCACGCCAGACTCGAAGCGCTTCACCTTGGCGACCTCGGCCGCCTGCGCGGCGCTTGCCAGGTTCTTGTGGACGACGCCGATGCCGCCCTCCTGCGCGATGGCGATGGCGAGCCGCGCCTCGGTAACGGTGTCCATGGCGGCCGAGACGATCGGGATGTTGAGCTCGATGTGGCGGGTGAGCCGGGTCTTCAGAGACGCGTCGCGCGGCAGGATGCGCGAGTGGGCGGGAAGGAGGAGGACATCGTCGAAGGTCAGCGCCTTCTGGATTACCCGCATGGATTCGCTTTCGGCAAAGCGGCATTATACGCGAGCGCTGCAGCGCGGAATGCGGTAGTGTCATCGTGCCCAGTCATCTCAGGGGAAAGGCGTCGAACACAACCATGAAAAGAATCTTCGTCGTCGCCGTCGCCCTCGCCTTCTCGGCGGGCGCCTCGGCACAGCTCTACAAGTGGAAGGACAAGGACGGACACATCCGCTACGGCGACACGCCCCCACCCGGGGCGGCGACGAGCACGGTCCGCGCACCGGCCGCGGCGCCCGCCGCCGAGGAGAAGCCGGGCGAGGCGAAATCCGAGAAGCCGCTCAGCCCGGAAGCGGCGTTCCGCAAGCGCCAGGAAGAGCGTGCCGCGGCCGAGCAGAAGGAAGCCAAGTCGCGGGCCGACGCCGAGCGCAAGCGCGCTAACTGCGAGCAGGCGCGGACTCAGTTGCGCACGCTGCAGAGCGGCGTACGCATGGTGACGGTCAACGCGAACGGCGAGCGGATCGTGATGGACGACGCGGGGCGCGCCGAGCAGATGCGCGCGGCCGAGAAGTCGGTCGCCGACTGGTGCCAGTAGCCGGCTAGCGCTTGCGTTGCCGGCTTGCCCGTTCGCGCCGCGCGTCCTTCGGGTCGAGCGCGAGCGGGCGGTAGATCTCTACGCGGTCGCCCTCGGCGAGAGCCGCGTCGGCGCCGACGCGCCGGCCGAAGATGCCGAGGCGGCTGAAATCGATATCCGGATGGCGCCGGGCGATGCCGGAGGCGGCGAGCGCGTCGGCCACGCATGCGCCGGGCGCGAGCTCGACGAGCACCCGGTCGTGCCCCTCCGGCAGCGCATAGACCACCTCAACGCGCATCGGCACGCCTCTTGAAGGCGTCGACCATCGTGTCGGCGATGTGATCGAAGAGCGGCTCGAGGAGCCGGCCGAGCGTGCGGCTCGCGAACTCGTACTGCATGGTGAACTCGATCGCGCACGCCTGCTCGCCCAGGCTGCGAAAGCGCCAGGCGGCCGAGAAGCTGCGGAACGGGCCTTCGACGAGCTGCATGTCGATGCCCTCGCCCGGGCGGTTCTCGTTCAGCGTGGTAAAGGACTGGCGCAGGCCGCGCAGGCCAACCGTCAGCATGGCGCGCTTGCGGCCGTCGCGCACCTCAACGCGCGCCTCGGTGCACCAGGGCAGGAACGACGGATAGCTCTCGATGTCGTCGACGAGCGCATACATCTGCTCGGCGGAATGCTCGACGATGGCGGATCGGGAGATCCGCTTCATCGCCTAGAATGGTCCATGTCCATCGTTGAGAACCGCAAGGCGTTCCACGATTATTTCATCGAGGAGCGCTACGAGGCGGGGGTTGCCCTCGAGGGCTGGGAGGTGAAGGCGATCCGCGCCGGACGCGCGCAGATCGCCGACGGCTACGTGATGGTGCGCGGCGGCGAGCTCTTCCTCATCGGCGCGCACGTGAGCCCGCTGCCGACGGTCTCGACGCACTTCGTTCCGGATCCGACGCGAACGCGCAAGCTGCTCATGCGCGCCGACGAGATCCGCCGGCTGATCGGCAAGGTGGAGCAGCGCGGCTACTCGCTGATTCCCCTGAACCTGCACTACAGCAAGGGGCGGATCAAGCTCGAACTCGCGCTCGCGCGCGGCAAGCTGAAGCACGACAAGCGCGCGGACCTGCGCGAGCGGGACTGGAACCGCGAAAAGCAGCGACTCCTGCGCAGCCGGTCGTAGGGCTTACGCAGCCGCGGACTTCTTCTCGCTGCCGGGCGGGGGCTTCTCGGCGAGCGACTGCCAGGTGGATACCACGGTGTCCGGGTTGAGAGAGAGGCTCTCGATGCCCTGCTCCATCAGCCAGCGCGCGAGGTCCGGATGGTCGGACGGGCCCTGCCCACAGATGCCGACGTACTTGCCGGTCTTGCGGCAGGCGCGGATCGCCGCCTCGAGCAGGACCTTCACCGCCGCGTCGCGCTCGTCGAAGCCCTCGGCGACCAGCCCGGAATCCCGGTCAAGGCCGAGCGTGAGCTGCGTGAGGTCGTTCGAGCCGATCGAGAAGCCGTCGAAGAGCTCGAGGAACTGCTCGGCGAGCACGGCGTTCGACGGCAGCTCGCACATCATGACGATGCGCAAGCCGTTCGCCCCTCTTTTCAGGCCGTTCTTCTCGAGAAGCGCGACCACCTGTCTCGCCTCGCCGACCGTGCGCACGAACGGCACCATCAGCTCGACGTTGGTGAGGCCGAGCTCGTCGCGCACCTTGCGGAACGCCGCGCACTCGAGCTCGAAGCACTCGCGGAAGCTCTCGGCCAGGTAGCGCGAGGCGCCGCGAAAGCCGAGCATCGGGTTCTCCTCCTCCGGCTCGTAGCGCTCGCCGCCGAGCAGCTTGCGGTATTCGTTGGACTTGAAGTCGGACAGCCGCACGATCACCGGCTTGGGCCAGAACGCCGCCGCGATGGTCGCCACGCCCTCCACCATCTTCTCGATGAAGAAGCTGCGCGGGTCGGCGTAGCCCCGGCACTTTTCCTCGAGCGCCTTCTTCAGATCCGCCGGCAGCTTGGGATACTCCAGGCATGCGCGCGGGTGCGCGCCGATCTCGTTATTGATGATGAACTCGAGGCGCGCCAGCCCGACGCCGGCATTGGGAAGCTGCGCAAACTCGAACGCGAGGTCGGGATTGCCGACGTTCATGGCGATCTTGACCGGGACGCGCGGCATCTCGCCGCGCTCGCGGCTCGACACTTCGAACGGGATCAGGCCCTCGTACACGTTGCCGGTGTCGCCTTCGGCGCACGACACGGTGACCGGCTGGCCGTCCTTCAGCCGCCCGGTGGCATCGCCGCAGCCCACCACCGCCGGGATGCCGAGCTCGCGCGCGATGATCGCCGCGTGGCAGGTGCGACCACCCCGGTTGGTGACGATCGCGGCCGCGCGCTTCATGACCGGCTCCCAGTTCGGATCCGTCATCTCGGTGACGAGCACGTCGCCCGCCTGCACGCGGTCCATCTCCGCCGCGGACTGCACGAGCCGTACGACGCCCTGGCCGATCTTCTGGCCGATGGCGCGGCCTTCGGCGACGACCGGCGCGCTGCCGGACAGGCGATAGCGGCGCAGGCT
>DASUFD010000163.1:0-53159 GCA_036274735.1 Burkholderiales bacterium
TGCCCCTGTACCACGCCGTAGTCCTGCGGCCACTTCTTGCCCGTGTAGCCGACGTAGCTCGGATCGTTCTTCTTGCGCCAGCCGTGCGCTTTCGCCCAGGGCGGCGGGTCCGCGGGGGCGGGCATGGGCAGAAGCGTCAGCGAGAAGAGCGCGACGAGCGCTGCCGGGAGGGTCTTATTGTTCATGGCTATCTCCGGTCGGAAAACGCCGGCAGTGTAGCAATGCGCCTGCTCCCGCGCGCGGAACTACTCACGGTATAGTCCGAGCGAATGCTCCGCCTTCTCGCCGTGCTCGCGTCGCATCGGCCGCGCGCGCGCTGGCTCCTTTCGGTCGTCGCCATCGCCCTCGGCGTGGCGCTCGGCTACGCGGTGCACCTCGTGAACCATGCCGCCGTAGAGGAGGTGAGCGCGGCGGTGCGCGAGGTCGCCGGCGAGGCGGACCTGCAAGTGCGCGCGGCGCGCTCGGGATTCCCGGAGTCGCTCTACCCGGCCGTGGCGCGGCTTCCCGGCGTGGCGCTTGCAAGCCCGGTGCTCGAGCTCGACGCCGGCCTCGCCGGCGCCGAGCGGACGTTGCATATCGTCGGCATCGACATCCTGCGCGCGGCCGCGCTGCAGCCACGGCTCGCCGGGCAGGATCGCTATGAGCTGCTTGCGCCCGATCGCGCGCTCCTCTCTTCGGGCGCCGCCGCGACGCTGCACCTCGGCAAAGGCGACCGCTTGCGCTTCGCCGTCGGGCAGGCCGTCGTCGAGCTCGAGATCGCCGGCGTGCTGCCGGCGGCCGTGCTTCCCGGCCAGGCTGCGCTCACCGACATCGCCACGGCGCAATGGCGCTTCGGGCGCCTCGGCGAGCTCAACCGGCTCGACATACGGATCGGGAAAAATGCTTCCCGGCAAAAAGTCGCCGAGGCCGTGGCTGCGCTGCTGCCCGCCGGCGTGCACGTCGCGCCGGTCGAGGTGCTGGAGCAGGCGAGCGGCTATCCTTCGCGCGCCTATCGCGTCAACCTCAACGTGCTCGCCATGGTGGCGCTCTTCACCGGCGGCTTCCTCGTCTTCTCGGCGCAGGCGCTCGAGATCGCGCGGCGCCGCGGCGAGCATGCGCTGCTGCGCGTGCTCGGCCTCGAGCGCCGCGGCGTGCTGCGCCTGGTGTTGCTCGAGGCCGCCGCGCTTGGCGCGGTCGGCTCGGCCCTCGGCCTCGCGCTCGGCGTGCTGCTCGCCGAGCTCGCGCTGCGCGCCTCGGGCGGTGACCTCGGCGCGGGCATGTTCCATCGGGTCACGGCGCTCGCGATCTCGGTTCCCGGGGCGCTCGGCTATTTCCTCGCGGGTATCGCCGTCGCGGTGGCCGGCGCGCTGCTGCCGGCGCGCGACGCGGCGCGCGCGGCGCCTGCGCGCGCGCTGAAGGCCGGCGACGAGCAGGCGATGTTCGATCGCGCCGAAGCGCTCCTGCCGGGCCTCGCACTGCTCGCGGCCGGGGGATTGCTCGCGCAGCTCGGCCCGGTGCACGGCCTGCCGCTCTTCGGCTACGCGTCGATCGCCTGCCTGCTCGTCGGCTCGGTGGCGCTCATGCCGTGGCTCTCGCGCGCGGTCTTCCGCGCGCTGCCGCTGCCGCCCAACCCCGGGCTCGCGCTTGCGCTCGCGCAACTGCGCGCCGCACCGGGCCAGGCGGCCGTCAGCCTTGCTGCCATCGTGGCGAGCTTCGCGCTCATGGCCGCGATGGCGATCATGGTGGCCTCGTTCCGCCAATCGGTGGACGACTGGCTGGGCGTCGTTCTGCCGGCGGACCTCTACTTCCGCACCTCGCAGGAAGGCGACACGGGCTTCCTCGAGCCAGGGTTCGAGGAGCAGGTGCGGTCGCTTCCCGAGGTCGCGCGCGTCGACTTCCTGCGCTCGGCGCGGCTGCTCCTCGAGCCGACGCGGCCGCCGGTGGTGCTGATCATCCGCGATCGCGCCGCGCTTGCCTTTCCGCTGGTGCAAAGCGCCAAGGGCGGCACGCGACCGAGCGCCTGGGTGAGCGAGGCCGTACGCGATCTGTACGGGTTCTCGGCCGGCGACACGATCCGCCTGCCGATCGGCGGGCGCGAGGTCGCCTTCCGTGTGCGCGGGGTATACCGCGACTATGCGCGCCAGCACGGCTCGATCCTCATCGACCGCGGCGAATACGTCGCCATGACCCGCGATCGCCGGGTGAACGACGCCGCGATCTGGCTCGCGCCCGGCGCGACGCGCGCCTCGGCGATGGCCGCCGTGCACGCGCTCCCGGGCGCCGGCGCGCTCGAGATGAGCGATCCGGGCGAGATCCGCGCCGTGTCGCTGCGTATCTTCGACCGCAGCTTCGCCGTCACCTACGCCATGGAAGCGGTGGCGGTGCTGGTCGGGCTCTTCGGGCTCTCCTCGAGCCTCGGCGCGATGGTGCTCGCGCGCAGGCGCGAGCTCGGCATGCTGCGCCACCTCGGCCTGACCCGCCGCCAGATCGCCGGCATGCTCGCCGCCGAAGGCGCTCTGCTCGCGCTCGTCGGCGCCATCGCCGGGCTGATCGCCGGCGCGGCGATCAGCCTGGTGCTGGTCTACGTCGTCAACCGGCAGTCGTTCAACTGGAGCATCGATCTTCACCCGCCGTACCTGCTTCTCGCCGCGCTCGTCGCGGTGCTGCTCGTGCTTGCCGTCGCGACGGCGCTCGTCTCGGCGCGCGAGGCGATGGGCATGGGGCCGGTGCGCGCGGTGCGGGAGGATTGGTGAGGCGTCGCAGCTTTCTCTCGTTGGCGTTCGTCCCGGTTTCGGCGCTGGCCGGGAAAGTCCGCTATCCGGAGGTGGCGCCGGGGCGGCCCTTCGCCTTTCCGCGCGACGACGGCGCGCATCCCGCGTACCGCACCGAGTGGTGGTACGTGACCGGCTGGCTCGACGACTCGCGCGGCTTCCAGGTCACCTTCTTCCGCGCCCGCCCCGAGGAGCAGAGCGACAACCCGAGCGCCTTCAATCCGCGGCAGATCCTGCTCGCGCACGCGGCCCTTTCCGATCCGCGCCGCGGCCATCTCTTCCACGACCAGCGGGCAGCGCGCGAAGCGCTCGGCCTCGCGGGCGCAGAGCTCGGGCAGGCGCAGGTGTGGATCGACGACTGGCGCCTCGCGCAGGACGGCGATCGCTTTCGCGCGCGCATTCCGGCGCGCGACTTCGATTTCGAGCTCGTCTTCACCGCGCCCGGCGCGCCGGTGCTGCAAGGCGAGGGCGGCTTCAGCCGCAAGGGGAGGCGGCCGCACGAGGCGAGCTACTACTACAGCCGCCCCCAACTTGACCTACAAGGCCTCGTCGATGGGAAACCGGTTTCCGGAAAAGCTTGGCTGGACCACGAATGGTCCAGCGCCTACTTGCCGCCGGAAGCCGAAGGCTGGGACTGGACCGGCATCAATCTCTTCGACGGCGGCTCGCTCATGGCTTTCCGCATGCGCGGCAAGAACGGCGACATCCATTACGCTCCGCCAGGCGTGTCTTTCCGTACGCTGAGAACCTGGCAGTCGCCGCGCACCGGCGTGCGCTATCCCGTCTCGATGGAGGTGAACGGCCTGCGCCTCGAGCCGCTGATGGACGACCAGGAGCTCGATGCGCGCGCCAGCACGGGGACGATCTATTGGGAAGGTGCGGTGCGCGCGTTCTCCGGCGACAAGCAGGTGGGACGCGGCTACCTCGAGCTCACCGGGTACTGGAAGCCGATGAGACTTTGAACGAAGAGAGCGTGACGCCGGTGAGGATGAGCGCGATGCCGGCGACGTGGAACCCGCGCGGGTACTCGCCGAGGAAGAGCGCGGAGAGCAGCACGCCGAGCGCCGGCATGAGGTGCAGCGTGACGCCGGCGCGCGCGGGTCCGAGGCGCGAGACGACGTAGCTCCACCCCGCGTACGCGAGGAGGAGCGAGCCGATCGCGGAGTAGAGCACGGCGGCTGCGCCTTCCCCGGTCAGGCGCAGACGCCCGGCGCCGAGCGCCTCCCAGGCGAGCCAGGGCAGCATGAAGAGCGCGCCGAAGGCGCACACCATCACCAGCAACTCGAGCACGGCGAGCGGGTCGCGCCGCACGCGCAGGAGCACCGTGTAGGCCGCCCACATCATCATCGAGCCGAGCGCCATCAGGTCGCCGCGATTGAAGGAGAGCGACGTCGGCTCGCCTTGCGTGGCGATCACGAACACGCCGCAGAAGGAGATCGCCACGCCGGCCCACTGGCGAGGCGCGATGCGATCGCCGAGCGGGAGCGACATCATCAGGATGAAGATCGGCGTCGTCGAGAGGTAGAGGATGCCGCTCGCCGCGGTGGTGTAGTGCAGCCCCAGCCACTGCAGCGCGAGATGCGGCCCGCCGCCGGCGAGGCCGAGCGCGGCGAGCACGATCCAGTCCCGCTTCTCCAGGGTGGAGATCTTTTTCCCCAATCCCCGTAGAGCGACAGGCAAGAGGATGAGGAGCACGATCAGCAGCCGGCCCACGGTCGCGACGGCGGGGGAGACGTCCGCGCGCACCGCGCGCGCCACGATCCAGTTGCCCGACCAGAGGAGCAGCGTCGCAGCGAGCACCAGCCAGGCGGTGAAACGCATGAGCGGCCGAATTATCGCGTGATAGCCACAGTGTTAAATTCGGCGCGATGCCCTTCACGACGGCCGCCGGCCGCTCGATCGCCTACGAATGGGTGGCAGGCGCCGCGAGCGGCAAGGCCGACCTCGTGTTCCTCCACGAAGGACTGGGCTCGATCCGGCAGTGGCGCGACTTTCCCGCGAAACTCGCGGCGGCGACCGGCTGCCGTGCGCTCGTCTACGAGCGCTACGGCTACGGGCAGTCGGAGGTGCTGCAGGAAGCGAGGCGGGAGATCCGCTTCATGCACGATGAAGCGCTCCACGCTTTACCCGACCTCCTAGAGAATCTTGATGTGGAAAACCCGATTCTCGTAGGCCACTCCGACGGCGCATCGATCGCGCTGATCTACGCCGGCGCCGGCCACCCGACGCGCGGCGTCGTCGCCATGGCGCCGCACGTCTTCATCGAGCCCGTCTGCCTTTCGTCGATCCGCAAGGCGGCGCACACGTTCGAGACCACGGACCTGCCCGCGCGGCTCGGGCGTTACCACCGCGACGCGCGCCGGACGTTCTACGGCTGGGCCGATGTCTGGCTCGATCCGCAGTTCGAAGGCTGGGACATCCGCGACGACTACCTGCCGAACGTGACGAGCCCGGTGCTCGCCATCCAGGGCTACGACGACGAGTACGGCACGATGGCGCAGCTCGACGAGATCGGGCGGCGGGTGAAAGGGCCGTGCGAGCTGCTCAAGCTGGAGAACTGCGGCCATGCGCCGTTCCGCGACCGGCCCGAGGAGGTGCTCGCCGTGGTCGCACGCTTCGTCGAGCGCTTGCCGTGAGGCGCGAGGGCCTCGTCATCGGCCTGATCGGCCTCGGCCATGCGACGAGCCACTTCCTGCAGCTCGTGCTCGCGCCGCTCTTTCCGCTCATTCGCCACGAGCTCGGCGTCTCGTACGCGACGCTCGGCATGGTGGTGATGCTCTTCTTCGCCGTGTCGGCGCTGCTGCAGCCGCTCGCCGGCTTCGTCGTCGACCACGTCGGCGGCCGAGCGGTGCTGCTCGCCGGCATCGCGCTGATGGCACTCGGCACGGCTCTCATGGGCCTCGCGCACGGGCCGGCGCTGCTTTTCCTCGGCGCGGGAGTCGCCGGCCTCGGCAACAGCGTCTTCCACCCGGCGGACTTCTCGATCCTCAACGGCTGCGTCTCGCAGCCGCGCCTCGGCCATGCCTTCAGCACGCACGGCGTGTCCGGGATGCTCGGCTATGCCGCTGCGCCGGCGTTCAGCGCTGCGGTCGGCGCCGCGTATGGCTGGCACAGCGCGCTGCTCCTCGCCTCCGCGCTCGCCTGCGCCACGCTGGTGCTGCTCGCGGCGAACATGCGCCGCTTCGTCGTGCGCGCGCCGGCGAGCCGCAGGGCGAGCGCGCCGATGGATGCGCGCGTGCTCTTCGCCGCCTCGGTGGTCGCCTGCTTCGCCTTCTTCGCGCTGCACTCGGCCGCGCTCGGCGCGCTGCAGAACTTCGGCGTCGCGGCGATGCGCGAGCAGTTCGGCGTCGGCACCGGGCTCGCGTCCTCGGCGCTCACCGCATACATTCTCGGCACGGCGGCGGGCATGCTGGCCGGCGGCTTTCTCGTGGCGCGCGTCACGCACCACCAAAGGGTCGCGGCGAGCGGCTTCGCCTTCGCCTCCTTCAGCGCGCTGCTGATCGCGCTCGGCGCCGTTCCGGGCGCGGCGCTGCCGCTCGTGCTCGGCGCCTCCGGGCTCGCGGTCGGCATGACCTACCCCTCGCGCGACTTCATCGTGCGCGCCTCCACGCCGCCCGGCGCGACAGGACGCGTGTTCGGCTTCGTCTACTCCGGGCTCGACCTCGGCTCGCTCGCGACGCCGGTGCTCTGCGGCTGGCTGATGGACCATCGCCTGCCGCAGGGCGTGTTCTACATCGTCTTCGCCTGCACGCTCGGCGCTGTCCTCACCGTCGTCACTTTCGCGGGCGCCCGATCGCGCGAAACAGCGTCTCCGGCCGGATCGGCGTCGCGTTGAGCTCGATGCCGAACGGCGAGAGCGCATCGCCTACCGCGTTGGCGAGCGCCACCGGCGGCGAGATCGCGCCGCCTTCGCCCAGGCCCTTCACGCCGAGCGGATTGAGCGGCGAGGGGATCTCCTGGTGCACGAGCTCGATGGCGGGCAGCTCCGATGCGATCGGCATCGCGTAGTCCATGAAGGTGCCCGAGAGAAGCTGGCCGTGCTCGTCGTAGGCGATCGCCTCGGCGAGCGCGCCGCCGATGCCCTGCACCACGCCGCCGACGATCTGGCCTTCGGCGAGCATCGGGTTCACTAGCACGCCGCAGTCGTGGGCGACCACGTAGCGCTCGATCTTTACCCGGAAGGTCTCCATGTCGACCTCGACGATCGCGGCGTGCGCGGCGTACGCCCAGGTGACGGTCGGCGGCTCGAAGTAGTGCGTTTCCTCCAGGCCCGCGCTGATGCCGGCGGGTCGTCGGTGGTCCCAGCCGGGACGCGCGGCCTGCGCGAGCTGTGCGAGCGAAACCTGCGCGCCGGGCACTCCGGCGATGCCGACCCCGCCGCGGCGCAGCTCGAGGTCCGCCGCCGCGCACTCGAGCAGGCTGCCGGCGATGGCGAAGGCCTTGTCGCGCAGCTTGTCGCTCGCGTAGCGGATCGCCGCCGAGACATTCACCGTGCTACGGCTGGCGATGGTGCCGAATCCCATCGGGATGGCGCCGGTGTCGCCGAGCGTCACCACCACGTCCTCCGGGCTCACGCCCCAGGCGTCGGCGGCGATCTGCGCGAACACCGTTTCCATGCCCTGGCCCTGCGCCGCCGCCCCCGAGGACACGTAGATCTTTCCCGAGCCGTCGATGCGCACCGTAGCGCCCTCGAAAGGCCCGACGCCGGTGCCCTCGGTATAGCAGCCCAGGCCGAGGCCGATATAGCGTCCCGCGTTGCGCGCTTCGCGCTGCCGCTTGCGGAAAGCGTCGACCCCGCCGAGGGCCGCGAGCGCCTTCGCGAGCGCGGCCGGATAGTCGCCGCTGTCGTACACCACCGGCTCGCCGTCGCGGTACGGGATGCCTACGGCATAGGGCATCTCGTCCGCGCGCACCATGTTGCGGCGGCGCACCTCGGCCGGCTCGAGCTCGAGCTGGGCCGCGATCAGGTCCATCAGCCGCTCGGTGACCTGCGCGGCTTCGGGGCGCCCCGCGCCGCGGTAAGGCGCGTTCGGCACCTTGTTGGTCGCCGCGATGCGCGCCTCGATGTCGAGGTGCGCAATGCGATAGGGGCCGGGAAGGTGCGCCGCGGTGTTGTAGACGACGGCCACGCCGAGCGGGTTCCAGGCGCCGCAATCGACGATGAAGCGGTCGCGCAAGGCAAGGATGCGACCTTCGCCGTCGAACGCGACCTCGGCATCGTGCACCTGATCGCGCGAATGACAGGAGCAGGCGAGGTGCTCGCGTCGCGACTCGATCCAGCGCACCGGGCGGCCGGCGCGGCGGGCGAGGAACGGCAGCAGCATGTCCTCCGGGTAGACGTGGCCCTTCACGCCGAAGCCGCCGCCCACGTCGAGCGCGATGCAGCGCACTCGAGCCTCGGCCACGCCCAGCGTCGTCGCAATCTCGCGCTGCACCCAGTGCACGACCTGCGTCGAGGACCAGACCGTGTAGGTCTCGGTGCGCGGGTCATAGACGGCGGCCACGCCGCGGCACTCCATCGGCATCGCCGCATAGCGGTGATGCTCGAAGCGCCGCGCGATGCGGTGCGGCGCCGCGGCGAGCGCCTTGCCCGCGTCGCCCTTGCGCAGCGCGAACCAGCCGATCTCGTTCGTCTCGAGCCTCTCGTGCACCAGTCGCGCGCCGGCCTCGAGCGCCTGGCGCGGGTCGACGACCGGCGGCAGGTCCTCGTACTCCGCGACTACGAGCTCGGCGGCGTCCTCTGCGGCGAGGGGCGACTCGGCGAGCACCACCGCTACCGCCTCGCCCACGTGGCGCACCTTGTCGAGCGCGAGCAGCGGCTGGCGCGGATTCAGGATGCGATGAGGGATCGCGGCCTTCCACTTCGCGGGCAGCGGCAGCTGGTTGTCGCGCACGGGCGGCAGCGCCTCGCGCAGCTGCGCGCCGCTCAACGCGAGCGCCACACCGGGCGCCTGCAGCGCGCGCGAAACGTCGACCGAGCGAATGCGCGCATGGGCCACCGGGCTGCGCACGAATGCGGCATGCAGCATGCCGGGCAGCTCGAGATCCGCGATGTACTGCCCGCGGCCGGCGAGCAGGCGGTCGTCCTCGCGCCGCGGCAGGGATTTACCGACGAACACCGCGCAAGCCTACCCGCTCAGCTGCGGCCGGCTCGCCGGAAAGTCGAAACAGAGGCCATCGCGCAGCGCCGAGAGCAGGCTGTGCGCGGTGAGGAGAGACGTCTTGGGGTTGCGTGGCGATGCGTAAGCGAGGATCTCGAAGCGCAGGCGGCCGAAATCGCCTTCCGCCTCGATGACGCCGAGCGGTCCGCTCGCCTCCGGGTCTGAGACCAGCCGGACCGTTGTGCGGTCCAAACCGAGCCCGGCGAGCGCCACCGTTGCGCCGACATTGGCGTTTTTGGGATATTGCAGCGCCGCCTCGCGCGCGCTGCCTTCGAAGATCACGCAGCGCTGCGCGCTCAGCCGGCTCTCGCCCGGCGTGCCTTGCCATGCGGCGGGCGGCTTCACCGAGGTGTAGGTCACCTGCTGGAGGCCCGCACTGCGTGCCGCGAGCAGCCCATCGATGCCCGCGATCGCGCCCGAAGGGATGAGGAGCCGCGCGTTACGGTTTGCGAGCTGCGCTTCGAAAACCGGGTCCGCAAGCACGCCCACGGAAGAGCACAGCAAGTCGGTGCCCTGCGCGAGCACGGCGGGGGCGTACTGTCGCATCGCCTCGTGGCCCGCGCATTCGACCACCGTCTCCGGACCGAGCGCGAGCAGCGCTTCGATGTCCCGCACGAGCGGAAAGCTCGGCCTGGTCGGAGGCTCGCGGCGCACCAGAGCCCCGACCAGCGCCTCGAGCTCGCCCGAGGCTTCCAGGCAGCGCGCGATCTCTTCGGCGATGGCGCCGAAGCCCACGAGGGCGAAGCGTTGCATAGACGGCAGGAATGATAGCCTTGTCGATCCTGGCATCGGGAACAACGACATGACGAGCTACGTACGCTGCGGCGCCCTTTTCACCGGCAACGAAGACCATGCGCGCAAGGCGCAGACGCTGGCGGTAGACGACGCGGGGCGCCTCGCCTGGGTGGGCCCGAGCGATGCGGCGCCGGCGCCGGGGCCGGGCGACACCGTGATCGACTACGGCGATCTCTTCGTCATGCCCGGGCTGCAGGACGTGCACACCCACCTCGCTTACGGCAACGCCAAGACCGAGGAGGACATCGACCTCTACCAGCCGATGGAGTTCCGCGCGATCCGCGGCCTCTTCTTCGCGCAGAAATGCGTCGCCGCAGGCTACACGTCCATCTGCGCCCCGGGCGACGCCGGCCAGATAAGCCTTTCGGTGCGCAACGCGATCAACTTCGGGCTCTTCGAAGGGCCGCGCGTCACCGCCGCCGGACGCTACCTCACCACCCGCCAGGGTCTCACCGACTGGTATCCCACCTGGATCGGCGTGCCGGATACGTCGATCGGGCGGCTGGTGACGAGCCGCGACGAGGCGATCGAGGAGATCCGCGTCCAGGTGAAGAACGGCGTGGACTGCATCAAGGTGGCGCTCGACGGGGTGCAGCGGCGTCCCGACGGCGAGTTCATTGCCGCCTTCAATCAGGAAGAGACGGACGTCATCGTCACGGAGGCGCACCGCCTCGGCCGCAAGGTGGTGGCGCATGCGCGCGGCCGGGAGGCGACGCTGTACGCCGCGCGCGCCGGCGTCGACCTCATCTTCCATGCGTATTACCTCGATCAGGAGTGCATCGACGCGTGCCTGGAGAGCGGCAGCGCCATCGGCCCGACGCTGACCTTTCCGAGGAACATCGTCGAGTTCACACGGCCCACCGAGCCGGCGTGGATCAAGGGGCGCATCGGCGACGTGCAGCGCGAATACGAGACGGCCTGCGAGAACCTGCGCAAGGCGCGCGAGGCGGGGATCCCGATGCTGACCGGCACCGATTCCGGGTTCGCGGTCACGCCCTATGGCGAGTGGCACGCGCGCGAGATCGAGATCTTCGTGAACGACCTCGGCTTCTCGCCGGCGGCGGCGCTACGCGCCGCGACCGAGGTGACGGCGCGGTTCATGGCCGGCGGCGACGCGCTCGGCGTGCTGCAGCCCGGCCGTGCGGCGGATTTCATCGCGCTGCGCGGCTCTCCGCTCGAGGATGTCGGCATCCTGCAGGACAAGGCGCGCATCCGGCATGTGCACATCGCCGGCAAGCGCATGGCCATCCCGGCCCGCGGCTACGACCCGCGGCAGGTGACCGACCAGGCCTGGACCAACTGGAACGACCTCTATACGCAGCAGCGCGTGCATGAGCTCGGCATCCAGCCCGAGCGGCGCAAGCTCGCGCTTCAGGATTCGTAAACGAGGATACCGGTCGCCGTCGGCTTGAAGCCGTTGCAGGGATTGCGCTCCTGCGGACAGTTGGAGATGCCCACCACGAGATCCATCTCCGCGCGCAGGTCGTAGTAGTCGCCCGGCTTGCTGGTCGGCTCCTTGATCTCCATGGTGCCGTCGGGCTCCACCTCGACCCGCATGAAAGGCACGAAGGCGTTGGGGATGCGCCGCGCGCTGAAGCCCCAGTCCTTGAGCGCCATGGCGAAATTGTCGCGGCAGTTGCGCGTACCGGCGATGCCGTAGCGCATCCGGTTGACTTCTTCGCTGCACATCGGCCCGTACGCGTAGCTCAGCGCATTGGAGTACCCGGTGATCGTCATCATCGGATTGCAGATCACCGAGTAGAGGACGTTGCCTTTCACGAACTCGCGACGCTTGTTGATCAGCAGGCTGTTGCCGAGGTTGAGCTCCTCGCTCAAGTCGCGCTCGTTGAAGCACACCACGTCCGGCACCTGCTTGCCCTCGATGTCCACGAAGCGCAGCGTCTGTCCCTCCCTGAGGGTGAGCGCCGCGTACTCCTTCGCCGGGATGACGAACTCGCGCACGATCTTCCCCGGCAGGGCGTGCATGCGCATGATCTCGCGCTCCTTGCTCAGCTCTTTCGACATGGCCCGAATCGCCTCCAGCGATTTTCCTGTTGATGGATGGGGGAGCCTACTTTACCTTTACGTCCTCCAACGTGGAGGAGGAGCTATGAGGACCAAGACTGCAGCAATCGCCGCAGCCGTGCTCGCGTTCTGCACGCTTGCCCTGCCGGCGGCCCGGGCGCAGGCGCCCACCCCCCTGACCTTCAACTGGGAAGGCGCCTACGGTCGCGCCAACATCCTGGTCTGGCCGTTCCGTCCCGGCGGGCGCTACGAGATGCTGGTGACACAGGACACCCACGGCACGGTCAAGCTCGACATCAAGGAGAAGCTCTTCGGCCTCATGGATTCCGCCTTCGCCATCGGCGACGGCCGCGTGCAGATGGGCACGCAGTCGATCCCGGCGGCGAGCGGAACCTATCCGCTGCTCGATTTCGGCGGCATCCCGGGCCTGTTCTCGGCCATGCCGAACGGCGCCGTCGAGTACGCCAACGCGCTGCACGATCCGGAGATGATGGCCGTGCTCGACGCCTACACCAAGCCGGCCGGCTTCAAGGTCCTCGGCGCGGCGGTCAGCCTGGCGAACAACGCCCTGTGGGGCAACAAGCCGATCCGCACGCTGGCCGACTTCAAGGGCGTCAAGATGCGCGCCTCGGGCCGCACGCAGACCGCGGCGCTCCGCGCGCTCGGCGGCAGCCCGATCACTCTGTCGGTGGCCGAGATCGAGGAGGCGCTGAGCCGCGGCACGGTCGATGCCATCACGACGAGCATGAGCTTCGGCGCCGAGCGCGGCCTGATGCCGATGGCGAAGTTCGTGTCGATCTGGCCGATTACTCCGATCTTCGCCCAGTTCGTCGCGATCAACTTCAAGGCCTGGGACAAGCTCAATGCGCAGCAGAAGCAAGGGTTGCTGCAAGCGTCCTCGCAGCTCACGCACGAGATGCCGCTGGCAATCGAGCAGATGGACTTCACCTATACGCTCTGGATCCGCTCCGCCAAAACCGACCTTGTGTATCCGGACGACGCCGAAGTGAAGCGCGCCATGGCGCTCATGCAACCCGTGGTGAAGGACTGGCTCGACACCGCCGGGCCGCACGGCAAGGACGTGCTGCGCATCGCCGCCAAGTACGCCAAGGGACCGTCGTCCGACTTCGTCCGCGCCATGCTGAAGTAAGAGGGGCTCCTGGACGCGCTGCGGCGGTTCGTCGAGAAGCTCTCGTACGCGGGCGGCTTCGCCGCCGGCCTGGTGCTGCTCGGGATCGTCGGCCTCACCATGGCGGAGGTCGTCTCGCGCTACGTGCTGCGCGACCCGCTGATCCTGGCCGACGAGTTCGGCGGGTACGCTCTCTTCGCGATCACGTTTCTCGGTCTCGCCTACTGCGGCGCGGAGGAATCGCATATCCGCATCACGTTCCTCGTGGAAAGGCTGCGGCGGCCGCGCGCCGACGGCCTGCGCGTGGCAACTCTCGCGCTCGCGCTCGTGTTCGTCTCGGTCGCCGCCTGGGTGAGCTGGCGCTTTCTCGGCGATTCGATCGCCCGCGACATGCGCTCCAACTCGCTGCTCAGGGTGCCGCTGAAATGGCCGCAGTTGGCGATGCCGGTCGGCTTCAGCCTGTTCGCGCTGCTCCTCGCGAGCCGCCTCGCGAACGCCGTGCAGGACCGGCGCGCGGGCCGTGCGGTCGAGCGCTTCGGCGGCGAATCCGTCTGAGTCGATGACCCCGGAAATCGCCACGGTCCTGCTGATGGGCGGGCTGCTCCTGCTGCTCGCCCTCGGCGCCGAGATCGCCGTCGCCATGGGGGTGGCTGCCGCCGCGGGGCTGCTCATCGTCGACAAGCCGCTGGTGCAGATCGCCTGGACGGCGTGGGAGTCGCTCAACTCCTTCACGCTGCTCGCCATGCCGCTCTTCGTCTTCATGGGCGCGGTGTTCTCGGGGAGTGGCGCGGTGCACCTGCTGTTCAGCGCGCTCGAGAAATGGCTGGGCTGGCTTCCCGGCGGCCTCGCCTCGGTGGTCATCGCCGCCAACGGCGTGTTCGGCGCAATCTCGGGCTCGAGCGTGGCCGCCGCGGCCACCTTCAGCATGATCGCCTACCCCGAGATGGAGAAGCGGCGCTATGCGCCGCAGCTTTCGCTCGGCGCCATTGCCGTGGGCGGCACGCTGAGCGTGCTCGTGCCGCCCAGTCTGATCCTCATCGTCTACGGCTCCTGGGAGAACGTGTCGGTGGCGCGCCTGTTCGCCGCCGCGATGATTCCGGGCGCGCTGCTGATGCTGCTCATGCTGCTGTTCGTGGTGCTGAGGGTGATGCTCAGGCCGGAGCTTGCGCCGCGCTCGGCGCCGGCCTCGTGGCAGGACCGCCTGCGCGCCATCAAGGACATGCTGCCGTGGCTGGCGGTGATCGTCATCGTGCTCGGCTCGATCTTCGGCGGACTCATGACGCCGACCGAGTCCTCGGGGCTCGGCGCCGTCCTGTCCCTCGCCATCGCCGCCTATTACCGCAGGCTGACCTATCGCATGGTGCGCAACGCCGTGCTCTCCGCAGTCAAGGTTACGGCGATGATCGGCTTCATCATCTTCGTCGCGCGCCTCCTGTCCTTCGTCTTCCAGGATCTCGGCGCCACCGCGAAACTGTCGGGCGCGGTGCTCGCGCTCGACCTCGGCAAGTACGGCACCATGCTCGCCGTCGTCGTCCTCTACCTGATCCTCGGCATGTTCTTCGACTCGATGGCGATGATGCTGCTCACGCTGTCGTTCATCATGCCGGTGATCCTCAAGCTGGGCTACGATCCCGTGTGGTGGGGCGTGACCTTCGTGCTGCTCGCCGAGATCGGCCTGGTGACGCCGCCTTTCGGCCTGAACCTCTTCACCATCCAGGGCGTGCTGCCGAGGTTCTCGATCATGTACATCGCGCGCGCGTCGTTGCCGTTTCTCGGCGTGATGCTGCTGATGGTCTGGATCCTGATCTTCTTCCCGGGGCTGGCGCTGTGGCTGCCCCGGCTCCTGTACTGATTCCGTTCGGCCAAGGAGGATTCGCATGTCCGTCGCCCGTCATCCACTCCCGCCCGAGCTCGCCGGCGTACCCCTGAAGGAGCTGCTGCGCCGCCACGTCGGGCGCTTTCGCGACAAGAAGCCCGACTGGGCCGCGTTCGAGGACGCGAAGATCGAAGGCTACAAGCGCGCGCAGCACCGCTTCATCGGCGCCGGCGGCTCGGGCAAGCACAACGACGCGAGCGTGATCCCGGCGCGCGGTTTCACGCTCTCCATCATGTACGTCGAGCCGGGGCAGGGCAACGCCGCGCACACCCACGAAGTGGAGGAGTGCTTTTTCGTGCTCGAAGGCATGCTGACCGTGTTCGTCGAGGACGAGCAGGGTAACCGCGAGGAGACTCGCCTCGGCAAGTGGGAATGCATCTCCTGCCCGCCCGGGGTGATCCACGGCTATGTCAACGACAGCCTGGCCCCGGTGTACTTCCAGGTGATGCTCGGCAAGGCGCGCCCCGATACCATGGGCTACGCCGACGACGAGCTCTACGCCAAGCGCGACGCCCACCTGAAATAGCGCTCCCCGGGCATGCCCGGGCGGCGACCCGTTGACGCTCGAAAAAAATGCGGGGTACACTGATCAAATCCGAGGAGGGCCCGCATGGGCTGGCACGAGGTGGCAGGCGCCGAGGCGCTGGGCGAGGACGAGGCGATGGGCGTGACGATCGGCGAGCGTCCGGTCGCGCTATGCCGCAGCGGCGGCGTGATCTATGCGCTGCACGACGTATGCACGCATCAGTTCGCGCACTTGTCCGAGGGCTACGTCGAGGACGGCTGCATCGAATGTCCGCTGCATCAGGGGCGCTTCGACCTCAAGACCGGTGCGCCGCGGGGGGCGCCGGTCACCGAGCCGGTCCGCGTTTATCCGGTGAAGCGCGAAGGCGGAAAGGTGTACGTTGACCTCGGCGACTGAGCGCGTCGTGATCGTCGGCGCAGGCCAGGCCGGAGGCCGCGCCGCCGAAGCGCTGCGCGCGAGCGGCTTCGCCGGCGAGGTGGTGCTGATCGGCGAGGAGCGCCATCCGCCTTACGAGCGGCCGTGCCTGTCGAAGAGCGTGCTGCTCGGCGAGGAGGCGCCGGCGGCTGCCTCGCTGCATCCGCTCGCCTGGTATGCCGCACATGGGGTGGAGCTGCGCACGGGCTCGCGTATCGAGGCGATCGCGCCGAAGAGCCGCAGCGTGATCACCGCCGAGGGCGAGCGCATCGAATACTCGCGGCTCCTGCTCTGCACCGGCAGCCGCGTACGGCCGCTCGCTGGCGCGCCGGAAGGGCTCGCGGGCGTGCACTACCTGCGTACGCTGGAGGACGCCGAGCGGCTCGCCGCCGAGCTCGTCCCCGGGCGGCGCCTGGTGGTGATCGGCGGCGGCTTCATCGGGCTGGAGGTGGCCTCGAGCGCGCTCAAGCGCGGCCTCGCGGTGACCGTGGTCGAACGCCAGGCGGCGCTGCTCGACCGCGTGCTGCCGGCGCAGATCGCTTCGCACATCGCCTCGCTGCATGCCGCGAATGGCGTGGCGCTGCGCCTGGGCGTGCCGGTGCAGCACATACGCGGCAACGGCAGGCTGCGCAGCGTCGCGCTCGCCGACGGCACCGAGCTGCCCGCCGACCTGGTGGTGATCGGCATCGGCATCATTCCGAACACCGAGCTTGCCGAGTCGGCCGGCGCCGCCTCGAGCGACGGAGTGGTGGTGGACGAGTACTGTCGCACCAACCTCGAGAACGTCTACGCCGCGGGCGACCTCACCAGCCACTACAACCCGATCCTCGAACGACACGTGCGCCTGGAGTCCTGGCAGAACGCGCAGAACCAGGCCATCGCCGCGGCGCGCAACATTGCCACAGGCTCCGGACCGGGGCATTCCTATGCCGAGGTTCCATGGTTCTGGTCCGACCAGCTCGGCGTCAACATCCAGATGGTCGGCGTGGCGCAGCCGGGGATGGACATCGTCTGGCGCGGCGAGCGGGTCGCGTTCGGCTTGGTCGACGGTCGGATGCGCCTCGCCGTGGCGTTCAACCAGGGCGCCGAGATCCGCGTGGCGCGGCGCCTGATCGAGTCGCGCGCCCAGCTCTCGGCGAGCCGCCTCGCCGATACCGCCGCGGGGCTCAAGGATCTTCTGACGGAGGCCGCATGTTCAGCGTCAATACCGTAATTCACCAGCCGGGCACCTTCGCCAAGGAGCAGCTCGCCGGCTCCTTCGACTACAAGTGGCCCGCGGAGGGGCTGCAGGTCATCCCCGACTGGATCTACACCAGCCCCGAGATTTACCAGCGCGAGATCGAGCGCATCTTCCACGGGGCGACCTGGAACTTCGTCGCGCTCGAGGCCGAGATCCCGAATCCCGGCGACTTCAAGCGCTCCTACGTCGGGCCGACGCCCGTAGTGGTGGCGCGCGACACCGACGGCAGCGTGCACGTGTTCGAGAACCGCTGCGCGCACCGCGGCGCCGAGTTCTGCCGCACGCAGCGCGGCCACGCGAAGGAGTTCGTCTGCCCGTACCACCAGTGGTCCTACGACCTGCGAGGCAACCTGCAGGGCGTGCCGTTCAAGCGCGGGGTGAAAGGCGAGGGCGGAGGCATGCCCAAGGACTTCCGCAACGAGGACCACGGGCTGCTCAAGCTCAACGTCACCACCCTGCACGGCGTGGTGTTCGCGTCCTTCTGCAGGGAGATGGAGCCGATCGAGCAGTATCTCGGCCCGGAGATCCTGAAGGACTTCGAGGTGGTATTCAAGGGCCGCAGGGTGAAGCTGCTCGGCTACTACCGCAACGAGCTGCCCGGGAACTGGAAGCTCTACCACGAGAATCTGAAGGATCCCTACCACGCCACGCTCCTGCATTCGTTCCTGGTCACGTTCGGCCTCATGGTCGCCGGGAGCAAGAACGGGATGATCGCGGATGCGACCGGCCGCCACGGCACGCTCGCCTCGGCGAAGCCGGACAACGTGGCCGACGCGGTGGGCAGCGTGAAAGGCGAGATGCGCGCCTACCGCGAGGACTTCAAGCTGGCCGACGGGCGGTTCCTCGAGTACGTACGCGAGTTCGACTCGCCGTGGTCGGTCACCATGCAGACCATCTGGCCCAATTTCATCGTGCAGCGCGAGCTCAACACGCTCGGCATCCGGCACATCGTGCCGAACGGCCCGCACAGCATGATCATGCTCTGGACCATGTTCGGCTACGAGAGCGACGACGAGGAGATGACGCGCCACCGCCTGCGCCAGGGCAACCTCATGGGCCCGTCGGGCTTCCTCGGCCTCGAGGACAACGAGGCGATCAAGTTCGTGCAGGAAGGCATCCGCCGCTCGCCGAGCGAGCGCGGCATCGTCAAGCTCGGGGGCAGCACGCGCGGCACGACCAACGCCGTGATCGACGAAGCGGCGATCCGCGGCATGTACGCCCACTACCGAGAGGTGATGGGCCTCTGAGCAGGCATTCGGGAGAATGGAAATGTACCGGGGCTACGATATGGTGGCGGCCGATCCGAAGAGCACGCGCGAGGCGCGGCTCGAGATCGAAGAGTTTCACGCCGACTACTGCTGGACCCTCGACTGTGGCGACGTGGAGCGCTGGCCGGAGTATTTCACCGAGGACGCGGTGTACCGCATCACCGCGCGCGAGAACGCCGATGCCGGCCTGCCGGTGGGGCTGGTGTACGCCGACTCGAAGGCCATGATCCGCGACCGCGCCTTCGCCCTCAAGCACACGCAGATGTACGCGCCGCGCACGCTGCAGCACTTCGTCACCAACGTGCGCGTGCTCGAGGACAAGGGCGAGAGCATCAAGGCGCAGTCGAACTACCTCCTGCTGCAGACGCTGGTGGACGGGCCGACCACGATCCAGCAGTCGGGGCGCTACTACGACACGTTCGTCCGCCGCCAGGGAAAGCTGCTCCTCAAGGAGCGCCAGTGCATCTACGACACCGTGCTCATCGCCAACGACCTGGTGCTGCCCGTCTAGGGCGGGCGCGCTAGTCCATGCGCAATGCGCCGCGACCGTACTCGTTGTTCGCCTCGATGAGGCGAACGAGCGTCTGCATGAACACGTCGCGCTCCTTTTGCGAGAGAGGCGCGCAGAGCCGGTCCTGCGCCCGCTGCATCGGCTTGAACATGCCCGCCACGAGCCTGCGGCCCTGCGGAGTGATGCGCGCGAGCTTCGCGCGGCGGTCGTCGGGGTTCGACTTGCGCGACACGAGCTTGCGCGCCTCGAGCCGCCGCAGCACCTCGGCGGTGGTCGTGCGATCGAGGCCGATCTCCACGGCGAGCGACACCTGGTCGAGATCGCCGCGCAGCGCGAGCGCGGTGAGCAGCCCGTACTGCACGGGGGTGAGCTGCGACGCCTTGCACTCCTCGAGAAAGAGCGCGAGATGGATCTGATGCAGGCGGCGGATCAGGTAGCCGGGACGCGACCACAGCGGCAGCCGGACTTCGCGCGCCTCGGGCTTGGACATGGCGCGCGAGTCTAGCCTATTCCCGACTGCGGCCGGCATCGCGCGCGGGGAGCTCTCGGCGCGCGAGGCGCTCGAGCTCTGCCTTGCGCGCATCGCCGCGCTCGGCCCGATGGTGAACGCGTTCGTCACGGTGTGCGCCGAGGAGGCGCTCGTGCAGGCCGCCGCGATCGACCGTCGCCGCGCCGCGGGCGAGCGCCTGGGCCCGCTCGCGGGCGTGCCGGTTTCGGTGAAGGACATCCTCAACACCGCCGGAGTGCGCACGGCGTGGGGCTCGCGCCTCATGGAGAACAACGTGCCGGCCGCGGACGCGCTCGCCGTCAAGCGGCTGAAGGACGCCGGCGCGGTGCTCCTCGGCAAAACCGCCACGCCCGAGTTCGCCTGGAAGCTGCTCACGGACTCGCCGATCTCGGGCATCACGCGCAACCCGTGGGACACGCGCCTCACGCCCGGCGGCTCCTCGGGCGGCTCGGCGGTCGCCGTCGCCTGCGGCATGGGCCCGCTTTCGCTCGCCACCGATGCCGGGGCGTCGACGCGCCTGCCCGCCGCCTGCTGCGGCATCGTCGGCCTGAAGCCGACGCTCGGCGCGATCCCGCACAACCAGGTGCCCGACGCCTTCAACAACATCGTGCACCTCGGTCTCATGACGCGCACGGTCGAGGACGTCCGCCTCATGTTCCGCGCCCTTGCGGGCCCGCATGCGAGCGATCCCTACTCGCTTTTGACGTTCCGAGAAGGAGTCTCCGGAAGAATGCAAGGGCCGCTGCATATCCAGTGGCGCCCGCTTCTCGGCAATACGCTCCTCGACGACGAGGTGCGCGCGCAGTGCGAGCAGGCGCTTGCGGCGCTCGTGGCGCAGGGGGCGAAGCTCGACACGGTCGAGGCGCCCTTCGAGAACGCCGAGCCGGCGTGGCGGGTGCTGCAGCAGTCGAACTGGGCGGCACGCTTCTACGCGAAGCTGGGCGAGGTGCAGGCGAAGATCGAGCCCGGCTTCGCGGCGGGCATCCGCGCAGGCGGCGAGTACAGCGGCCGCGAGCTGATGGCCGCGACGCTGAAGCGCACCGAGCTCTTCCGCGCCGTGCAGGGCTGGTTCGACCAATGCGATCTCGTGGCGACGCCGACGATGAGCCGCCCGCCGCTCGCCGCCGATCACCCGGCGGAGCGTCCCATCGAAGTGAACGGCCGGGCGGCGGGCGACATGCGCGCCGCCTGGATCCCGTATCTCAATCTCTTCAACCTGACCGGGCACCCGGCGATCAGCGTGCCGGCGGGCTTCACTGCCGCCGGGCTTCCGGTCGGGCTGCAGCTCGTCGCGCGCTGGCATGCGGAGGAAGACCTCTTCGCCGCCGCCGCCGCGCTCGAGCGCGCGCGCCCCTGGGGCGAGCGCGTTCCCCACGCAGTATCCCAAGCACTCTCAAAGGAGGAGACGACATGAAGCGACGCGATTTCATCAAGCAGGCCGGAGCGGGCGTGGCGCTCGGCACCGTGGGCGTGGCCGCGCAGACGCCGGCGCGCGCGCAGGCGGGCGAGACGGTGCGCTGGCGCTACGCCACGATGTGGCCGAAGAGCCTCGACGCGATGCACGGCTCCGCGGAAAACTGGGCGAAGCGGGTGAGCGCGATCAGCGACGGCAAGTTCGAGATCCGCACCTTCGCGGCAGGCGAGATCGTGCCGCCCGGCTCGGTGTTCAATGCCGTGCAGGACGGCACCATCGAGGCCGGCCACGTGCTCTCCTCGTTCTTCTTCGGCAAGGACACGGCGCTCGGCTTCGACGCGGGCATGCCCTTCGGCCTGAACGCGCGCCAGCAGGCGGCATGGATGTACGACGGCGGCGGGCTGCAGCTCATGCGCGAGGTGTTCAAGAAGTACAACATCGTCCAGTTCCCGGTGGGCAACGTCGGCGTGCAGATGGGCGGCTGGTACCGCAAGGAGATCAAGAGCGTCGCCGACCTGAAGGGCCTCAAGTTCAGGATCGGCGGCATCGGCGGCGCGATTCTCTCCAAGCTCGGCGCCGTGCCGCAGCAGATTCCGCCCTCGGACATCTACACCTCGCTCGAGAAGGGCACCATCGACGCGGCGGAGTGGATCGGGCCGTACGACGACGAGAAGCTCGGGCTGCACAAGGTCGCCAAGTATTACTACGCGCCCGGCTG
The DNA here is from genome assembly GCA_036274735.1 of Burkholderiales bacterium. Classification (GTDB taxonomy): domain Bacteria; phylum Pseudomonadota; class Gammaproteobacteria; order Burkholderiales; family SG8-39; genus SCGC-AG-212-J23. The sequence goes on from DASUFD010000163.1 coordinate 21,336, forward strand.
GTGGGAAGGCAGCGCCCAGGTGACGCTGCTCATCAACCAGAAGGCCTGGGACGCGCTGCCGAAGCACTACCAGGAAGCCATCGAGTGCGCGGCGGCGGAGCAGACCCTCGCGATGATGGCCAAGTACGACGCGAAGAACCCGGAGGCGCTGCGGCGGCTGGTCGCCGGCGGCGCGCAGCTGCGCCGGTTCCCGCGCTCCGTGCTCGACGCATGCTACAAGGCGACGCAACAGTTTTTCGACGAGCAATCGGCGAAGAGCGCCGAGTTCAAGAAGATCTACCAGTCGTGGTCGAAGTTCCGCGACGACGAGAACCTCTGGTTCCGCGTCGCCGAGCAGAATCTCGACGATTACCGCTACATGAAATCCGCCAAGCGCACATGAGCGGCGAGGGCAAGGCGGGCCAGGGCGTCGGCGCGCGCCTGCCTCGCAAGGAGGACTCGCGCCACCTGCACGGGCGGGGCACGTTCGTCCCGGACATGATCCTGCCCGGGCAGCGCGAGGTGGCGTTCCTGCGCTCGCCGCTCGCGCACGCGCGCATCCGCGCCGTGCGCAAGCCGGCGGGATCCGAAGGCCGTGTCACCGTGCGCGAGGACATGCGCGAGGTCCTGCCGATCGTCGCGCCTTCCACGCTGCCCACCTTCAAGCTCTCCGAGCAGCACCCTCTCGCCTACGGCAAGGTGCGCTTCGTCGGCGAGCCGATCGCCTGCTGCGTCGGCCGCACGCGCGCCGAGGCCGAGGATCTGGCGGAGCAGGTGGAGGTGGACTTCGAGGAGCTGCCGGTGCTGGTCGACGCGCTCGCGGCGAGGCGCGAGAAAGAGGTGCGCATCCACGAGGCCTGGGACGACAACCTCTACCTTACGCTCTCGCTCGACAACGGGTTCGACGAGCAGTCGAAGAAGGCCGACGTGGTGGTGAAGCGCGAGATCGCGCTCTCGCGCCAGTCGATGAATCCCATGGAGGGCAAGGGCACCCTCGCAGTGTGGGACGACCGCGCCGGCCAGCTCGTGCTCTACAGCTCGTCGCAGACGCCGCACCTGCTGCGCGTCGGCGTGGCGCGCTTTCTCGGCCTGCCCGAGGAGAAGGTGCGCGTTATCGCCCCCGACGTGGGCGGCGGCTTCGGCTACAAGTGCATCGTTTTCCCCGAGGACCTGTGCGTGGCGTGGCTCGCGCTCAAGCATCGCAAGCCCTTCCGCTACATCGAGGACCGGCGCGAGCACCTGGTGGCGGGCGCGAACTCGCGCCAGCACCACTACAACCTCACCGCTTACGCGAGCAAGGAAGGGCGGCTGCTCGCGCTCGATGCCGAGGTGACGATCGACGGCGGCGCCTATTCCAACTGGCCCTTCACCATCGGCCTCGAGCCGGGGCAGGCGACCGGCAACCTGCCGGGACCGTACGACTTCCGCGGCTACCGGGTGAAGACCTACTGCGTGGCCACCAACAAGCCGGGATTCCTGCCCTACCGGGGCGTCGCGCGCACCGGCGTCTGCTTCGCCATGGAGCTGATGATCGACGCCATCGCGCGCGCGGTGGACCGCGATCCGTACGAGGTGCGCCTCATGAACCTGGTGCGCCCGGAGCAGATGCCCTACGACAACGTCGCGAAGAAGCACTACGACAGCGGCGACTATCCGCGCGCCCTGAAGATGGCGCGCGAGAAGCTCGACGTCGAGAAATGGCGCGAACGCCAGAAACGCGGCGAGCCCGACGGGCGCATCGTCGGCATCGGCTTCGCGAGCTACTGCGAGCAGTCGGCGCACGGCACCAGCGTGTTCGCCGCGTGGGGCCTGCCGATGACGCCGGGGTACGATCAGGCGGCGGTGCGCCTCACGGCCGGCGGCGGTCTCGAGGTGCGCATCGGCGTGCAATCGCACGGCCAGGGCATGGAAACAACCATGGCGCAGCTCGCGCACCAGATCCTCGGCATCGACGTGTCGCGCGTGCAGGTCGTGCACGGCGATACCGGCACGACGCCGTTCTCCACCGGCACCTATGCCTCGCGCTCGATCGTCATGTCGGGCGGCGCGGTCGTGAATGCCTGCAAGGAGCTGATCCCGCGCTTCGTGCGCATCGGCGCGCACCTGCTGAAGGCGACGCAGGACGAGTGCCGCTTCGAGAATGCCTCGGTCATCTCCGCTTCCGGCGCCAGTGTCTCGCTGCGCGATATCGCCGAAGCCTGGTACATGCGTCCCGAGCGCCTGCCCGAGGACATCGACAGGCACGGCCTCGAAGCTTCCGTCGCCTTCAAGCCGAAGAAGGACACCGGGGCCTTCAGCTATGCCTCGCATGCCGTGGCGGTCGCGGTCGACCCGGAGACCGGGCAGGTCGAGATCCTCGACTACGTCGTCGTCGAGGACTGCGGCACGCTGGTGAACCCGGCGGTGGTGGAAGGCCAGGCGATCGGCGGCATCGCGCAGGGCATCGGCACGGCGATGTACGAGGAGCAGCAATACGACGCCAACGGCCAGCCGAATGCGTCCACCCTTGCCGACTACCTGATCCCCGGGCCGACCGAGATACCGAACATCCGCATCTTCCATCTCGAGTCCCCGTCGCCCTACACCGAGTTCGGCATCAAGGGGATGGGCGAGGGCGGCGCGATCGCGCCCCCGGCGGTGATCTTCAACGCCGTGAACAACGCGCTCGATCCGCTCGGCGTCGAAGTGCGCGAGACGCCGCTCACGCCCGAGAAGCTGCTCGAGGCGCTGGAGCGGGCGAAGACGGTGCCAAGAAGGGAGGCCGCATGAAGGCCGCGGCATTCGACTACGTACGCGCGCGCGACGTGGGCGAGGCGCTCGCCGCTTTGCGCGGCGCCGATGGCGAGGGCAAGCCGATCGCCGGCGGCCAGTCGCTCGGACCGATGCTCAACCTGCGCCTCGCAAGGCCGAAGCTCCTGGTCGACGTCTCCAGAATCGATTCTCTGAGAGGGGTCGAGGACGAAGGTGATGCCTGGCGCATCGGCTCCGCGGTTACCCACGCCGAGCTCGAAGATCGGCCGCTCGCAGGCTGCGAGCCGCTGGCGAAGGTGGCGCGCGTCGTGGCCTACCGCGCGGTGCGCAACCGCGGCACGGTGGGCGGCAGCCTCGCGCACGCCGACCCGGCGGCCGACTGGCCGCTGGTGTTCGCGGCGCTCGACGCCGTCGTACGGGTCACCGCGCCGTCGGGGACGCGGGAGATCCGCGCCGAGGCGTTCATGACCGCCGCGTTCACGACGCCGCTCGCCGATGACGAGATCGTAGAGTCGGTGCGCGTACCCAAGCTCGGCGCGGGCGCGCGCTGGGGCTACTACAAGTTCTGCCGCAAGACCGGGGAGTTCCCGGAAGCGTCGGCGGCGCTGCTGCTCGATCCCGAGCGGCGCGTGGCGCGGCTCTTCGTGGGGGCGCTCGACCGCCCGCCGCAGCCTCTCGAGAGCCTGGCGCGCGCGCTCGCGCAGGAGGGCGCGGCGAGCGACGACATGATCGATGCCGCGCTCGCGCGTGTCGCCCCCGGCATGGGCGTCGCGGCGCGCCGGCTGCGCGCCACCGCTGTCAAGCGCGCGATCCGGGCATCATGAAAACGATCGCCCTGAAGGTCAACGGCGAAGAGGTCCAGGCGCTGGTAGAGCCGCGCACGCACCTCGCCGATTTCCTGCGCGACCAGCAGCGGCTGACCGGCACGCACCTCGGATGCGAGCATGGCGTCTGCGGCGCGTGCACGGTGTTGATCGACGGGCAACCGTCGCGCTCCTGCATCACCTACGCGGTGCAATGCGACGGCGCCGAGGTGCGCACGATCGAAGGCTTCGAGGACGATGCGCTGATGAAGGAGCTGCGCGCGGCATTTTCGCGGGAGTATGCGCTGCAGTGCGGCTTCTGCACGCCCGGCATGCTGATCGCTGCGCGCGACCTGGTGCTGCGCCTGCCCGGCGCGGACGAGCGTCGCATACGCGAGGAGATGTCGGGCAACCTCTGCCGCTGCACCGGCTACGTGGGCATCGTGCGCGCCGTGCGCGCCGTGGCGCAGGCACGCGCCGCCTCCAACGAGCCGCTCGTGGAGCAGCCGAAGGCGCAAGCGCAAACCCGGTTTATCCCTGTCGAAAAAGCGGGCGCGGAGAGCGCGAAGACGGCAACGCCCGTTTCCTCCGCCACGCGCATCGAGGACGAAGTCGTGGTGAAGCATCCGCTGCAAGCCGTATGGCAGGCGTTCGCCGACATGCCGGCGGTGGCCGCCTGCCTGCCCGGGGCCGAGATCACCGAGTCGGCGCGTGACGTGGTGAAGGGCAGGATCACGGCGAGGTTCGGGCCGATGCGGGCAGCCTTCGACGGCTCGGCGACACTCGAGCGCGACGAGGCCGCGAAGCGCGGCGTGATCCGGGGCGCGGGCAAGGACCGACTCTCGTCGTCGCGGGCGCGCGGCGATATCGCCTACCGTCTGTCCGATGCCGGCGTCGGTGCGACGCGCATTGCCGTCAGCATCGACTACAGCCTGCAGGGGCCGCTCGCGCAGTTTTCGCGCGGCGGCCTGGTGAAGGAGTTCATCGGCCGCATGGTGGCCGAGTTCGGCGCCAACCTCGAGCGCCACCTCGCGGCGCCGGCAGGACAGCCGGCGAAGCCGGCGGCGCAGCTCGATGCGGGCGGCGTGCTGTGGAAATGGCTCTGGTCGCGCATCAAGGGTCTCTTCGGTTCAACCCCGTAACAGGAGAAACGCAATGGCACTCGTTCCCATCGCCAAGCAGGGCAACTTCCTGCACATCTACGATTTCAAGGTCGATCCGGATCACGTCGAGGACTTCATCCGCCTGTTCAACCAGTTCGATTACTCGGACGCCAACCCGATGCACAAGTCGCCGGCGCAAGTGAAGGACGGCGCGCTGGTGCAGGACGTGAAGGACCCGACGCGCTTCTGGCTGATCGGCGAGTGGGCCGACATCGAGGTGCACGCCAACATCCTGAAGAGCTTCAAGGGCATCAAGCCCGAGTTCCTCAAGCACATCCGCGACAATGGCTTCGTGCCGCAATACGGAAGAGTGGTGTCGGCGACGCCGCAGCACATCCTCGACAAGGCGCAAAAACAGAGCGCGTGAAGCTCTACACCTTCTTTCGCTCCTCCACCTCGTACCGGCTGCGCATCGCGCTCGCCTGGAAAAAGCTGCCGTACGAGCCGGTCTACACCAGCTTGCCGGGGATGCACCACAAGGACCCGGCGTATCTGCGGCTCAACCCGCAGGGGCTGGTGCCGGCGCTGGTAAGCGACGCCGGCAGGGTGTACACGCAATCGATGGCGATGATCGAATGGCTCGACGAGCGCTATCCCGAGCCGCCGCTCATGCCGCGAGACGCCGATGAGAAGTGGTACGTGCGCGCGCTGTCGCAGATCATCGGCTGCGAGATGCACCCGCTCAACAACGTGCGCGTGCTCAAGTACCTGAAGAGCGCCTATGGCCTGGACGACGCGAAGGTGAACGGCGACTGGTATCCGCACTGGATCGCCGAGGGCTTCGCCGGCCTGGAAGGATTCCTCGCCGCGCAGCGGCGGAGCGGCGCCTACTGCCTCGAGGGGCGCGTCACCATGGCGGATGTCTGCCTCGTGCCCCAGGTGTTCAATGCGCAGCGCTTCGCGTGCGACCTTGCGCCGTATCCAACCGTCATGCGCATCTTCGAGCGCTGCATGGCGCTGCCGGCCTTCGCCGACACGCAGCCTTCGCGCGAGAAGGATGCGGCCTGATGCTGCCCCGGCAAAGCCACTTCGACTACTCCGCGATCACCGAGCGGCCGCAGTTCTCCTGGCCGGGCGGCAAGCGGCTCGCGTTTCACCTGTGCCTCAACCTGGAGGCGTTCGCCTTCGACACCGGGCTTGGCGTCTCCTACTCGCCGGGCCTGCCGCATCCGAACTCCTACAACTGGGGGTGGCGCGAGTACGGCAACCGCGTCGGCGCCTGGCGGCTCATCGCGCTATTCGACCAGCTTCAGCTGCCGATTTCGCTGCTGCTGAACAGCGAGATCTACGACCACTGCCCGCAAGTCGTGGCGGCGTTCCGCCGGCGCGGCGACGAGGTCGTCGGCCACGGCCGGACCAACTCCGAGCACCAGAACGACTTCGACGAGGCGGGCGAGGCGGCGCTGATTCGCGAGGTGACCGAGGCGATCCGCAAGCACGAGGGAAGCGCGCCGGCCGGCTGGCTCAGTCCCGGCGTCAACCCGAGCCGGCTCACGCCGGATCTGCTTCAGGAGGCCGGCTACCAGTACCTCCTGGACTGGCCGATGGACGACCAGCCGGTGTGGATGAAGACGCGGCGCGGCCGCATCCTGAGCGTGCCGTATCCGCACGAGGTCAACGACATCCCGATGATCGTGCTGCACCATGGCAGCGCGAGGGAGTTCGCCGACGTGATCGTCGACCAGTTCGACGAGATGCTGGAACAGTCGCAGGAGCAATCGCTCGTGTTCGGCGTATCCGTGCATGCATTCATCGTCGGCCAGCCATTCCGGCTGCGCCACTTCCGACGCGCGCTCGAGCACGTGCGGGCCGCGCGCGATCGCGTGTGGTTCGCCACCACCGGGCAGATTGCCCGGCATTTCGTCCACGCTACACGTGGCGATGCCGGGTAGCGAAGAGCGCGAAGTCGATCTGCTCGTGGCCGGCGCCGGCGCGGGCGGCATGACAGCCGCGCTCGTCGCCGCGCTCAAAGGCATGAATGCCCTGCTCTGCGAGAAGTCCGGGATGGTAGGCGGGACTTCGGCGACCTCGGCAGGCACGCTGTGGATTCCGTGCAACACCCAGAGCCTGCGCGCCGGGTTCGACGACTCGCTCGCGCGCGCCCGGCTCTATCTCGAGGAGCTGGTCGGCACCGGAGAGGGGCGCGCGCTGCGCGAGGCGTACCTCGCCACGGCGCCGGCGGCAGTCGACTATCTCGCGGCGAACAGCGCAGTGGCCTTCGTCCCGGCCGGACGCCATCCGGATTACCGGGAGCTGCCGGGGGCGGCGGAAGCCGGACGCGGTCTGGTGGCGAAGGAATTCGACGGCCGGCTGCTCGGCGGCGATTTCGCGCGCGTGCGCCCGCCGATCGAGGAGTTCATGCTGCTCGGCGGCATGATGGTGTCGAAGAGCGACATTCCCCGGCTGCTCGGCCGCTACCGTTCCGCGCGCGACTTCGGCCATTCGGCGAAGCTAGCGCTGCGCTACGCGGCAGACCGGCTGAAGTATCCGCGCGGCACGCGGCTCACGATGGGCAACGCGCTGGTCGGCCGGCTGTTCCACAGCCTGCGGCAGCGCCGCGTGCCGGTGCTCTTGGACGCACCGGTCGCGGAGCTGCTGCGCGAGGGTGGCAGGGTGGCCGGCGCACTGCTGCGCCGCGGCGCCGAGACCCTGCGCGTGCGCGCGCGCAAGGGGGTGGTGCTCGCGACGGGCGGCTTCGGTCACAACCGCGAGCTGCGAGGCCGGCTCATGACGCCGCCCGCTGCGGCGCTGGCGCGTTCCATGGCGCACGCCGACAACACCGGCGACGGCCTTTCCCTCGCTTCGGGCATCGGCGCCCGCGTCGCCGCCGGCCGCAGCGGCGGCCTGTGGACGCCGGCATCGCTGACGCGGCGATCGGACGGCAGCGAGGGCATGTATCCGCACTTTCTGCTCGACCGCGCCAAGCCGGGGCTGATCGCGGTCAACGGTGCCGGCCGGCGCTTCGTGAACGAAGGCTGCTCTTACCATGACTTCGTCGAGGCGATGTTCGAAGCGCACAGGCAGGGCGCAGCCGATCCTGCATGGCTGATCTGCACCGCCGCCTTCGTGCAGGCCTACGGACTGGGCGCCATCCATCCCGGAACCCGCAGGCTCGAGCGCTTCGAGCGGGACGGCTACGTGGTACGCGCCGGCTCTTTCGCCGAGCTCGCGCGCAAGATCTCGGTCGACGCGGCGGCGCTCGAGGCGACGGTGAAAAGGTACAACGCGCATGCCGCGCGGGGAGAGGATCCCGATTTCGGCAAGGGCAGCACGGTGCTCAACCGCTTCAACGGCGATCCTGCAGCGCCGCATCCGTGCCTTGCGCCGATCGAGCGGCCGCCGTTCGTGGCGCAGGCGGTGTGGCCCGCCGACATTTCGGTCAGCGCGGGGCTCGTCACCGATGCCGATGCGCGCGTGCTCGACGCGGCCGGCGCGCCGATCGATGGGCTGTACGCTTGCGGCAACGACATGGCATCGATTTTCATGGGGACTTACCCGGCTCCCGGCACCACGCTCGGCCCCGCTGTCACCTTCGGCTACCGCGCGGCCCTGCACGCGGCGGCGTCGTGAAAGAGGGGGCGATCCTCGGCGGCGCCATGCTGCCGCACGCGCCGCAGTTCTTCACCTTGCCCGAGACCGAGGACAAGGCGAACGTGGCGCGGGTGCAGGCGGTGGCGGCGCAGATCGGCGAGCGCCTGAAGTCGCTCGAGCCGGAAATCTGGATCAGCGTCTCGAACGACCATGCGTTCCAGTTCTTCCAGGACGTCGCGCCGCCGTTCACGCTGCATGTCGGCGGGCAGGCCGAAGGCGAGTTCGCCGGCCGGAAATTCTCTTACCGCATCGCCGGCGAGCTGTCGCTGCGGCTCGTGCGCGCGCTGTACGACATGGGGTTCGACCCGGCATTCACGAGCACCGCCGAGGTGGACTACGCGCTCGGCATCCCGCTAACGCACATGGGCGTCGACGCGCTCGTGTTGCCGGTGTTCGTCAACGCCTACCTGCCGCCGCAGCCGCCGATGGAGCGCTGCTACCTGTTCGGGCGGGCGCTCGCGCAGGGGCTGGCGCGGCTCGGTGTGCGCGCGGTGATCGTCGCAAGCGGCGGCATGTCGCACTTTCCGGGGACCGAGCAGTACGCGAGCCCGAACCTTGCGTGGGACGAGCGCGCGCTCGAGCCGCTGCGCAGGGGAAACCTGCGCTCGCTGCTCGCCTACGACGACAAGGCGCTGGACGAAACCGGAAACATCGAGCTGCGCTGCTGGGCGGTGGCTGCCGGCGCCCTGGGCGAGCGCAAGCCCGACGTGGTGCAACTGGACCCGAGCTGGCACCACAACTATGCCTCGCTCGGCTGGTGGTCGGCGCCGGCGACACAGGAACATCGCCCGCACTACCCGTCGATTGCCCCTGCGCTGGTCAGCCTGACCGATGCGCTACACGCCCTGGCGAACGACGCGCAGGCGCGCTCCCGCTACCTGGCCGATCGCGCCGCCTTCGCGGCCGCTGCGGGGGTTGCAGGCGAGCAGGCGAAAGCGCTCATCGCGATGGACCTCAAGGCCCTGGCGGCGATGGGCGTGCACCCGCTGGTGCCGTTCCTCGCCAACATGCACCTCGAGCGCGCGAAGGCGACTAAACCGCGTACTTGACGCCGCGCCGGTCGAGCATGCGCAGGAGCGCGGGCCAGTCCTTGTAGTCGGCGGGGCGGTTCGCGCGATGGAACTGCTCGTGGCTGGTGCGCGCGGCCTGCTCCGACATGAGCTGCACGTTGTGCATGCCGCCCGCGCACGCGTCGATCTGGATCTGGCAGGCGCAGTCGAGGTAGTACATGATCTCGAACGCTTCGCGCACCGTCTCGCCGAGCGTGAGCAGACCGTGGTTTCTCAGGATCATGGCCTTGGCGGTCTTCCCCAGGTCGCGCGCCATGCGCGCCTGCTCTTCCTTGTAGAGCGCGATGCCCTCGTAGTCGTGATAGGTGATCTCGCGCTGCACGCGCATCGCGTGCTGGCTGATCGGCAGCAAGCCGCACTTCATCGCCGACACCGCCACGCCGGCGCGCGTGTGCGTATGGATGACGCAGTTGATCTCCGGCCGCGCCGCGTGCACGCAGCTATGGATGACGAACCCCGCCTCGTTCACGCCCATGCCGAGCGGGTCGTCCTTGATCCTGCCGTCCCAGTCGATCTTGACCAGCGTAGAGGCAGTGATCTCGTCGAACATCAGGCCGTAGGGATTGATCAGGAAGTCCTCGGTGCCGGGTACGCGCGCCGAGAAGTGCGTATAGATGAGGTCGGTCCATTTATAGATCGCGGCGAGCTGGTAGGCGGCGGCGAGATCGACGCGCGTTTCCCACTCCTCGTTGCTGACTCGCTCCCGCACCGGCTTGCTGCTCACGTCCTTCAGGTTCGCGCTCATAAGTTCGGGGTCAGGTTCACAATTCCGCCATCATAGCGCCCGCGTCGACGGCGTCCATTGCTTCCAGCAGCAACTCGGGCCGGTTCTCCGCAAGTCGTCTGGCGTCGGAAAGCGAGCGCCGCCAGAGCCTTGCGCGCGGCATGCCGTGGTAGAGGCCGAGCATGTGCCGCGCGATGCTGCGCAGCGGCACCTCGGGATTGCGCCGGCAGTAGTCCAACATCGCCTGCACAACCCGCTCGCGGCGGTTTCCCACGTCGGCGATCAGCCACGGGTCGTGGTACGCCGCGCGGCCGAGCATCACGCCGTCGACACGTTGCAGGTGCTCGTCGATCGCCTCGCGCGTCGTGATGCCGCCGTTGATCACGATCTCGAGCTGCGGCAGCTCGCGCTTCAGGCGATACACGTAGTCGTACTTGAGCGGCGGGATCTCGCGGTTCTCCTTCGGCGAGAGGCCTTTGAGGATGGCGTTGCGCGCATGGACGAAGAACGTGCGGCAGCCGGCTTCCGACACGGTGCCGACGAAGTCGCGCAGGAAGGCGTACTCCTCGACCTTGTCGATGCCGATGCGATGCTTCACCGTCACGGGAATCGTCACTGCATTGCGAATGGCTGAAACGCATTGCGCTACGAGGCGAGGCTCGGCCATGAGGCACGCGCCAAACGCGCCCCGCTGCACCCGCTCGCTCGGGCAACCGATATTGAGATTGACCTCGTCATAGCCATAGCGCTCGCCGAGTTGTGCGCAATGCGCGAGCTCCTCGGGCTCGCTGCCGCCAAGCTGCAGCGCGACCGGATGCTCTTCCTCGCTGAACGCCAGATGCCGCTCGACGTCGCCGTGGATGAGCGCCGCCGTGGTAATCATCTCGGTATAGAGAAAGGCGCGCGAGGAGACCTGGCGCAGGAAATACCGGCAGTGCCGATCCGTCCAGTCCATCATGGGCGCGACGCAGAGCCGATGCATGACTACCTCGCGCGCGTGAGCGCGAGCCAGATGCCGCCGCCGACGAGGAACACGCCGCCGAGGCGCGAGACGAGCCGCACGCGGCTCTTCTTCATGAGCAGTCCCGCTCTTCCGGTGAGCACCGCGTACGCGCCGTCGGAGACGAGCGCGACCGCCATCGCTGTCACGCCGAGAAGGACGATCTGGCCCACGTAGTTGCCCTTCGGATCGACGAATTGCGGGATGAACGCGCCGAACCAGAGGAGCGCCTTGGGGTTGGACATGAGGACGAGGAAGCCCTGCAGCACGAAGCCGCCTCGCGGTAGCTGCGCCTTGCGCGGCTCCGCGATCGCCTCGGGCGCGCGCAGCAGCTTCCAGCCCATCCACACCAGGTAGATCGCGCCGGCGATGCGCAGCCAGTCGAAGAGCCACGCCATCGCGGCGATCACCGAGGAGAGTCCGACCACGAGGATCGCCATCATCAGGCCGAGGCCGAGCTGCGTGCCGGCGACGTTGGCAAGGCCGGCGCGCGGGCCGTGCGTCAGGCTGTTCGCGACGATCAGCGTCACCGTCGGGCCCGGCACGGCCGTGATCAGCGCGCAGGCGAGCACATAGGCAAGGTAGACCTCGAGGCTCATCGGCGCAGATCCTCGGCGCGCCGGCGCGTGAGCTCCACCATGCAGCCCAGGCGCTCGCCTTCGCCGCCCGCATTGGCGCGCCGCGTACACTCGGCGGCGCGATACTCGCGCCAGGCATCCTTGGATTTTTCGTAGACGGCGAGCGCCGACTCGCCGCGCGACAGCAACTCCTGCCGCTCGCGCCCGTAGAGCTCGCCGAGCTCGGTCTCGGCGACGTTGAGCAGCATCTCGAGGCAGGCTTGCGGCGCACCGCGCAATTCCTCGTCGCGCGTGCATTGTGCGAGCGCCGGCGCGTCGCGTCGCGGTAGCCAGGCGAAGAACACCGGGCGCTTCTCGCTCGCCAGCAGGCAGACGAAGGAGAGCTCGGCGCTGGGCGTTCCGGGATAGACGACCGCGCCGTTGCCGGTGAGCACCGACGATACCGGCTGGCTGCCGATCTTGCCGCGTCGCCGCTCGATCAGCAGCTCGCGATCGAGCTCGATGATCACGTCTTTCGCGGCGCCGTTGCGCTTCGCCTCCTGCCGCGCGTAGGCGCGGCACGCGTCCACCTCCGGGCCTCGGTACTGCGCAAGCGCGGTCGATGCGGCGGCGAGGAGGAGGAGCGTGGCGCCTCTCAACGGTACTGCCCCGTCGCTTCGGCGCGCGCTCGGATGAGCCCGAACAGGCTTTCCGTAAGAGGCGCGGCGACGCCCGCCTTGCGCGCGATCTCCAGCGTGCCGGCGAGGAGACCGTCGATCTCCAGCGGCTTGCCGGCCTCCATGTCCTGCAGCATCGAGGTCTTGAACTTGCCGAGCACGCGCGCCATGTCGATGCGCGCTTCGGGGTCGATGTCGGCGTCCACGCCGACGGCACGGCCGATCGCCAGCACTTCGCGCATGATCGCGACCATGTAGTCCTTGAGCGGCCGGCTCTCGATCAGGCGGTCGGCGGTCGAGAGGGTGAGCGCGGAGACGGGGTTGAAGCTGACGTTGCCGAGGAGCTTGACCCAGAACTCCTTCTCGATGTGCTCCGTCAGCACGGCCTCGAATCCCGCATCGTTCAGCGCCTGAACGATGCGCTGCGAGCGCGCCGTGTTGCGCCCGCCCGGCTCGCCGACGATCAGGCGGCGTCCCATGTTGTGGCTGACGAGCCCCGGCTCGGGCGTCGAGGCGGCAAGGTGGACCACGCAGCCGACGATGCGCTCGGTCGGCATGGCGCGCGCGAGCACGCCGCCCGGATCGAGCGACTCGAGCCGCTCCCTGCCGCCGTGGAACGCGAGGCGGTCGAAGAACCACCACGGCACGCCGTTCATCGCGGTCACGATCGACGTTTCCCGGCCGAGCAGGGGAGCGATGCCCCGAGCGACCTCCGCTAGGTTTTGCGCCTTGACCGCGACCAACACGTAGTCCTGCATCCCGAGCGCCGCAGGGTCCGAGGCAGCCTTGATTTCGAAGGATTGGGTCTTCCCGTTGCTGACGATGCGCAGGCCGCGGTTGCGGATAGCTTCCAGCTGCTTGCCCCGCGCTACGACGCAGATCTCGTGCCCGGAACGCGCGAGCCAGGCCGCCATCAAACCTCCGACGGCGCCGGCGCCGTAAATGCAGATCTTCATGGTGCCACTCAGGGGAATTGGCGATGCTACTGGAAAAACAACGCTGCTATGGCGCAGAGAGTCGCGCAGCGTGTGGCGTCGCGTTACGCGATCGATTTCAAGAGGAGGAGCCAGTCGCGGATGTCGCCGGCGCGCAGCGGCTTCTGCATCACGATCGCGCCAAGTGACTCCGGCACCTCGAGCTCGTTCGCATTGATTTCGCCGGTGACGATGGCCGCGGGCAAGGGGCCATAGCGGGAGCAAAGGTGAATCGCCGCGTCGATGCCGCTCTCGGGACCCGCGAGGCGGTAGTCCGCGAGGACAGCATCGGGGCGTGCACCGACTGCCTCGAGCTGCTGCTCGGCTTCGGCCGCGCTCGCGCAGACGACCGCCCGGCATCCCCAGCCTTGCAGAAGCGTTCGCATCGCCTCGCGCACCTCGGCATCGTCCTCGATCACCACCACGACGAGCCCGCGCAGCTGCTCGGGCGAAGCCTCGGGGCGTGACGCGGGCGGGGGCGCGGCGGGCGTGGCACAGAGCGGCAGGCGCAGCGCGAAGCGGCTGCCGCGGCCCGGCGCCGATTCGAGCGCGATGGGGTGGCCGAGCAGCTCGCACATGCGCTTCACGAGGGCGAGGCCGAGGCCGATGCCCTGCCGGCGGTCGCGCGCCGGGTTGCGGATCTGGAAGTACTCCTCGAACACCCGCTCGCGATGTTCGGGGTCGATGCCGATGCCGGTGTCGCGCACGGCCACCTCGATCGCATCGGTCGCTTCGCCGACCTCGATCACCACCTCGCCGCTCTGGGTGTACTTCACCGCGTTGTCGAGCAGGTTGCGCAGGATGCGCTCGAGGAGCTCCGGATCGGAGACCACCCAGGCGGCGCTCGCCGGCGCGGCGAAGGCAAGGCCCTTGGCGCCGGCGAGCGGACGAAAGTCGTTCTCGAGCCGGGTGAGGAGAGGCCCGAGCGACAGCGCCTGCGGCTGCGGCCTCACGCTTCCGGCGTCGAAGCGCGAGAGATCGAGCAGCGCCTTGAACAGGCCATCGAGCGAATCGGCCGAGATCGCTATCTTACGCAGGATGTCGGCGGCCTCCGGGTCGCGGGTGCGTTCCTGAAGGGTGTAGAGCAGCAGCGATAAGGCATGCAGCGGCTGGCGCAGGTCGTGGCTCGCAGCGGCGAGAAACGCCGACTTCGAAAGGTTTGCCGCCTCGGCGCGGCTGCGTGCCGCCTGCGCCTCGGCCTCGCGCGCCCGCAGCTGCCCGGCGAGCGCTTCGTTCTCGAAGCCCACGCGCAGCGCCTGGCCGACGAGCTGCGCGCTGTCCCGCGCGTGCGTGCCGAGCAGGAACATGAAGAGCACGAGCAGAATCGCGATGAGGCTGCCGTACGCGTATCCGGAGAGCGCCCAGCCGAGTGCGATCGGCGGGATGAAGAAGCCGATGAGGCCGTAGAAGGCGATGGGCAGCGCGCCCGAGACGCCGAGGCCCGCCGCGCACCATCCGCAGACCACCATGGTGAGGATCGCCGCCTCGAGCTCGGGAGCGGCGTGGAACAGGGCGCCGGCAGATCCGGCCGCGATGCCGCTCGCCGCCGCCGCGAGCGCCTGGAATCGGATCCAGGATGGCACGCGCTCGAGCGGCGGCGGCCGGCGCAGGAGCCGGGCGCAGATCACGGCGCGCGCGCTCCAGAGCGTCGACACCAGCAGCATCCATCCCCATGCGTGAGCCGCGCCGACGTGCGGCGCCATGACGTAGGCGATGAAGGCGCTCGCGGGCAGTACCCCGAGGGGCGTGCGCACTACCGCGCGACAGACGAGGCGCAGCCGCTCGGCGTCGAGGCGCCCGGCTGCTCCCGGGGCGATCAGAGTCGCGGATTCGCTGACCATTGCAGGATCTGCGCTTCCATCTCCTGCTGCGAAGCGAACCGCGCGCGCTCGTAGCAGCCGAGCGGCAGCACAGCGGTGCGCGTGCAGCACTGGTTGCAGCTCGTGCAGGGCGCAGTAGGCTCGCTGCCGCGCCGAAAATGGGCGAGGAGATCCGGGTTGGCGAGCAGTGGACGCGCCATCGCGACGAGGTCGCATTGCCCGTCGAGCGCCGCCTCGATCGTCTCCGCTCGGCCGAAGCCACCGTTCGCGATCACCGGCAGGCCGACTTCGGCCCGGAAGGCCGCGGCATATCGGGCGTTCGGCGCCTCGGCCCAGCGCCAGCCGAACGACAGGAGTCCATGCAGGCCCAGCAGCCCGAGCAGATTGACGCCGAGTGCGCGCGCCTGGGCCTTCGCGCTGAGGTGGCGCGACGAATTTGCGAAGAGCCGGATCGACTCGAAGGGAAAGCGGCCGGGACTGCCCTTGGGATTGATGAAGCCGAAGCCACTGTCGATGTGAAGGTAGTCGACGCCGAGCTCCTTCAGCCAGCGACCGTATTCGAGCGTCTGCGCAAGTCCGTTCCCGCGCTTGATTGGCCAGCGCAGGCGGGGGCGCGGGAGATGGTTGAAGTCCTCGGCCGAGAGGCGCACGCCGAAGAGGAAGTCTGCGCCCACCGCTTTGCGCACTGCCTGCACGACTTCGCGCAGTAGCCGGAAGCGGGCCTCGAACGAGCCTCCGTAGCGGTCGGTGCGCCAGTTCGTCCCCGGATTCAGGAACTGGTGGATCAGGTAGCCCTTGGAGGCCGTGACCTCCACGCCGTCGCATCCCGCGGCGTGCACGCGCGCCGCAGCCGCGGCGAACTTCGTCACCGTCTTCTCCACCTCGCGGGTCGTCATGGCGATCGCCCGGTTGCGGTAGCCGTAGAGGAGATCGAACCATGCGGAGGCCGACAACGCGTCCTCCCGCTGCGAGAACAGGCTGGTCTGCGTCTGCCCGCCCGGATCCCCGATCTGAGCGATGTAGCGGCATCCGAGCGCCTGCACGGCGCGCACGCCTTCGCGAAGGGCGGGAACGAAGCGGTCGTGGCTGATCTTCGGGTACTCGAGAGGCGAGTGCCGATCGTCGTCGACCGCGAGCGTCGCCGAGATGATCGCGGCCACGTCCGTGTGCGCGAAGCGGAGCTCGAAGTTCTTCCACGCGTTGTTCACGGTGCCGTCGTAATAGGCGCTGCGCCCGCCCATCGAGGAGCGCACGAGGCGGTTCTTGAACTCGACCCCCTTGATCTTGAAGGGCTCGAACATGCGCAGGCGCGGCTTGAGGCCGACGGCGCGATGCGTGAATGCGTTGCGGAATACGCCGCGCGGATCCGCGGCCACCGCAACGGCCTGAAGTTCCTCCAGGCGCGGATACGCGCGCGTCGTTTCGTCGAGGCCCAGCGGGAAGTGCTTGCCCCAGTGGAGCCGCGCCGAGTAGAGGGCGAAAAACGCGTGCGCGAGCCAGGCACAGAAGGCGTAGTAAGGCGCGCGTGCTTCGGGCCTCAGATAGCAGAACACCGAGATCGACCAGAGCGGCTCGTCGACCGAGCTCGCCATGGAAACGAGCGCGTCCTCGGGAAGCACGCGGCGCATCGAGTACGGGTAATGGTGGGTATAGCTGTCGCGGCGCTTCAGCAGGGATTCGCGCAGCCGCGCATCGAGCTTGCCGGCGACCTCTGGTGAGCCCGCCTCGCCGGCGAAGATCTCGGTCGCGTGGCGCAGAAGGGCGAGCGCTTCGGCGAGGCGCGCCTGCGGCACGAAAAGCTCCATCTCCTCGTGGCGGAAGAGATCGTGCCTCATGGTGAGCACGTGCTCGGCGTCGTCGATGCGGCGCAGCCGTGGCGTGAGCCGCGGCGTCACGCGCATCGCGAGCTTGGCTGCGCGGTTGCCGAAGGCAAGGCTCGCCTTCAGGCTCGCGTGCAGTCCGATGTCGACATAAAGCGTGTTGAGCCACCGGCAGAGCCGCGCCCAGGCCCGAGCTGCGAGCGGCAAGCTGCCATGCCCCGCGCGCCGCTCGAAGACGAGGTAGCTCCACGCGAACGGAAACAGCGCGAACTGCGTGAGGGGGAACTCGTCGATGCCCCCGAGGATCGCCCCGAGGCTCGATTCGAGGCGCACCCGCTCCTCGACAAGATACTTCGGCACCGTGGCAAGCTCGATCTCGAGGAGAATGCCGGTGCAGCCCAGGCCGCACCGCGCAGCAAGGAGCGCGGCGCCTTCGCGCACATCGACGATCTCCGGCTCCCCGTCCGACCGATAGCGCGCGAGGCGGACCCCGGCGACGAAGTGCGACAGGCTTTGCATACCCGAGCCGTGCGTACCGGTCGAGATGGCCCCGGCGACGGTCTGGCGCTTGATGACGCCGAGCGTCGGCAGCGTGCGCTCGGTCGCCGCATGCAGGCGCTCGAGCAGCGACTGCAGTGTGCAGCCCGCACCGGCGCGGACAAAGTGGCCGCCGTCTCGCTCGAAGGGCTCGACGGCGTCGAACGCGGACAGATCGAGCGAGACACCGCTGCTCGGCGCCGTGCCGCTCCACGAGTGAAGCGCGCCGATGGCGCGCACCTGCCCGTCGCGATGGCGCCGCAGAAGCTCGAGCACTTGCGCCTCGCTCGCCGGTCGCTCGCGGCGCGCGAGCCATCTAAGGTTGCCGCCGAAATTGACGAACGCTCTCATGACTGGGGCTCGTCGAGCCGCAGGCCGAGGCGATGCGCGGCGATGAGGGCCTGCGTGCGGGTGGTGACGCCGAGGGCATGGAGCACCGCGCTGACGTGGATCTTCGTCGTGTTCTCGGCAATGTCGAGCTTGCGCGCGATCAGCTTGTTCGGCAGCCCCTTGAGGAGCAAAGACAGGACCTGCGCCTGGCGGGGCGACAGACGAAGCTCGGCGGGTCCGATGAGCGAGCGCGTGGCCGGCTCCCGCACGGGCTCGACGGCCTTGAGCGCCTCCACCGGCACATAGATGCCACCTGAGAGGACGAGGCGCACGGCGTTGATGAGGACCTCGCGGGAGGAAGTCTTCGGGATATAGCCCATCGCGCCGAGCTCGAGCGCAGCAGTGACCGAAGTGCTGTCGCTCGCGCCGGAGAACACCACGACCGGCAGCTCCGGGCAGGCCTCGCGAAAGCGCGCGATGGCTTCCACGCCCGAGCAGCCGGGCAGGCCGAGGTCGAGCATGACGAGCCCGAACGCCGGTCCGCTGCGCGCAAGCTCGACGCCGGACTCCAGCGTGGGGGCGCTCGTCACCTCCGCTCGTCTGTCGAGGGACGCCATCGCGAGGCCGAGCGCATCGGCAATCAGCGGGTGGTCGTCGACCAGCAAGATGCGCACGCAAGCCCCTTTCTGCCAAGCCATGGTAGCGGCGCGCGACTGCGGGCACCAGTGCCGCCGGCTAGCGCTTGCGTACTAGCGCCCGCGCTCGATTGGCGGCCGCTGCCTGAGCGCTAAAGCGAAGCGGCTAGCGCGTGTGCTTGATAGGCGGCAGGCAACGTGCTGCGAATACTTCGGATCGCGGTCGCATGGCTTCCGCCGTGTTGCGCCGGCACGCAGCACCGGCGCTTCGAGAGGAGCAGGAACATGAGCCACGATTTCCGATCCGTTCGCCTCGACGAGGCCGACCTCTGGCGTCGCCGCACTTACGCGCTTGCCGCGCTCGCGGCCGTCGCCGTAACCTTCGGCATCGTTGTGCTTCTCTCACCGCACCGCGCAGCCGAGGCGGTTCCCGCCTCGATCGTGAGCGCCGGCGCGACGGCCGCCACGGCGGCGGCGATGGAGCCGCATCGCGGCGGCTCCCCGGAAACGAACGCGGCGCCGGCGCGGCCGCCCATGGACTGCGAGATGCCGGGCGCCGATCTGAACGACTGCGTCTTCTATTGACCAAGGCAGCGTCAGGCGGGCAGACGGCCATGACGAGAGCAGCCGAGCGCTGGTGCTATCCTAGGCGAGGAGGTCCAATGTTTTCCTTCATGAAGAAGCTCAAGAACTTGCTTCCGCCCGAGCGAACCCTGCCGGGGCGCGACGCAGAGCTGCCGGTGCCGGAGCGCCATTTCGTGAACGGCCACCCGCTGAAGGGCCTGCCCGCCGGCATGGAGCAGGCGGTGTTCGGCATGGGCTGCTTCTGGGGCGCGGAGCGGCTGTTCTGGCAACTGCCGGGCGTCTACAGCACCGCGGTCGGCTACGCCGGCGGCGAGACGAAGAACCCGACCTACGAGGAAGTGTGCAGCGGGTTCACCAACCATGCCGAAGTGGTGCGCGTGGTGTTCGATCCGAAGCGCATCTCCTACGAGGAGCTGCTCAAGGCGTTCTGGGAAGGCCATGACCCTACGCAGGGCATGCGCCAGGGCAACGACGCCGGCACGCAATATCGCTCGACCATCTACGCGTACGGCGACGCGCAGCTCGAGGCGGCGAAGAAGTCGAAGGCGATGTTCCAGGACGCGCTGGCGAAGAAGGGCTACGCGGAGATCACCACCGAGATCCGGCCCGCGCCGCCCTTCTACTACGCCGAGGACTATCACCAGCAGTACCTCGGCAAGAACCCGAACGGCTACTGCGGCCTCGGCGGAACCGGCGTCAGCTGCCCCGTTGGCGCCTTGGCCAAAGCTTGAGGCCCGCATCTCATTCGCTTAGATAAATGGTTGTGGGCCGCGCGCTTTTTTAAGACGCGCAGCCTCGCGCAGCAGGCCATCGCCGCCGGGCGCGTGAAGCTGAACGACGCGCGGATAAAGCCGGCGCACGAGGTCAAGGTCGGCGATCGCGTCGCCTTGCGCAAGGAAGAGCTCGAGTGGCACCTCCAGGTGCTCGTCTTGTCCGACAAGCGCGGGCCGGCCGAAGCGGCAAGGAAGCTCTATGAGGAGACGCCGGCAAGCCGCGCCGAGCGCGAGCGGCGGCAGGAGCTGAGCCGCTGGAGCGCCGAGCCGGCCGCGGCGATAAAGGGCCGGCCAACGAAGCGCGATCGGCGGCGGCTCGAGGGAGTGCTCGACCCGCAGTCCGCGAGCTCGAAACGCCGGCCGCGCCCCGACGGCGGCCATTGACTTCCGCCACGCGGCGTCGAATGATGCTCGCGGCAGTTGACCACCAACGGGGGAGGAATCCATGAAGCGGAAAGCTTTGGCATTGGCCGTCGGCCTTGCGCTCTCGGCCGCGGCAGGCGCGGCGCTCGCCAAGGGCGACGACGCGAACCTAGAGAAGCTCGGAGCGTTCAAGCGCACCGATGCGGTTCCCGGAAAGAGCGTGCCGCAGGGCGGAGCGTACGCGGAAAACCTGAAGCGGGTCCTGCAGCGCATCAAGCTGCCCGACGGCTTCAAGATCGAGCTGTTCGCCCTCGTGCCCGATGCGCGGCAGATGGCGGTGAGCCGCAACAAGGCGACAGTTTGGGTCGGCACGCGCAAGAGCACGGTGTGGTCGGTGACCGACCGAGACATGGATAACCTCGCCGACACGGTCGACGAGTTCAGCCCCAGCGTCAAATTCGACATCCCGGCGGGCACCTGCTATTCGCCCGATGGCTTCCTGTTCGTCGCCGAGCGCAACCGCGTGATGATGTTCCCGGCCGCCGAGTACTTCATGGAGAGCCCGGACACGGTGGCGATTCCGATCGTCAAGCAGGGCGAGCTGATTCCGGCGGAAGAAGAGTCGTACAACCACACCGCGCGCGCCTGCGCGATCGGTCCCGACAACAAGATCTACATCACCCTCGGCCAGCCGTTCAACGTCACGCCGCCCGACAAGCTCGACCTCTACAGGCGCGTGGGCATCGGCGGCATCGTGCGCTTCAACCGCGACGGCACCGGCCGAGAAGTCGTGCTGAACGGCATGCGCAACTCGTCCGGGCTCGCCTTCAATCCCAAGGACCAGAGCCTCTGGTTCACGGACAACCAGGTCGACGGCATGGGCGACGAGATCCCGCCGGGCGAGCTCAACCGCGTGCCGGTGGAGAACGGCAAGCTCAAGATCGGAATGTGGTACGGCTTCCCCTATTTCGGCGGCGGCGCCACGCGCACCGACGAGTACAAGGAGGCCGCGATCCCGAAGGAGCTCATGGCGAAATACGTGAAGCCCGAGGTCGACATGATCGCGCACGCGGCGGACCTCGGCATGATGTTCTACACGGGCAAGATGTTCCCGGCGAAGTACCAGAACGCCATCTTCAGCGCGCAGCATGGCTCGTGGAACGCGGTGAAGCCGCGGGGCGCGCGCGTCATGGTCACCTACCTCGACGCCAAGGGGCATGCGACGAAGACCGAGCCCTTCGCGGAGGGGTGGATGAACGAAGAGGGCGTCTACCTCGGCCGGCCGGTCGACGTGCGGCAATACGTCGACGGCTCGATCCTCGTCTCCGACGACAAGGCGGGAGCGATCTACCGCATCTCGTACCAAGGGAAGTGAAGCGGCGCACGGCGCTCGCCGCCGTGCTGCTCGGCGTATCCGCGGCCTGCGCGTGCCCCGCGCGCGCCGCGGACGCCGCCGCGCCACCGGCGAAGGTGCGTACGTTGTGCGCGAACTGCCACGGCGACTACGGCGTCGCGACGCTGCCGGGCGCGGCGAACCTGAGCGGACAGCAGAAGGAGTACCTTAGCGAGCAGCTGCGCGCCTTCCGCTCCGGCGCGCGGCAGAACCCGCAGATGAGCGTCGTCGCGAAGACGCTCAGCGATAGCGACATCGAGGAGCTGTCCGAGTGGTATTCCAGCGTCCGCGTCACCGTGCAGGCGCCTCCATGAGGCGGCGCGCCAGGGCCGCCGGGCTGGCGCTGCTTGGCCTGCCCGCGCTTGCGCTCGCGCAGGAAGGCGCAGGCGCGGACGCGGTGGTGGTGACGGCGACGCGCGTGCCGCAGCCGAGCCTCGAGATTCCGGCCTCGATCGATCGGCTCTACGAGGAGGACATCCGCGTCGGCCGGCCGCAGGTCAACCTCTCCGAGAGCCTCGGCGTCGTGCCCGGCATCGTCGTGCAGAACCGCAACAACTACGCGCAGGATCTGCAGATCCAGTCGCGCGGCTTCGGCGCGCGCTCGACTTTCGGCGTGCGCGGCATCCGGCTTTACGCCGACGGCATTCCGGCGAACCAGCCCGACGGGCAGGGGCAGACCAGCAACTTCGATCTCGGCTCGGCGGAGCGCATCGAGGTGCTGCGCGGTCCGTTCTCCTCGCTCTACGGCAACTCGGCCGGCGGCGTGATCCGCATCGACACCGAAGATGGCCCGCCCGTGCCGACGCTCGAGGGGGATCTCTATAGCGGCAGCTACGGCATGTGGCGCGCGGCAGGGAGGTTCGGCGGGCAGTACCGCTCGCTGAACGGCATCGGCAGCCTGTCGCGCTTCCACATCGACGGCTATCGCGAGCACAGCGCGGCGACCCGCGACCTGGCGAACGCCAAGCTGCGCTACGACGCGACGGGCGATACCTCGGTGACGCTGGTCGCCAACGCGGTGCGCCAGCCGGAGACGCAAGACCCGCAGGGCCTGAACCGCGCGCAGCTGGAGCAAGACCGCCGGCAAGTGCAGCCGGGGGTCATCACGTTCGATACCCGCAAGACCATCCGTCAGGACCAGGGCGGGCTGCGGCTGCAGCATCGGCTGAGCGCGGACAACGACCTCGAAGCCGTCGCCTACGTCGGCAACCGCTTCGTAGAGCAGTTCCTCGCGTTCAGCAACAACGGCGTCGTCAACCTCGACACCGATTACGGCGGGGCGGCGCTGCGGTTCTTCCGCCACGCCGGGACGCTGCGCCTGTCGGTCGGCGCGGAATACGACGCGATGCAGCAGCGGCGCAAGGGGTTCAACAACCTGGGCGGCGTCGCAGGCGCGCTCACGCGCGACGAGGACGACGACGTGACGAGCAGCGGGCTCTATGCGCAGGCCGACTGGCGCTTCGCCGAGCGCTGGTCGCTGCTCGCCGGCTTGCGTACCACGCGCGTCGAGTTCGAGATCACGGACTTGTTCGGCGCCGGCGCGAACAGCGGCAGCCTCACCTACAGCGACACCACGCCGGTCGCCGGGCTGGTGTTCCGGCTCTCGCCGCAGACCAGCGTGTACGGCAATCTCGGCCGCGGGTTCGAGACGCCGACGCTCGTCGAGATCGCCAACAGCGCGAGCGGCACGGGCCCCAACCTCGGTCTGCAGGCGAGCCGCAGCCGGCATGCCGAGCTCGGGCTGAAAACCGTGGCCGGCGGCTGGGCGCGGATCAATGCTGCGATGTTCAACATCGTGACCGAGAACGAGATCGTGGTCGATCAGAATATCGGCGGGCGGGCGATCTTCAAGAACGTCGGCCACACCGACCGCGACGGCTTCGAGCTCTCGGTCGACACCGTGGGCAGCGGGCCGTGGCACGCGCGCCTCGCGTATACCTGGCTGGACGCGCGCTTCCGCGAAAGCTTCACCACGCTGGTGCAGGGCGCGCCGGTGAGCGTGCCCGCCGGGACGCTGATCGCCGGCGTGCCGAAGAACGTGCTCTACGGCGAGCTCGGCTACAACCCCCAGCCCTTCTTCGCGCGCCTCGAGGGATTGCACAAGTCGAGCGTGCCCGTCAACGATGCGAACAGCGACTTCGCCGACGCCTATACCGTCTGGAACGCCGTCGCCGGCCTGACGCAGCGGGGCGCGCGCTGGCGCGTCACCGAGTTCGCGCGCATCGACAATCTCACCGACCGCCTTTATGTCGGCTCGCTCATCGTCAACGACAACAACGGCCGCTACTTCGAGCCCGCGCCCGAGCGCGCCTGGACGCTCGGCGTACAGGCGGCGCTGCAGTTCTAGGGCGCCCGGCAGGCGCTACCGGCCCAGCAGCTTCTCCTCCAGGTCCTGCCGGCGCAGCCAGGAGAGGTCCTTCGGCAGCTCCTCGGCGACGAGCTTCTGCACCTCCTTGCCGAGCTCCTTGCGCAGCTGGCCGAGGAACTTCGGAGGGGCGACGAGGTGCAGGCGATCGTAGCGGTGCGAGGTGCGCGCCTTCTCGAGGTACTCGCCGATGGTCTTCGCGAACACCTCGACTTCGTGGTCGACCGCGCCTTTCTTCGCGTCGCGATCGCTCGCCGGGCCGCCGGTCGGCCGGCCGCCCGGCTTGCCCACTCCGCCGTGGCCGTCGAAGCGCGGCGCGGCGTCCGACACCATGTCGCGCTCGTGCAGCCGCGCGGCCGGGTTGTAGAGGTCCTCGATCTCCGCGAGCGCGCGCTCGCGGTCCACGACTTGCAGGAACCTCGCGCGGCTCGCGTCGGCCGCGACGATCCAGGTGGTTGCCATGACGATGCGCGAAGCATTTTTCTTGCCCGAGAGGAGCCCTGCATGAACCGCATCCTGCTGAGCGCCGTGACCGGCGCCTTGGCCATGTACTTTTTCGATCCGCAGGCCGGCCGGCGCCGGCGCGCGAGGGCGCGCGACAAGCTCGAGCATTACGAGCGCACGCTGCGCCATGCCTGCGATGTCACCGTGCGGGACACGCAGCAGCGCGCGCTCGGCATGCGCTCGCAGCTGCGTGCTATCGGCCGCCGCACGCTGCGCCGCGAGGGCACGCCGGACGAGAAGCTGGTAGGGCGGGTGCGGGCGGTTCTCGGCCGGTACGTTTCCCATCCGCATGCCGTCGAGGTTGCCGCACGCGAGGGCCGGGTGACGCTCGCCGGCCCGATCCTCGAGCGGGAGGTGCTTCCGCTGCTCGCCGCCGTGAAGACGGTGGTCGGCGTGGCGAAGATCGAGGACCGGCTCGCGGTGTACAAGGAGGCGGGGAACCTCTCGGCGCTTCAGGGCGGCGTGCCGCGGCGCGGGCAGCGCTTCGAGCTGCTGCAGGACAACTGGTCGCCCGCCGCGCGGCTCGCGACCGGCATGCTCGGTTTCGCCCTGCTTGCGCGCGGCGGCTTCCTCGGGCGCCTTGCCGGTGCGGCGCTCGTCGCGCGCTCGGCGTCGAACCTCGACTTCGCCACGCTGCTCGGCGTCGGTGACCCGCACGGCCTCGAAGTGCGCAAGACCATCCGCGTAGACGCGCCGGTGGAGCAGGTGTTCTCCTTCTGGTCGGACTACCGGAACTTCCCGCGCTTCATGTCGCATGTGCGCGAGGTCCGGGTGGACGGGGAGCGCTCGCATTGGGTGGTGAGCGGCCCGGGCGGCGTGCCGGTCGAGTGGACCTCGGAGCTCGTGCGCCACGAGCCGAACGCGCTGCTGGAATGGCGCTCCCTCGCCGGCTCGCGCGTGAAGCACGACGGCACGGTGCGCTTCGAGGCGATGGCCGAAGGCGGTACGCGAGTCACCGTGTGCTTGCGTTACGTGCCGCCCGGCGGCGCGCTCGGCCACGCGGTAGCGGCCCTCTTCGGCGCCGATGCGAAGAGCGAGATGGACGCCGACCTCATGCGCATGAAGACGATGATCGAGACCGGCCATGCGCCGCACGACGCGGCGCAGCCGGGCTAGGCGGCTTGCGCTTTGGCGGGGCCGGCGCGCTGCAGGAGCTCGCGCAGCACGTAGGGCAGGATGCCGCCGTGGCGGTAGTAGTCGACCTCGATCGCGGTGTCGATGCGCGACTTCACCGCAACTTCACGCGATGAGCCATCGCGCTTCGTAATCCGGATCTTGAGCTGCTGCTGCGGAACGATGGGGTCGAGGCCCAGCACGTCGATCGTCTCCTCGCCGGTGAGGCCGAGGGATTGCGCGGAGTCGCCCGGCATGAACTGCAGCGGCAGCACGCCCATGCCGACCAGGTTGGAGCGGTGGATGCGCTCGAAGCTGCGCGCGATGACCGCCTTCACCCCGAGGAGCTGCGTGCCTTTCGCCGCCCAGTCGCGCGAGGAGCCCGTGCCGTACTCTTCGCCGCCGAACACCACCGTCGGCGTGCCTTGCGCGATGTAGCGCATCGCCGCGTCGTAGATCGGCAGCTTCTCGTCCTTGTACCAGGTGACGCCGCCCTCGGTCCCGGGCAGCATCAGGTTCTTGATGCGCACGTTGGCGAAGGTGCCGCGCATCATCACCTCGTGGTTGCCGCGGCGCGCGCCGTAGCTGTTGAAGTCGGCGACCGCGACGTCGTTCTCCTGGAGGTAGATGCCCGCGGGGGAGGTGGGCTTGATCGAGCCCGCGGGCGAGATGTGGTCGGTGGTCACCGAGTCGCCGAAGATGCCGAGGATCTTCGCGCCGCTCACGTCGCCGGGGCGGCCGGGCTGCAGGGAGAAGTCCTTGAAGAACGGCGGCTCGGCGATGTAGGTCGAAGACGGCCAGCTGTAGACCTGGCCGGTCGGCGCCGAGATCTTCTTCCAGAGCGGCGTCGCCTCGCCGAGGTTCGAGTAAAGGCGGCGAAAAGTGCCCGGGTCCATGGCAAGGCTCATCAGCGCCTGCACTTCCTCGGCCTTCGGCCAGATATGGCCGATGAACACCGGCTGCCCTTCCTTGGTGTGGCCGATCGGCTCGGTTTTCAGGTTCTTCAGCACCGTGCCGGCGAGCGCGTAGACGACCACGAGCGGCGGCGAGGCGAGGAAGTTGCCGCGGATGTTCGGATGAATGCGCGCCTCGAAGTTGCGGTTTCCCGAGAGCACGGCCGCGCACACCAGGTCGTTCTTGACCACCGCCTCTTCGATCGGCTGCGCGAGCGGACCGGCGTTGCCGATGCACGTCGTGCAGCCGTAGGCCGCGAGCGAGAAGCCGAGCTTCTCGAGGTAGGGAAGAAGCCCTGCCTTCGAGAGGTACTCGGTCACCACGCGCGAGCCGGGCGCGAGCGAGGTCTTCACGTGCGGCTTCACCTGGAGGCCGAGCGCGACCGCCTTCTTCGCCACGAGCCCCGCGGCGAGCAGCACCCCCGGGTTGGAGGTGTTGGTGCACGAGGTGATCGCGGCGATCAGCACGTCGCCGTTGCGGATCTCGGTGCCGTCGAAGGCCTTGTAGCTCTTCTCCAGGTCCTCGGCCTTCTTGCCGAAGCCGTTCTCCTTCACCGGCGCGACGAAGAGCTTCGAGAACGTATCCTTGACCTTCTCGAGGTCGATGCGGTCCTGCGGACGCTTCGGACCGGCGAGCGAGGGCATGACGGTGGAGAGGTCGAGCTCGAGCACCTCGCTGTAGTCGATCTGGCCGGGCTTCGGGATGCCGAAGAGCTGCTGCGCCTTGAAGTAGCTTTCGAGCGCGGCGACCTGCTCGGCGCTGCGTCCGGTGCCGCGGAAGTACTCGAGCGTGCGCTCGTCCACCGGGAAGAAGCCCATGGTCGCGCCGTATTCGGGCGACATGTTGGCGAGCGTGGCGCGGTCGGGCACGGTAAGCGAGCGGGTGCCTTCGCCGAAGTATTCGACGAACTTCCCCACGACTTTCGCTTTTCGCAGGAGCTGCGTGACCGTCAAAACCAGATCGGTCGCCGTGCACGCCGGGTGGAGCTTGCCCTTCAGGTGCACGCCCACCACGTCCGGCGTCAGGAAATAGACCGGCTGGCCGAGCATGCCGGCCTCGGCCTCGATGCCGCCGACGCCCCAGCCGACCACGCCGATGCCGTTGATCATGGTGGTATGGCTGTCGGTGCCGACCAGGGTGTCCGGATAGCAGATCGCGTCCTTCCCCTTGTGGATTCCGGGCGCGAGGTACTCGAGGTTCACCTGGTGGCAGATGCCGATGCCGGGCGGCACGACCTTGAAGGTGTCGAAGGCCTGCATGCCCCACTTCAGGAACTGGTAGCGCTCGGTGTTGCGCCGGAACTCGAGCTGCATGTTGAGATCGAGCGCGTTCTTCTTCGCGAAGTGGTCGATCTGCACCGAGTGGTCGACCACCAGGTCGACCGGCACCAGCGGCTCGACTACCTTGGCCTCCTTGCCCATGCGCTCGGCGACGTTGCGCATCGCCGCGAGGTCGCAGAGCAGCGGCACGCCGGTGAAGTCCTGGAGCAGGATGCGCGCGACGACGAAGGGAATCTCCTCGGTCCGCGGCGCCACGGCCTTCCAGCCGGCGAGCTGGCGCACGTGCTCCTCGGTGATCTTCTTCCCGTCGCAGTTCCTCAGCACCGACTCGAGCACGATGCGGATCGACACCGGCAGGCGCTCGATCGGCACGTTCAGCGCCTTGCCGAGCGCAGGCAGCGAATAAAGCTTGCCGTGCTTGAACGATTGCAGGGTGTCGAAGGGGTTCTGGGGCATTTCAGCTCCTCTTGGCTTTCTCTTGCTGTTTGAACTGGGCGAAGCTCTGCGAGCGATAGGCGCCGCTCGCCACGAAGCGCTCGAGCAGCACGAACTCGGCCGGGTCGAAGATGCCGCCGACGTGGCGGTAGAGCCGCGTGCCGTCCGGGGCGTAGAAGTCGAAGGTCGGCGTGGCGCGCACCCCCATGGATTTGGCAAAAACATTCTCAGGAAGGACGCGACCGTCGATTCCGGTAATCGCCTGGGCGCCGCGCGTATCGACGGCGATAACCGTGAAGTCGGCGCGGTAGGCCTTCTGCACCTCCGGCCGCCAGAGCACCTCCTGCTTCATCCGGCGGCAATACGGGCATTCCTCGAAGTGGTACATGATCGCCACGCCGCGCTTGCCCGCCGCCCGGGCCTCGGCGAGCTCGTTCTTCAGGTCGCCGAGGAAGGGGTCGAAGAACGCTTCCCACGACTCGCCGGCATGCACCGTGGCGGCGAACAGGAAAAAAACCAGGACCCTAGCGACCGCCGTCATTGGCCCAGATCGCCTCCGGAGTGCAGGCGACGGCGTTCTCGAGGCGGAAGAGCAGCCGGGCGCGCTCTTCGAGGAGCGCGGTGAGCTGCTCGTCGCAGCGGGCGATCGGCCCCGGGTAGCTGCGGATCTCGGCCGAAAGCTCGGCGATGCGGCGCTCCAGCTCTTCTCTCATATGACCATCAGGTCGACGAACTCGTGCACCGGCGTCGCGGCGAGGCGCGGCGCGTCCAGGCACAGGGAAAGAATGGCTTTGCGCTGCTTCTCGGGAAAGCGGCGCGCGAGGTTGCGCTCGAACTTCTCGAGGAGCAGCGGGATGCCGTCCTTGCGCCGGCGCTTGTGGCCGATCGGGTACTCGACCGCCACCTCGGCGAGGCGCTTGCCGTCCTTGAACTCGACGGTGAGGCCGTTGGCGATCGAGCGCTTTTCCGGGTCGTGATAGTCGCGCGTGAACTGCGGGTCTTCTACGCAGACCATTTTCTCTCTCAGCAGATCGATCCTGGGATCGGCGGCGATCCCATCCTCGTAGTCCGCCGCGGTCAGGCGGCCGAAGATGAGCGGCACCGCCACCATGTACTGGATGCAGTGGTCGCGGTCCGCCGGGTTGTTGAGCGGACCCTTCTTGTCGATGATACGGATCGCCGCCTCGTGCGTTCTTATGGTTATGGCTTTGATGTCTTCAATTCTATTTTTCAGGACGGGGTGCAGCTGCATCGCCGCCTCGGCCGCGGTCTGCGCGTGGAACTCCGCCGGGAAGGAGATCTTGAAGAGCACGTGCTCCATCACGTAGCTGCCGAACGGCCGCTGGAACCGGAAAGGCTCGCCGCGGAAGGAAACGTCGTAGAAGCCCCAGGTCTTCGCCGTGAGCACCGACGGATAGCCCATCTCGCCGGTCTGCGCGATGAGCGCGAGCCGCACCGCGCGCGAGGTGGCGTCGCCCGCCGCCCAGCTTTTCCGCGAGCCCGTGTTCGGCGCGTGGCGATAGGTGCGCAGGCTCTGCCCGTCGACCCACGCCTGCGACACGGCATTCACCGTTTCTTCATAGCTCAGACCCAACAGGCGGGAGACGACCGCGGTGGAGGCGACCTTGACGAGCACCACGTGATCGAGGCCGACGCGGTTGAAGCTGTTCTCGAGCGCGATCACGCCCTGGATCTCGTGCGCCTGGATCATGGCGGTCAGGACGTCGCGCACGCGAACCGGCTTGCCGTTTCGCGACAGCCAATCGGCCGTGGCGAGGATGCCGCCGAGGTTGTCGGACGGGTGCCCCCACTCGGCGGCAAGCCAGGTGTCGTTGAAGTCGAGCCAGCGGATCATCGTGCCGATGTTGAAGGCGGCCGCGACCGGGTCGAGCTGGAACTGCGTGCCGGGCACGCGCGCGCCGTTCGGCACTACGGTTCCCCGCACGATCGGCCCGAGGAGCTTGGTGCACGCCGGGTACTCGAGCGCCTCGAAGCCGCAGCCGAGCGTGTCCATCAGGCAGTAGCGCGCGGTCTCGTAGGCCTCCTCGCTCGTGATCTCGTAGCGCGAGACGTAGTCGGCGATGTCCGTCAGGACCTTGTCCGGCGCCGGGCGGACGTTGGAGATGGGCGCGCTCATTCCCGGCCCTCGCTGCGCGGCACCGGCTTCTGCGGCACGTCGTCCACCTCGAAGCTCCACTCGTAGCCGCCCACCGGGTCGAAGGTGTGCTCGTTGCCGCCGGAGCGGCGCGGCGCGTGGCGCATCGGCGGCACCGGCGCGCGCTCCTCGGGCGTCTTGTCCCACCAGATCGCGCGGCCCTTCTTCTGCGACTCGATCTCCTCGGGATGCTGCGCGAGGAACTCGCGCATGAATTTGGTCAGGTCGGATTCGTACATTTATCGCTTCTCGATCGGCACCCAGGGCCGGCTCTCCGGACCGGTGTAGTTCGCGCTCGGGCGGATGATCTTGCCGTCGATCCTCTGCTCGACGACGTGCGCCGACCAGCCGCTCGTGCGCGAGAGCACGAAGAGCGGCGTGAAGTGCAGCGTGGGCACGCCCATCCGGCTGTAGGACACGGCGCTGTACCAGTCGAGGTTGGCGAACATCTTCTTCTCGTCCCACATCACCTTCTCGATGCGCTCGGCGACGCGGTACTGCGTCATGTCGCCTTGCTCCTCTGACAGGCGCTCGGCGACCGCCTTGATCACCTTGTTGCGCGGGTCGCCGGTGGTGTAGACCGGATGGCCGAAGCCGATGACGATCTCCTTCGCCGCCATGCGCCGGCGGATGTCCGCTTCGGCCTCGTCCGCATTGCGGTAGCGCTTTTGAATTT
Organism: Burkholderiales bacterium; assembly: GCA_036274735.1. Lineage (GTDB taxonomy): Bacteria > Pseudomonadota > Gammaproteobacteria > Burkholderiales > SG8-39 > SCGC-AG-212-J23. The sequence goes on from DASUFD010000163.1 coordinate 52,363, forward strand.
CATCGGACACTTCGTTCGCGCCCCCGTGCTTGGGGCCGCGCAGCGCGCCGATGCCGCCGGTAATCGCGCTGTACATGTCGGAGCCCGTGCCGGCGATGACGCGGCAGGTGAAGGTACTGGCGTTGAACTCGTGCTCGGCATAGAGGATGAGCGAGGTGTGCATCGCCCGCACCCACGAGGCGCCCGGTTTCTTGCCATGCAGCAGGTGCAGGTAGTGGCCGCCGATGGAGTCGTCGTCGGTCTCCACCTCGATCCGCTTGCCGCTGTTCGCGAAGTGATACCAGTAGAGGAGCATGGAGCCGAAGCTCGCCATGAGCCGGTCGGCGAGGGCGCGCGCGCCCTCGACCGGGTGGCCTTCCTTCTCCGGCTCGAGCGTGCCGAGCACCGAGCAGGCGGTGCGCAGTACGTCCATCGGATGCGCGGAGCGGGGCAGTTGCTCGAGCACGGCCTTCAACCGGGGAGGAAGACCGCGCAGCTCCTTGAGACGATTCTTGTACTGTGCCAGCTCATTCCGCGTGGGGAGCTTCTCGTGCACCAGCAGATAGGCCACCTCCTCGAACTCGGCCTGATCGGCGAAGTCGAGGATGTCGTAGCCGCGGTAGTGCAGGTCGTTGCCGCTGCGCCCGACCGTGCAGAGCGCGGTGTTGCCGGCCGGCACGCCGGAGAGGGCGACCGATTTCTTGGGCTTAGGAGCGACTGCGGGCGAAGAGCTCATCGAGTTTTTTCTCGTAGTCGTGGTAGCCGATGATGTCGTAGAGCTCCTCCCGGGTCTGCATCTCGGGAAGGAGCGCCTTCTG
>DASUFD010000164.1:0-3699 GCA_036274735.1 Burkholderiales bacterium
CTCGAGGCGCTGCGCTACGACGTGACGCCCGTCGGGCTGCATTACACGCTCTCGCATTTCGACGTTCCCGACGTCGACGAAAAGACGTATCGGCTGGAGATCGACTCCCGCGAGGTCTCCCTGGCGGAGCTGCGCTCGCTGCCGGCCGAGACGCTGCGCGTGACGCTCGAATGCGCGGGAAACGGCCGGGCCGGCTTCGCGCCGCGTTATCCGAGCATGCCTTGGACGCAGGGCGGGGTAAGCACCGCGGACTGGACAGGCGCTCGACTCAAAGATCTTCTGAGCGAGTCGGGTTTTGCGAGGGAAACGACGAAGGAAATCGCTTTTTTCGGCGCCGATCGCGGCTTCGACTCGGGCGTCGAGCACCATTTCGGCCGCAGCCTCACGGTGGAAGAAGCCATGCAGCCCGAGGTGCTGCTCGCGTGGGCGATGAACGGCCAGCCGCTCGCTCCCCAGCACGGCGCGCCGCTGCGGCTCATCGTCCCCGGCTGGTTCGGCATGGCGAGCGTCAAGTGGCTTTCGCGCATCGAGCTGCTCGAGCAGCCGTTCGACGGCTACCAGCAGGTCGTCGGCTATCGCTATACGAAGCAGCCGGGCGAGATCGGCACCCCGGTTCGCCACTCGCGCGTGAAGTCGCTGATCGCTCCGCCCGGCATCCCCGACTGGTATACCGGCCGTCGTCTGGTTTCCCGAGGACGGGTGGAGATCCAGGGACGGGCATGGTCGGGGGACGGCGTGCCGGTGACGCGCGTCGAGCTCGGCGTGGACGGCGAATGGCGTCCTGCGCAGCTCGAGGCGCCGGCCGGCCGCTTCGCGTGGCAGCGCTGGCGCGCGAGCTGGGAGGCCACGCCGGGCGAGCACGAGCTCGCCTGCCGCGCGGCCGATGCGCGCGGTGCGGAACAACCGCTCGCGCCCGACTGGAACCGCGGCGGCATGGGCAACAATAGCGTGCACAAGATCCAGGTGACCGTGCGGTGAGCGTCAAGCTTGAGGTCAAGGTGTGGCGGGGCGGGGCAGAGGGCAAGTACCAGTCCTTCGAGGTGCCGCGCCATCCGAGCCAGACCGTGCTCGACGTGGTGATCCACATCCAGCGCTCGCTCGACCCGACGCTTGCCTATCGCTATGCCTGCCGCGTGGGTATGTGCGGCTCCTGCGCCATGACGGTGAACGGCGCGCCGCGCTGGACCTGCAGAACGCACGTCGATCGGGTTTGCCAGAAAAACGAGCTGGTCGTCGCGCCACTGCGAAATCTGCCGGTGATCCGCGATCTCGTCACCGACATGCACGAGTTCTTCGACAAGTGGGCGCGCGCCAAGGCTCAGTTTCAAGGCGAGCGCACGCGCAGCGACGATTTTGCGCAGGTCGCCCCCGCGTCGCCGATGCGCCAGGCCGCCGACGCGGCGATCGAGTGCATCGGCTGCGGCGTCTGCTACGCCGCCTGCGACGTGGTGAGCTGGAACCGCGACTATCTCGGCCCCGCGGCGCTGAACCGCGCCTGGACGCTGGTGAGCGACGCGCGCGACGTCGCGAAGCTCGAGCGGCTGCGCGCCGTCGCAGGCGACGCCGGGTGCCACGCCTGCCACACGCACATGAGCTGCACCGAGCGCTGCCCGAAGCACCTTTCGCCCACCGCTTCGATCGCCGGGTTGAAGCGCGAGGTCGCGAGAGCGGTGGTGAAAGGCGAGCTGTGAGCTATCGACCGGAGACGACGTTGTGGATCGCGCAGCGCGTTTCCGCAGGCGTGCTCGCGCTATGCGTGCCGGTGCACCTCGCCACCATCGTCTACGCGGTGCGCGGCGGCCTGAGCGCCGCCGAGATCTACGCCCGCATCCATGGCAACCACGCCTGGCTCGCGTTTTACGGCGTGTTCGTCCTCGCGGTGGCGGTGCACGCGCCGATCGGCCTGCGCACGATCGCCATCGAGTGGCTGGGATGGCGCGGACGAAGCAGGGACGTGGCGGCGGTCCTGTTCGCCGCGGCTCTCGTCTGGATGGGCCTGCGCGCCGCGCTCACGGTGTTCCTGTGAGCCGAACCCTCGCCCTCGTGCATCGCCTTTCCGGGCTCGCGCTCGCGGCGTTCCTGCCGGTGCATTTCTGGGCGCTCGGCAAGGGGCTCGAGCTCCAGTCCTTCCTCGCCTGGACCGAGCAGCCGCTCGTCAAGCTCGCCGAATGGGGCCTGGTGGTCCTGCTGGCGGTGCACTTCGGCGCCGGCCTGCGGGTGCTCGCCATAGAGTTCCTCGACTGGCACGAATGGCAGAAAAGCCTCGCCGCGCTCGCCGCCGCGCTCGCGCTCGGCTTCGGGCTCGCTTTCGCTCTCGCGCTGTAGAATCGTCGGGCCCAACCACGATTCTTCAACCCGGATCCGTTTGCGAGGAGACCTAGAACAATGAGACGCATTGCCTTCTTCCTGTTTGCGCTGCTCGTGAGCACGCTGGCGAGCGCGCAGTCCTGGCCGCAGAAACCGGTCAAGTTCATCGTGCCCTTTCCGCCGGGCGGCGCGACCGACATCTCGGCGCGCTTGCTCGCCGAGCGGCTGACCCAGATCTGGGGCCAGACGGTGCTGATCGAGAACCGCGGCGGCGCGGGCGGCGGCGTCGGCGCGGCCGAGGCGGCGCGCGCCACGCCCGACGGCTACACGCTTTTCTTCCCCTCGGGCTCGGTGGTGACCGCGAACCAGCACATCTACGCGAAGCTCGCCTACGACCCGGAGAAGGATTTCATCCCGGTCACCAACGTGGTCTCGGGACCGCAGGTGCTCACCGTGCCGGCCAACTCGCGCTTCAAGAGCGTGAAGGAGCTCATCGACTTCGGCCGCGCCAATCCGGGCAAGCTGACCTTCGGCCACGCCGGCATCGGATCGCAGACGCATCTCGCGGCGGAGAACTTCGTCTACCAGGCCAAGTTCGACGCGCTCGCCGTGCCCTACAAGGGCGAAGGCCCGGGACATGCCGCGCTCGTGGCCGGCGAGACCGACTTCTTCGTCGGCAACCTCGCCGCGGCGATCGGCCACATCAAAGGCGGGCGGCTGCGCGCGCTCGGCGTGACGAGCAAGGAAGAGGCGCCGCAGCTTCCCGGCGTGCCGCCGATCGCCAAGACCGTGCCGGGGTTCGAGAACCAAGGCTGGTTCGGCATCGTGGCGCCGGCCGGCACGCCGAAGGAAGTGGTGCAGAAGGTTTACCGCGACACGAAGGCCGCGCTTGCGGACGCAACGATGAAGGAGCGCTTCTTCGCGCAGGGCCTCGCCCCGGTCGGCAACCCGCCCGAGGAGTTCGGCCGCGCGATGAAGGAAGAGACCGCGCTCTGGGCGAAGGTCGTGAAGGAACGCAACATCCACGTCAAATGATGGGAAAGGCCATCCCATGAAAGTCGACCTTCGCCAGGTCGAGGAAGCGGCGAAGGAGCTGTACATCCGGGCGCTGAAGCAGCTGCCCCCGGACGTGAAGCAGGGCTTCGATGCGCTCGCCGCCCGCGAGACCGACGCGGGCGCGCAGCGCATGCTCGGCACCATGATTCGCAACATCGCGGTGGCCGAGTCGACCGACAACCTGCTCTGCCAGGACACCGGCATCCCGATCTACAACGTCTGGATCGGGCGCGGCGTCGAGGTGGACGGGGTGGCGCTCAAGGAAGCGATCCGCCGGGGTTGCGAGCGCGCTACGCGCGAGCATCCGCTGCGCTCCTCGGTCGTGCATCCGCTCAC
>DASUFD010000165.1:0-9332 GCA_036274735.1 Burkholderiales bacterium
CTTGCGCACGCGCACGCGCTCGCCGCGCTCGAACGCGGCTCGGACGGCGGGATACTCGGTCAGGAACTGCGGCTGCATCGCCTCTCGACCTCTTCCATCTTGCGCCCCAGCTCGTCGGTGGTGATCACCCCGCGCTGGAGCAGCGTCTGCGTGAGCGAGGTGATCCATTTCTCGTAGTAGGCCATGGCATCGTAATCCTCGGGCGGCAGCGCCTCGATGTTCTTGCGCAGCTCGTCCACCGTGATGCGCCCGCCGCCGCGCAGGAGCTGCACCATCGCGTCGACGCGCCGCTCCCACTCGGCGTGGTCGTGCTCGGTGCGCTCGACCCTGCCGGCCGGGAGCCCGCCCATGTCGTGGTGCATGTGCCCGTTCATGCCACCCACTCCGACACCGGCGCTCGCGCCTCGTGCAGCGGCTGGCAGACGACGTCGACCAATGCCGGTTCTGCCAGGGAGACGGCTTGCTTGAAGACCGAGCCGAGCTCGCGCGGATCGCTGACGCGCCAGCTCCTCATGCCGAACGCCGCGGCGACCGCGGCATGGTCGGTCGCGCCGAAGTCCACCGAGAAGTAGCGCCTCTGGTACCCCGAGCGCTGGCCGGCCTTGATCCAGCCATACGTCGCGTTGGCGATCACCACCAGGGTGACGGGTAACTTCAGGCGCACCAGCGTCTCCAGTTCGCCCGCGCACATGCCGAAGCTGCCGTCGCCCATGACCGCCACGGTCTTCACCGACGGTCGCCCGAAGTGCGCGCCGACCGCCGCGGCGAGCGAATAACCGAGCGCGCCGTGCGCGCGATTGGAGAAATAGCGCCGGCCGGTGCCGCGCACCACGTGGTAGGCGGAGAAGTACGGACACGGCGTGCCGGGATCGGCGACGACGATCGCATCGTCGTCCAGGTGGCGCGAAACCTCGTGGACCACTCGCTCGGGCCGGATCGGCGCCTCGTCGGATCGCGCCAGCGCGTCGAACGCAGCGAATTTGGCTCGCTTCCGGTCTTCGAGAAGCGAAAATTCGGCCGTGCGCTGGAAGCCCTCCAGGGCTTCGTTCAGCGCGGAGAGGCAAAGGCGCGCATCGCCCACCAGCGGCACGTCCACCTTGTAGTTGCGACCGGGGACGGCGGGATCGACGTCGATGTGCACGATCCGCGCGGCGCCCGGCGCAGGATGGCGCCAGCGCTCGGTGGTGACCGATCCGGCGCGGCAGCCGACGAAGACGATGAGGTCGGCGGCGTCGACCAGCGCGCGCGTCTCGGGCGTGCCGCCGTTCGAGCCGACCACGCCTACCGCGTGCGGGGAGCGCTCGTCCACCGAGCCCTTCCCGCTGATGGTCGTGGCGATCGGCGCGCCGAGCTTCTGTGCGAGCTCGAGGAGCTCGGCTTCGGCGCCTGAGATGACCACGCCGCCGCCGCAGACGAGCAGCGGCCTTTTCGCGGAGCGCAATACGCGGGAAGCGAGAAGGACCATGTCCGGATCGGGTCCGGTGCGCCGCGAAGGGTAGGCGCCGAGCGATGGATCGGCCCAGACCTCGGCTGCCTCGACCGGCTGGCTCTGCACATCGAAGGGCAGCGCGATGTGCGCCGCGCCTGGCCGGCCGGCGGTCATCGCCTCGAAGGCCTGGCGGAAGGTGCGCGGCAGGTCGGCCGCGCGGTCGAGCACCGAGTTCCACTTGGTGAGCGGGCGCATCAGCGCGCGCTGGTCGAGCTCGGTGAGCGTGAAACGGTTTCTCGAGGCGACCGAGATGTCGGTGTTCAACGCGAGGATCGGGATGGAAGACTCGTTCGCCTCGACGAGCCCGGGCACGATGTAGGTGGCGCCGCCGCCCGACGGCCCTTCGCACACGCCGACGCGCCCGCTGACGCGCGCGTAGCCGTCGGCCATATACGCTGCGTGTCTTTCATCCCGCGTCAAAACGTGCCTGAGGGTGGAAGCGCGCAGTGCGTCGTAGAGCGGCAGGCTGGTGTCGCCGCACAGGCCGAACACGATCTCGACGCCGTGCAGCCGCAGCATCTCGACGGCGGCTTCGGCGCCTGTCAGGGTGGCCGAGCGGGCTTCGACGGGCTGATTCACTCGGCGGTTATATTAACGCGCCATGCATATCGAGAGTCGAAAGCGCCCGCTCGCGGGCGCGCGCCAGCGGCCGCCCCCCGGTGCGCTCTTTGTCGATCACGTTTCGCATTTCGTCGCCGACCTCGACGAGGCCGCCGCGGTATTCGAGTCGCTCGGCTTTCGCGTCACGCCGGTGTCGGCGCAGCGCACGCCCGAAGGCGCGGTCGGCGCGGCGAACCGCTGCGTGATGCTCGAAGGGGGCTATATCGAGCTGCTCTCGCCGACGCACGATACGCCGGCCGCGCGACGCATGCGCGCGCTCATGGACCGCTATGCGGGCGTGCACCTGGTGTGCTTCGGCACGCCGGACGCCGAGGGCGAGCACCGGCGGCTCGCGGCGCACGGCTTCTCTCCGCAGCCCGTGGTCTCGTTGGAGAGAGAAGTCGGGGACGGAAAAGCGAAGTTCAAAGTCGTGCGCGCGACGCCCGAGAAAATGCCCGAAGGCCGCATCCAGTTCGTTGAGCAGCTCACCCCGGAGCTGCTCTGGCGCGAAGATGTCAATGCCTTCGCCCTCGACGAAGTGTTCGTCGCGGCCGACGACCCTGCCGCGGCGGCGGCGCGCTGGAGCGAGTTCGCGGGCCTGCTGCCGCGCCCCTTCGGCAACACGGTGCGCCTCGAGGCCGAGCGCGGCGCGATCGTGCTCGGCCCGACGCCGGCCGCGCTCGCGGCGCCGGCGATCGCCGGCTATTCGCTGGCATGCCCGGATCGGCACGCCATGGCTGCGCGTTGCTCGCGACTCGGGCTCGCGGTGCGTGAGACGGGCGGCCGGCACGCCGTAAGCCTGCCGCCCTCGCTCGGCGGTACGCTGGTGTTCGGTTAGAATTTCCCACCTTTGGAGGAGGGACAATGAGACTTTCCAGGATCGCCGCCGTCGCGGCGCTGGCCGCCGTTGCTACGGCGGCGACCTCGGTTGCGTCCGCGCAGACGATCAAGATCGGCTTCATCACGAGCTACTCCGGGCTGAACGGCAACCTCGGCCCTTACATGGAGCGCGCGGTCCGGCTGTACATCAAGCAGCACGAGAAAGAGCTGCCGAAGGGCGTGAAGATCGAGCTCGTCACGCGCGACGACACCGGCCCGAACCCGGACAAGGCGAAGCAGCTCGCCCAGGAGCTGATCGTGCGCGAGAAGGTGAACCTGCTCGCGGGCGTGATCTTCACGCCGAACGCGCTCGCGATGGCGCCGCTCTGCACCGAGGCGAAAGTGCCGTTCGTGATCATGAACGCCGGCACCGCGGTGATCACCACCCGCTCGCCCTACATCGCACGCACTTCGTTCACCCTCTGGCAGTCGAGCTATCCCCTGGGCGAATGGGCGGCGAAGAAGTTCAAGACCGCCTACACGCTGGTGAGCGACTTCGGGCCCGGACACGACTCCGAGCAGGCCTTCTCGCAGGCCTTCGAGAAGAACGGCGGCAAGGTCGTCGACAAGGTGCGCGTGCCGCTGCAGAACCCCGACTGGGCAGCCTACATGCAACGGGTGAAGGACGCGAAGCCCGATGCGCTCATGGTATTCATCCCGGCCGGCAAGACCGCCACGGCGGTGATGAAGAACTTCGCCGACCTCGGCCTCGACAAGGCCGGCATCAAGCTGATCGGCCCGGGCGACATCACGACCGAGGAGGAGCTCCCCAACATGGGCGACGTCGCGCTCGGCGTCACCACCATGTTCCACTGGTCCGCGGCGTTGAACAACAAGGAAAACAAGGCGTTCATCGCGGCGTGGAAGAAGGAGTACGGCCAGAACGAGACGCCGAACTTCCTCTCGGTCGGCTCCTGGGATGGCACGGCGATGATCTTCGACGCGATCAAGAAGCAGCACGGCAAGCTCGACCCGGACAAGACGATGGAGATCTTCAAGGGCTGGCACTACGCGAGCCCGCGCGGGCCGATCTCGATCGACCCGCAGACGCGCGACATCGTCCAGAACGAGTACCTGCGCGAGGTCAAGAAAGTGAAGGGGCACCTCGAGAACGTGGTGCTCGAGACCTACGCCAAGGCGGTCAAGGACCCCTGGAAAGAGCTGCAGCAGAAGAAGTAGCCACGTCACCGGAAAAAGCGCCAACTGCAGGAGCTCTTCTCCTCGCTCGTAAGCGTCGCCTTCCACGGCGTCGCTTACGGCATGATCCTGTACGTGATCGCCGTCGGCCTGTCGGTGACGATGGGCCTGATGGGCTTCGTCAACCTCGCGCACGGCGTGTTCGCCATGGCGGGCGGCTTCATCCTGTCCTACGCCATGCAGCGCTTCGGCGTGCCGTTCCCGCTCGGCCTGGTTCTCGCCTTCGTCCTCGTCGCCGCCATTTCCATCGTTCTGGAGCGATTGCTCTATTCGCGCCTGTACGCCGCCGGGGAGCTCGCGCAGGTGCTCTTCACCATCGGCCTCATCTTCGCGTCGGTCGCGCTCGCGCGCTTCGTCTACGGCACGAGCTCCGCGCCGGTGTTCCTGCCCGGCTACCTGACCGGCTTCGTGCACGCTTTCGGCCGCGATTTCCCGACCTACCGCGTATTCCTGATCCTCTTCAGCGCGGTGCTGATCGCGGTGCTCTGGTTCGGCGTGGAGCGCACGCGCTGGGGCGCCATGGTGCGCGCAGCGGTCGACAACCGCGCGATGGCGCAGTCGATCGGCATCAACACGCGCCTGCTCTTCACGCTCACCTTCGCGCTCGGCAGCGGCCTCGCCGGGCTGGGCGGCGCGCTCGGCGCCGACATCCTGCCCGTGCACTGGAGCTATCCGCAGGAGCACCTCGTCTACTTCCTGATCGTCGTCGCGGTGGGCGGCCTCGGCAGCCTGCGCGGCCCCTTCGTCGCCGCCCTCCTCATCGGCATCGCCGACACCGCGTGCAAGTACTGGATCCCGGAGTTCGGCGCGTTCCTGGTGTACGCCGCGACCATTGCCGTCCTCCTCTGGCGCCCGCAGGGGTTGTTCGGAGTGCGGACGTGAGCGCGGTGCGGTTTTCGCCTCGCCCCCCTGTCAAGGGGGGAGGGAGCCGAAGGCGACCGGGGGGTTTTCTTTTCGCCGAAAACCAACCCCCCGCTCACTTCGTTCGCGACCCCCTTAACAGGGGGTCGAGAAGAGCGCCATGAGCGGCTACACCGCCGAGACGCGCATTCGCTGGACGGAGTGGCTGCCGTGGATCGTCGCCATCGCGGCCTTCTTCGCGCTGCCGGAATATCTCGCGCTCGGCGCGCGGATCCTCATCTTCATCCTGTTCGCTCTCTCGCTCGATCTCATCCTCGGCTACGCCGGCATCATCACGCTCGGCCACAGCGCCTTCTTCGGCCTGGGCGCCTATACCGCCGGGATCCTCAGCACCAAGCTCGGCGTCAACGACCCCTTCCTGCAGCTCGCCGCCGCGGCCGGCGCGGCGATGCTGCTCGGCGTGCTGACCGGCCTCGTCATCCTGCGCACCAAGGGCCTGACGCTCCTCATGCTGACGCTCGCCATCACCGCGATCCTGCTCGAGGTGGCGAACAAGATGAGCTCGATCACGGGCGGCGCCGACGGCCTCTCGGGGGTGCAGGTGAACCCGATCCTCGGCCTCTTCAAGTTCGACCTGTGGGGCAAGACCGCCTTCCTCTACTGCCTCGCGGTTCTCTTCATAGCCTGGATCTTCGTGCGCCGCCTCATCTACTCGCCCTTCGGCGCGATGCTCACCGGCATCCGCGAGAACACCACGCGCATGCACGCGATCGGCGCGCCGGTGTACTGGCGCCTGGTGCTCGTCTACACGATCTCGGCGACCCTCGCCGGCATCGCGGGCGGGCTGCTCACCCAGGTGAACCAGTTCGTCGGTCTGAACGTGCTCGGCTTCGAGCCTTCGGGCGAGCTGCTCGTGATGCTGATCCTCGGCGGCGTCGGGCGCCTCTATGGCGCGTTCGTCGGCCCGGCGCTCTACCTCGTGGCGCAGGACTACCTCGCCAAGCAGTTCCCGGAGTACTGGTACTTCGGGATCGGCGCGCTGCTCATCGTCGTGGTGCTGTTCGCGCCCGGCGGCATCCTCGGCTTGGCCGACCAACTGAAGCAGGCATGGCTCGCGTTCTCGAAACCCGGAAGCTCTGCAAAAGCTTCGGCGCGCTGACCGTCGCCGAGGACATCGACTTCGCGCTCGAGGACGGCGCGCGCCATGCGCTGATCGGTCCCAACGGCGCGGGCAAGACCACCTTCGTCAACATGCTGACCGGCGTGATCCGGCCCTCCTCGGGGGAGATCCTGCTCGCCGGCGAAGCGATCACGCGCGCCAGCGCGTCCGCGCGCGTGCGTCGCGGCCTCGGCCGCACCTTCCAGATCACCACCCTCTTCCGCTCGCTGAGCGTGCTCGACAACGTGGCGCTCGCGGTGGCCGAGCGCGAAGGGATCGCGCGCCGCATGTGGCGAGCGGCGAGCCGCTACGGCGAGGTGAAGGACGAGTGCCTGGCGCTCCTCGAGACGCTGGGCATCGCCGAGGACGCGGCGCTCGCCGCGCAGGACCTGCCCTACGGCCGCCAGCGCCTGGTCGAGATCGCCATCGCGCTCGCGCTCAAGCCGAAGGTGCTGCTGCTCGACGAGCCGGCCGCCGGCGTGCCCTCGCACGATTCCGGCCGCATCCTCGAGGTGCTCGGCACGCTGCCGCCCGACATCGCCATCCTCGTCATCGAGCACGACATGGATCTCGTCTTCCGCTTCGCCAGCCGCATCACCGTGCTGGTGCAGGGCCAGGTGCTGGTCGAGGGCGCGCCCGAGGAGATCGCCGCCGACCAGCGCGTGCGCGACGTCTATCTCGGCGAGCCGGCGCGTGGCTGAGCGAGCCGCCCTGCCCGCCGTGCTCGAGGTCGCCGGCCTGCGCGCCGGCTACGGCGAGACGGTGATCCTCGAGGACGTCGCGCTCGCGCTGCCGGAGCGCGGCGCGCTCGCCGTGCTCGGCCGCAACGGCGTCGGCAAGACCACGCTCCTCGCCACCCTGATGGGCCATACCACCTTCCACGCCGGCACGATCCGCATGGCGGGACGCAACGTCGAGAAGATCCCGGTGTACGAGCGCTCGCGGCTCGGCCTCGGCTACGTGCCGCAGGGCCGCGCGATCTTTCCCTCGCTCAGCGTCGAGGAGAACCTGCAGGTGGCGCAGCGCCCGGGCGCCGAAGGAACCGCAGGCTCGCGTGCGCGCTGGTCGATCGAGCGGGTGTACGGCCTGTTTCCGCGCCTCGCCGAGCGCCGTCACCACCGCGGCAACCAGATCTCGGGCGGCGAGCAGCAGATGCTCGCCATCGGCCGCGCGCTGATGGGCAACCCGGCGGTGCTGCTCATGGACGAGCCGCTCGAAGGGCTCGCGCCGATCATCATCGAGGCGCTGCTCGCCGCGCTGCGCCGGCTGATCGCCGAGGACTCGCTGGCGGTGATCCTGGTCGAGCAGCACGCCAAGCTCGCGCTCGAGGTGACGCGCGAGGCGATCGTCATGAGCCGCGGCCGCGTCATCCACCGCGGCGCAGCCGAGGAGCTGCTGCGCGACCCGCAGCGCCTCGCAAGCCTGGTCGTCGCGCAGTAGCTGCGCGCGCCGCTCAGCGCGGCGCGAGCAGGCGCCGGAACTCCGCCTCGCGCTCGTCGAAGTAGTCGACTGCGACTCTCGGCTTGAGCGCGTGCAGCTTGAGCGCGGCCGGCGGCGCGCCGCCGACGTCGCTGCGCGCCGGGGCGCGGAACCGGCTGCGGATGACGCGCTGACCCTCGGGCGAGAGCAGGTAGTCGACGAGCAGGCGCGCCGCGGCCGGATGCGGCGCGCGCACCGAGATCGCGATCGGGCTCGGCGAGGCGATGATGGGATCGAAGCTGTGCAGCCATTCCACCGGCGCACCGGCGCGGCGCGCGCTGTCGATCTCGTTCGCGTAGACGAGCGCGAGGGCGAGCTCGCCGGCGGCGAGCTGGTCGGTGAGGACCTGGTGGCTGCCGCGAAACTGCGGCCGCTGGCGCGCGAGCGCTCGCATGTAGGCGACCGTACGGTCGTGGCCCCAGTACTCGAGCATGCCGGCGTACCATTCCGCGTCGTCCTCGTCGAGGCCGAGCTTGCCCGCCCAGTGCGGATCGAGCAGCGCCTGCCAGGACTTCGGCGCTTCCTCGGGCTTGACGAGAGCCCTGTTGTACGCGATCACGTAATGGCGCAGGTAGATCGCCGCCCAGTGCCCTTCGGGGTCGACGGTGCCCGGCGGGAAGCCGCTCGCCGTCTGCGGCGAGGCATACGGGGCGAGCAGCCCCGCGCGCGCGAGCCGATGCACGTCGCCCAGGTTGGCGGACACCACGTCCCAGCGATAGCGGCCGTCGCGCGCCTCGGAGAGGATGCTCGAGCGCACGCCGCTGCCCGGCGCGCGCAGGATGCTGAGGTAGAGGAACGGGTAGCGCTCGCGGAAAGGCTTGAGCACCGCCTCTACGTCGGCCACGTTCATCGACGTGTACCAGACGAGGTCGCCTTCGCGCTTCGCCTGCTCGATGCGCGTCTGCGCCTGCGCGCTGGCCGCGACGGCAATGCAGACCAGGGCGAGGAATGCGCGCATCGGCCCGATTGTGCCAGCAGGGCGCCGCGCACGGCCCGAATTCCCGGTGCGGTTCGTGACTTGTGCTACAAATCGGCGATGGCGCTCAAAGCCCTCGCCTTCGACGTTTTCGGCACGGTCGTCGACTGGCGAGCGTCGATCATCCGCGAGGGCGAGCTGCTCGGCGCCGCCAAGGGTCTGCGCGTGGACTGGGCGGCCTTCGCCGATGCCTGGCGCGCCGGCTACCGGCCGGCCATGGACCGCGTGATGCGCGGCGAGAGCGGCTGGGCGAACATCGATCGCCTGCACCGCGAGATTCTCGATTCGCTTCTTGTCCGATTCGCCATCGCCGGTCTCCGGGAGGAGGAGATCGAGCACCTGAATCGCGCGTGGCATCGCCTCATGCCCTGGCCCGACGCGGTGCCGGGCCTGAACCGGCTGCGTGCGCGCTATGTGCTCGCCACGCTCTCCAACGGCAACATCTCGCTCCTCGTGGACATGGCGAAGCACGCGGGGCTGCCCTGGGACTGCGTGCTCTCGGGCGAGCTGATCGGCAAGTACAAGCCCGACCTCGAGGTCTACCGCATGGCCGCGCGCCTGCTCGGCGTCGCGCCCGGCGAGCTGATGCTGGTCGCCGCGCACCCGCCGGACCTGCAGGCCGCGCAGCGCGCCGGGCTCAAGGCCGCCTACGTGCCGCGTCCCCTCGAGCACGGCGCGGGCCGCGGCGCTCC
>DASUFD010000166.1:0-19337 GCA_036274735.1 Burkholderiales bacterium
TCGGCCTCGAGATCCGGACCACCATCCAGGGCGGGCTGCGCATCCTGGAAAAGATCGAGCGCGCGCGCTACGACGTCTTCCGTCGCCGGCCGATGCTGCGTCCCATGGATTGGCCTTTGCTGCTCCTGCGAGCGCTATGACGCCCGACGAGTACTGCCAGGAGAAAGCGGCGGCGAGCGGGTCGAGCTTCTACTACGCGTTCCTTTTCCTCCCGCGCGAGCGGCGCCGCGCGATCACGGCGCTCTACGCGTTCTGCCGCGAGGTGGACGACGTCGTCGACGAGGCCGCCGATGCGCAGGTGGCCGCGACCAAGCTCGCCTGGTGGCGCGCCGAGCTCGCCGAGCTCTTCGCCGGGCGGCCGCAGCACCCCGTGACCCGCGCGCTGCTGCCTTTCGTGGAGAGATTTTCCCTTTCACGAAAGAGCCTCGAGGAGATCATCCAGGGCATGGAGATGGACCTGCAACAGTCGCGCTATCTCGACTGGCCCGCGCTCGAGACCTACTGCTACCGGGTTGCGGGCGTGGTCGGCCTACTCGCGGCGCGCATCTTCGGCTACAGCGACGAGCGCACGCTCGAGTACGCGCGCAAGCTCGGCATCGCCTTCCAGCTCACCAATATCGTGCGCGACGTGGGCGAGGATGCGCGCAAGAACCGCATCTACCTGCCGATGGAGGACCTGCGGCGCTTCGGCGTCCCCGCCTCCGACATCCTGCAGGCGCGCACGAGCGAGGCGTTCCGCAACCTGATGGGCTTCGAGGCGGCGCGCGCGCGGGACTATTACGCGCAGGCGATGGCCGCGCTGCCGGCCGTCGACCGCCGCGCGCAGCGGCCGGGGCTGATCATGGCGGCGATCTACCGCGCCCTGCTCTCGGAAATCGAGCGCGACGGCTTCCCCGTGCTCGAGCAGCGCACCTCGCTCACGCCGCTGCGCAAGCTCTTGATCGCCTGGAAGACTTGGCTCAGCGCCTAGCGACGCGGGTCGCCATTGTCGGTGCCGGCTACGCCGGCATGGCCGCCGCGGCGTCGCTCGCGCACGCGGGCGCGCGCGTCACGGTCTTCGAGTCCGGGCCCGTGCCCGGCGGGCGCGCGCGTCGCATCGTGAGCGAAGGCACGCCTCTCGACAACGGACAGCACATCCTCGCCGGCGCCTACCGCGAGCTCTTCCGCCTGATGCGCATGGTGGGCGTTCCGGACTCGGCGCTGCTGCGCATGCCGCTCGAGCTGCGCTACGCGCAGCGCTTCGCGCTGCGCCGGCTCTGGCTGCCCGGGCGGGCCGGGCTGCTCGGCGGCCTGCTCGGCGCGCGCGGCATCTCCTGGCGCGAGCGTATCGGCGCCGTACGCTTCGTCTCGCGAATGAAGGCGCGCGGATTCAAGCTCGCGGCCGATGCGAGCGTCGCACGTCTCCTGGAGGAAGAGGAGCAGGCGGGGCGCGTCAGCCACTTCCTCTGGCGGCCGCTCTGCGTGTCGGCGCTCAATACGCCGCCCGAGATCGCCTCCGCCGCGGTTTTCCTCGCGGTGCTGCGAGACACGCTCGGCGCCGAGGCCGAGGCGAGCGATCTCCTGCTGCCCCGCGTTGACCTGTCGCGGCTCTTTCCCGAGCCGGCCGCGGACTTCGTGCACGCGCGCGGCGGCGAAGTGCGCCTGAGGGAGACGGTGCGCGACCTCGCCGCGCTGCGCGCCGGCTACGGCGCGGTGATCCTCGCCGTAGGGCCGCACCAGCTGAGGACGCTCCTTCCCGATGCGGCCGAGTATTCGTATCAGCCGATCTACACCTGCTATTTGCAATACGGGCCGCGGCTGCGCCTGCCCTTGCCCATGCTCGGCCTTGGCGAGGGCCTGGTGCAGTGGGTGTTCGACCGCGGCGCGCTGCTCGGCGAGAAAGGCCGCCTCGCTTGCGTGATCAGCGCGCAGGGCGACCATCAGCAGATGGAAAGCGAGGAGCTCGCCGCGCGCTGCCACACCGAGCTCGCCGCCGCGTTTCCCGGGCTCGCGCCGCCCGAGTGGTCGCGCGTGATCGCGGAGAAGCGCGCGACGGTCACGTGCTCGATCGGCCGGGTGGCGCCTCTCTCGCGAATTCTTCCCGATGTCTTCCTGGCAGGCGACTACACCGACGCCGAATATCCGCCAACCCTCGAAGCCGCGGTGCGAAGCGGCGTACGCGCCGCGGGCGAGGTGCTAAAGGTTGCGCAGTAGCTGGACCGCCTGGTCGATCCGCTCGACCGCGAGCATCTCCAGGCCGTCGATCTTCGCCTTCGGCAGGTTGGCCTTCGGCACGATCGCCTTCTCGAAGCCGAGCTTCGCCGCCTCGCGCAGGCGGTCCTGGCCGCGCGGCGCCGGCCGCACTTCGCCGGCGAGGCCGATCTCGCCGAAGGCGAGCACTCTGGCGGGAATCGCCCGATCGGTGAGCGAGGACACGATGGCGAGCGACACCGCGAGGTCCGCCGCCGGCTCGCCGATGCGCACGCCGCCCACGGCATTCACGAATACGTCCTGCTCCCAGGTGGCGATGCCGGCGTGCCGATGCAGCACCGCGAGCAGCATGGCGAGGCGGTTCTGCTCGAGACCGACCGAGAGGCGCCGGGGGTTGGGCGAGTGCGCCTCGTCGACCAGCGCCTGGATCTCCACGAGCAGCGGCCGCGTGCCTTCCAGCGTGGCGAGCACGCACGCGCCGGGGACCGGCTTCTCGTGCGTGCTCAGGAACAGGCGCGAAGGATTGCTCACGCCCTTGAGGCCTTTGTCCGTCATCGCGAACACGCCGAGCTCGTTGATCGCGCCGAAGCGGTTCTTCACCGCGCGCACCATGCGGAAGCTCGAGTGCGCATCGCCCTCGAAGTAGAGCACCGTGTCGACGATGTGCTCGAGCACGCGCGGCCCGGCGATCGCGCCCTCCTTGGTGACGTGGCCGATGAGGAAGAGCGCGGTCGCGGCGCGCTTGGCGTGGCGCGTGAGCTGCGCGGCGCATTCGCGCACCTGCGCCACCGAGCCCGGCGCCGATTGCAGCGTCTCGGACCAGAGCGTCTGGATCGAGTCGATCACCGCGACGCGCGGCTTGCCGGCCTCGAGCGCGGCGAGGATGCGCTCGAGCTGGGTCTCGGCGAGCAGGCGCACGCCGGCGGGCTCGAGCGAGAGGCGCCGCGCGCGCAGCGCCACCTGCTCGGCGGATTCCTCGCCCGAGACATACAAAGAATTTTCAACCGAAGAACTCACCTGCAGGAGCAGCGTCGACTTGCCAATGCCCGGATCGCCGCCGAGCAGCGCCACCTGGCCGGGGACCAGGCCTCCGCCGAGCGCCCGGTCGAGCTCGGCCACGCCGGTCGCGATGCGCTCGTGCTCGCGCGCCTCGATCGCGTCGAGCGCGACCGGCGCGGCGCCGCGCTCCGCGTAGCGGTGCTGCGCCGGCCTTTCCATCGCGGTTTCGGCGAGCGTGCCGACCGCCTGGCAGGACGGGCAGGTGCCGAACCATTGCAGCGCCGACGCGCCGCACTCGCTGCAGACGTAGGCGCTCTTGCGCTTCACGGCGCCTCGACGACGGGAACCCGCGGCGCGAGCGCGCACAAGAGCTCGTAGGAAAGCGTGCCGGCGGCTGCCGCCACCTCGTCGGCCGAGAGGCCCTCGCCCCAGAGCGTGACCGGCGAGCCGATGCCCGCCTCCGCGATGTCGCTGATGTCGACCGTGATCATGTCCATCGATACCCGGCCGACGATGCGGGTGCGCCGGCCGTGGACGAGCACGGGCGTGCCGGAGGGCGCGTGCCGCGGATAGCCGTCGGCATAGCCGCAGGCCACCACGCCGATCCTCATCTCGCCCACCGCCTCGTAGGAAAAGCCGTAGCCGATCCTCTCGCCGCGCCGCAGCTGCTGCGTGGCGATGATCTCGGAAGCGAGCGTCATGGCCGGCCGCAGGCCGAGCGCGGCCGCGCTGCGATCGGGAAACGGGGAGCAGCCGTAGAGCATGATGCCCGGGCGCGCCCAGTCGCCGCGCGCTTCCGGAAAGCGCAGCAAGGCGGCCGAATTGGCGAGCGAGCGCGGCAGCCGCGCCTCCTCGAGCCCGCGCGTCATGTCGGCAAACGCCTCGAGCTGTGCGCGCACGCCGCCCAGGGCGTCGGCGTCGGCGAAGTGGGTCATCATCGTCAGGCGCCTCACGTGCGGCAGCCCGCGCAGCGCGGCGACGCCGGCGTGCAGGTTGTCGCGGGTGAAGCCGAGCCGGTTCATCCCGCTGTTCACCTTGACGTAGACGTCGAGCGGCGCGGCGGCCTCGCGCAGCATGCGCACCTGCTCGGGATGATGGATCACCGGGGTCAGCGCGTACTGCGCGAGCAGCGCGACGTCGTGCGGGCGGAACACGCCCTCGAGCATGAGGATCGGCAGCGCCGCGCCGGCCTCGCGCAGGCGCGCCGCCTCCTCGAAGTCGAGCACGGCGAAGCCGTCGGCGGCGGCGAGCGCGCGTGCCGCGCGCTGCACGCCGTGCCCGTAGGCGTTCGCCTTGATCACCGCCCAGAGCTTGGTCGCGCCGGCGTGCTCGCGCGCGACGCGCAGATTGTGCGCGAGCGCGGCCGCGGAAACCGTGGCGCGGATCGGACGGGGCATCGCGCCTATTGTGCTATAAAGCCGCGCGCCATCCCCCCAGAAAGGACCAGTGAGCCGCGGCTTCTACATCATCATGGCGGCGCAGTTCTTCTCGTCGCTCGCCGACAACGCGTTGCTGGTCGCGGCGATCGCGCTGCTCATGCAGGATGCGGCGCCGTCCTGGCTGACTCCGTACCTCAAGTTCTTCTTCGTCGTCTCCTACGTGCTGCTCGCGCCGTGGGTCGGCGCGCTCGCCGATCGCCTGCCCAAGGGCCAGGTCATGTTCCTCGCCAACAGCGTGAAGATCGTCGGCTGCGTGCTGATGCTCTGGGGCCTGGACCCGCTCGCCGCCTATGCCGTGGTGGGCTTCGGCGCCGCGGCCTATTCGCCGGCGAAGTACGGCATCCTCACCGAGTACCTGCCGCACCGGCAGCTCGTGCTCGCGAACGGCTGGATGGAAGGCCTCACCGTCGCCTCGATCATCCTCGGCACGATGCTCGGCGGGCTGCTCATCCACGCCCGGGTCTCGGGCGCGCTGCTGCAATTCGATTTTCCGCTCTTCGACATGCCGATCGACACGCCCGCGGAAGCGGCGATCGCCCTGATCGTCGTCGTCTACGCGATCGCCGCGCTCTTCAATCTCGAGGTGCCGCGCACCGGCGTCGCGCTCAAGCGCGTGCCCGCCGATCCCCTCGCCACGCTGCGCGACTTCGCGCGCTGCGTCGGCCACCTGTGGCGTGACCGCCTCGGCCAGGTCTCGCTCGCCGTGACCACGCTCTTCTGGGGCACCGGCGCGACGCTGCAATTCATCGTCATCGAGTGGGCGCGCGCGGCGCTCGGCTTCGACCTCTCCAAGGCGGCGATCCTGCAGGGCGTCACCGCGGTCGGCATCGCCTTCGGCGCGGTGCTCGCCTCGGCATGGGTGTCGCTCGACCGCGCGGTGCGCGTGATTCCGCTCGGCATCGCCATGGGGCTGGTGGTCATCGCCATGGACCTGGTGAGCCGGGTCTGGCTCGCGGTCGGCCTGATGGTGCTGATCGGCGCCATGGCCGGCTTCTTCGTCGTGCCGATGAACGCGCTGCTGCAGCACCGCGGCCATCACCTCGTGGGCGCCGGCCGCTCGATCGCGGTGCAGAACTTCAACGAGAACGTCTCGGTGCTGCTCATGATCGCGCTTTACTCGGCGCTGCTCGGCGCCGGCGTCTCCATCTATAAGGTGATCGTCGTCTTCGGCCTGTTCGTCGCCGCGACCATGCTGAGCGTGCAGCTCTGGTTCCGGCGCAGCCGGCGAGTGCACGCCGCGGACATCGACCGGCTGCTCGACTTCGCCGCCGCCGAGGACCCGCAGCGGCGGCGCCCTTAGAGATTCTCGATCGTCTGCCTGGCGAAGACCAGATCCGCCCAGGCCTTCGCCTTGTCGGGCAGGTTGCGCAGCAGGTACGCCGGGTGATAGGTGACGACGAGCGGCACGCCGCGGTAGCGGTGCACGCGTCCGCGCAGGCTGGCGATGCTGGCGTCGGTATCGAGCAGCGTCTGCGCGGCGAAGCGTCCCATCGCCACGATGAGCTTCGGCGCGACGAGCGCGATCTGGCGCTCGAGATAAGGCGAGCAGCGCGCGACTTCCTCGGGCTCGGGATTGCGGTTGCCCGGGGGACGGCACTTGAGCACGTTCGCGATGTAGACGTTGCGCCCGCGTGCGAGTCCGATCGCCGCGAGCATGTTGTCGAGGAGCTTTCCCGCCTGGCCCACGAAGGGCTCGCCCAGCCGGTCTTCCTCGGCGCCGGGCGCCTCGCCGATGAGCATCCAGTCCGCGTTCTCGTCGCCCACGCCGAACACGGTTTGCGTGCGCGTCTTGTGCAGGGCGCAGGCGGTGCACGCCGGAACCGCCTGCTTGAGCTCCAGCCACCCCGGCTCTGCTCTCTCCGCAGCCTCGCTCTCGCGCGGCTTCTCCTTCCGTAGGCGCCAGAGGGGCGCGAGGCCCATCTCGGCCAGCAGCGCCTCGCGCCGCGCGCTCACAGCGCGAGCGACAGGACGAGCGCGTCTTCCCGTCCGCGCGTCGCCGGATAGTAGTCGCGCCGCACGCCGACGCGGCGAAAGCCGAAGCGCGTATAGAGCCGCTGCCCGGGCTGGTTGCTCGGCCGCACCTCGAGGAAGATCGCGTGCGCGCCGCGGCCTCTCGCAAGGCGCGTCGCCTCGCGCAGCAGCGCGGCGCCGTGGCCGCGCCGCTGGTGGTCCGCCGCCACCGAGAGGTTCAGCAGGTGCGCCTCGCCGGCGCCGGTCATGAGAACGAAATAGCCGATCAGCTCGCCTTCCATGCGCCAGGTGCGGCAGTCGTAGCCGGCACGCAGCGAGTCGAGGAAATTGCCGGCGCTCCAGGGATGGCTGTACACCGCGCTCTCGATGGCGACCACCTCGGGGAGATCGGCCTCGCTCATCACCCCGAGCTCCGGCAGGTTCTTCAGTACTGCGCTCATCGACGCTTCAGCTCTTCCCGGGTGAAAGCGACCTTGTCGCGAAGATAGCGCGGCGCGGCATCCGCGGCATCCACGCCCTCGCCGCGCGCGAGCCGCGGCGCGGCGAGCCGCGCGATGGCGCTTGCCGTGGCGTGGATTTCCGGAAACCGTTTCATCGCGCCCAGCGTGTCGTCCCAGCGGTGCTCGAGGGCGAAGCCGCTGCCGCAGCCGACCCAGCCCTCGCCCGCAGGCCGCGGCGCCGCCTGCGGCGCGACGCAGCGGGCGGCGATCGCCTCGCGCCAGCCGTGCGCCTCCTTTTCGAGCGCCGCATAATACACTTCGCGCATCCGCGCATCGAGGCAGGCGACGACGCGCCGCGCGCCCGACTCCTCGGCGATCGCCTCGAGCGAGGAGACGCCGAGCACCGGCAGGCCGCGCGCGAGCGCGAGACCCTGCGCGAGGCCGCAGGCAATGCGCAGGCCGGTGAACGAGCCCGGCCCGGCGCCGAAGGCCACCGCGTCCAGGTCCGCGCTTCTCAACCCGAAGGTTTTCAGGAGGAAATGCAGCATGGGCAGCGCGAGCTCCGAGTGGCGCTGCCCTGCGCGGCGCTCGAGCGCGCGCAGCTCGCCGTCGACATGCAGCGCGACGGAGCACCACTCGCTGGAAGTCTCGAGCGAGGCGAATCGCACAGGCAATTCTATATACTGCCGCCCCATGAAAACCCATCGCATCGCCGTCATCCCGGGCGACGGCATCGGCCGCGAGGTGATCCCGGAAGGCGTCCGTGTCCTCGAGGCCGTGGCCGCGCGCCACGGCGTCGCCTTCGAGTGGACCGAGTTTCCCTGGAGCTGCGACTGGTACCGGCAGCACGGCCGCATGTGCCCGGAGGAAGCGCCCGAGATCCTGCGCAAGTTCGACGCGGTCTATTTCGGGGCGGTCGGCAACCCGGCGCTCGTGCCCGACCACGTCGCGGTCTGGGGGCTGCTCATCAACTTCCGGCGCTGGTTCGACCTGTACGTCAACCTGCGGCCGGTGCGGCTCTTCGAGGGCATGCCCTGCCCGCTCGCCGGGCGCGGCCCCGGCGACATCGACTACGTGGTGATCCGCGAGAACACCGAGGGCGAGTACGGCAACATCGGCGGCCGCTTCAAGGAGAACACGCCCGACGAGGTCGTGATGCAGCAGGCGATATTCACCCGCAAGGGCACCGACCGCATCATGAAGTACGCCTTCGAGCTGGCGCGCAAGCGCCGCAAGCACGTCACCTCGTGCACCAAGTCGAACGGCATCTCGATCACCATGCCGTACTGGGACGAGCGCTTCGCCGCCGTGGGCAGGAACTATCCCGACGTCCGCACCGACCAGTATCACGTCGACGGCCTCACCATCCAGATGGTGCTGAACCCCGACCGCTTCGACGTGATCGTCGCCTCCAACCTCTTCGGCGACATCCTCTCCGACCTCGGCCCGGCGACCGCCGGGACGATCGGCATCGCCGCCTCCGGCAACATCAATCCGGAGCGCACCGCGCCGTCGATCTTCGAGCCGGTGCACGGCTCGGCGCCCGACATCGCCGGGCGCCGCATCGCCAACCCGCTCGCCACGATCTGGTCGGGCGCGCTCATGCTCGAGCACCTCGGCCATGCGCAGGCCGCCGCCGAGGTGGTGCGCGCGATCGAGCGCGTGATCGTCGAGGGCCCGCACACGCCGGACATGAAGGGCAAGGCCGGCACCGCCGAGGTGGGCGCCGCCGTCGCCGAGGCCGTACGCTCGCAGTCGCGGGTCGCGGCGTAGCGCTCGTCGCCGGCGTGAGCTAGGTGCTGCACGCCGACAGCGCGCGCAACCGGCTGATCGGCATCGGCCTGGTTTCGCTCACCTACCTGCTCTTCACGCTGCTCGACGGCAGCGCCAAGTGGCTGGTGAAGTCGGTGCCGGTGCTCACCGTGGTGTGGCTGCGCTTCGCGATGCACGCGCTCATCGCCGGTGCGGTGCTCTTCCCGGTGCGCGGCATGGCGCTCGTGCGCACTCGCCACTGGCGCTGGCACCTCGTGCGCGCGCTCATGTTCGTCGGCATGACCGGCCTCAATTTCTGGGCGCTGCAGTACCTGCAGCTCACGGTCACCTCGTCGATCTTCTTCACCGTGCCGATCCTGATCGCGCTCATGGGCGCCTCGCTTCTCGGCGAGAAGCTCGACCGCGGACGCTGGGCGGCGATCCTCGCCGGCTTCGTCGGGGTGCTGCTCATCGTGCGGCCCGGGACCGCCGCCTTCCACCCGGCGATGCTCGCCTCGCTCGCCAACGCCGTGGTGTACGCGATCTTCATGCTCATGACGCGCCGGCTCGCGGCCTACGAATCGCCCGAGACGATCCAGTACCTCCCCGCGGTCGGCGCGGCGGTGCTGCTCGCGCCCTTCGCCCTCGCGCAGTGGCGCTGGCCGGCGAGCCCGCTCGAATGGGCCGTCGCCTGCCTGCTCGGGGTGCTGGGCGCGACCGGTCACCACCTGCTCGCGGTGGCGCACCGCTACGCGCCGGCGACGGTCATCGCGCCCTTTCTCTACCAGCAGGTGCTCTACATGGCGATCTTCGGCTACCTCGTGTTCGGCGACGTGCCAGCGCGCGCGGTCTGGCTCGGCGCCGGGGTCGTCATCGCGAGCGGGCTTTACCTTTTTTACCGCGAGCGCTGGACCGCCCGGTAGGCGTCCAGTACATTGCGGGCGGGGGAAGGGACGACCGATGGCCAAGCGCCCGGCAAAGAAGAAAGCTCGCCCACCGGCGAAGCGCGCCGCGCACCGCGCCCGCAGCCGCGCCGCCGCGTCCGCGCACCTGAGCTCCGACTGGTACTGGGAGCAGGACGCGGACCTGCGCTTCACTCGCGTCGACGTACGCGTCGGCGACAGCGCGGAGCACAGCCTGTCGCGCGCGCTCATCGGCAAGCGGCGCTGGGAAACCGGAATCGAGATCGAGGGCGGCTGGGAAGCGCACCGGGCGCTGCTCGCGAGTCGGCAGCCCTTCCGCGATCTCCTCATGTGGCGCACGCTCGGCGACGGCAGCCGCCGCTACGTGCTGAGCTCCGGGGAGCCGATGTTCGACCGCCGCGGCCGCTTCACGGGGTATCGCGGCGTCGGCCGCGACGTTACGCCGCAGAAGCGCATCGAGGGCCTGCTGCGGCTCGAGCACCGCGTGATCCGCAGCCTCACCGAAGCGGCGAGCATCGGCGAGGGCCTGCGCGGCGCGCTGCGCGCGGTGTGTGAGGCCGAAGGGTGGGAATGCGCCGAGTTCTGGAAGCTCGACGAGGCGCGCGGCGCGCTGCACCGCGCCGCCGAATGGTTCGACCCCGCGGTGCCCGAAGCGCGTAGCTTCATCGAGTCCTCCGCCGGGCTCGCCTTCGCCCCGGGCGCGGGCCTCATCGGCGCCGTGTTCCAGTCCGGCGAGCCGCTGTGGATTGCCGACGCGGCGCGCGAGGAGCGGGCGCTGCGCCGGGGCATCTCCGAGCGCACCGGGCTGCGCGGCGCGGTGCTCTTCCCGGTGCGCGCCGGCGAGCGGGTGACGGGGGTGGCGTCCTATACCTGCCGGCGCGTGCGGCCGCTGCACAGGCGGCTGCAGCAGGCGATGCAGGCCGTTACGTCGATGATGGGCGAGCAGCTGCGCCGCGCGGATGCCGAGCATGCGGTGCGCGAGAGCGAGGCGCGCTTCCGCAGCCTGACGAACCTCTCGTCGGACTGGTATTGGGAGCTCGACGCCGAGCACCGCTTCGTGCGCCTCGAGGGGCGGCACGCCGCCGGGGACGACCCTGAGCTGCTCGCCCGGCTCATCGGCGGGACGCGCTGGCAGAGCGGCCGGCTTCAGGTAGAAGGCGGCTGGGACGCGCACCGGCGCCTGCTCGAAGCGCGCGAGCCGTTCTACGACGTCCACATGTGGCGCGCCCAGCCCGACGGCAGCGTGCGTCACATGGCCGTGAGCGGCGAGCCGGTGTTCGCCCCGGACGGCGCGTTCCGCGGCTATCGCGGCGTCGGCCGCGACATCACCGTGCAGAAGCGCGCCGAGCAGCTGCTCAAGCTCGAGCACCGGGTTGCGCGCGTGCTCGCGGCGTCGGAGGACGCCGCGCAGGGCCTGCGCGAAGTGATGCACGCCATGTGCGAAGCCGAAGGCTGGGCATGCGGGCGCTACTTCCGGGTGCAGGGCGAGGCGCTCGTCTTCGAGGACGGCCTCGCGCTCGGCGGCCCGGGCGCGCAGGAGTTCGTCGAGCGCTCGCGAGCCCTCGTCGTGCAGCGCGGCCAGGGGCTGACGGGCGGCACGTTCGCGACCGGCGAGCCGATATGGGCCTCCAACGCCGCCGAGGACCGACGCGCCGCCTTTCCCGAGCTCTGGCGCGGCACCGGGCTGCGCGGCGGCATCGCCTTCCCGGTGCTCGCCGAAGGCCGCATCGTTGGCGTGCTCACGTTCGCGAGCCCCGAGGTGCGCGAGCCCGACGGGCGGCTGCTCGACGCCTCGCGCGTGATCGGCAGCCAGGTCGGCCAGTTCCTGAGCCGCAAGCAGGCCGAGGCGGCGCTGCGCGAGAGCGAGGCGCGCTTTCGCAGCCTGACGCAGATGTCCTCCGATTTCTTCTGGGAGACCGATGCGGCGTGCCGCCTGACCGTGCTCGTGCACGGCCCGAATTACCCCGAGGGCTACATGGGGCGCGGCGCGCTCGGCAAGACCAACTGGGAGATCCCTTCGGTCACGCCGGACGAGTCCGGCTGGGCGGCGCACCGCGCGACCATGGAGCGCCAGGACGCGTTCCGCGACTTCGAGTTCTCGCGCCGCATGCGCGACGGCGCGGTGCGCTACTTCTCGCTCTCGGGCGAGCCGCGCTACGCCGCCGACGGCGGCTTCCTCGGCTACCGCGGCGTCGGCCGCGACATCACCGAGATCGCGCTCGCGCGCGAGCGCATCTCCTCGCTCGCCTACAGCGATGCGCTCACCGGCCTCGCCAACCGCACGAGCCTCGGCCCCTCCCTCGAGCAGGCGGTGCAGCGCACGCGCCGGCGCAACTCGCGCCTCGCCGTGCTGTTCATCGACCTCGACGGCTTCAAGCAGATCAACGACCTCCACGGCCACGACGTCGGCGACCTTCTGCTCGTCGAGGTCGCCGCGCGCCTGCGTGCCAACCTGCGCGCCTCGGACCTGATCGCGCGCCTGGGCGGCGACGAGTTCCTGATCGTGCTCGAGGACGTGCACGATCTCGCGCCGGTGAACACGGTGGCGAAGAAGCTGCTGCATGCGCTGATGCGCCCCTGCTCGCTCGCCGGACGCGAGGCGACGGTGACGGGGAGCATCGGCGTGAGCGTGTTCCCCGACGACGCGGTCGACGCGGCGGCGCTGATGAAGCACGCCGACATCGCCATGTATGCGGCGAAGCAGAAGGGCAAGAACACCTACGCTTTCTACCGCGCCGGCGCGGCCGCCAACGATCCGCCGCGCGCCGCCGACGGCGCGAGCGAGGAAGCGCGCTAGAGGAACCTCAGCGCTTCAGCGCCTTGTTGGCGTTCTGCACGTCCTGGCGCAGCTTCTCGCGCTCCTGCGGCGAGAGGCTGCGCGGCCGCTCGGGCCGCGCGCCGCGCTCGGTGCTGCGCTCGCGGTAGACCTCGCGCATGTCCTCGCGCATGCGCTGGCGCTCGTCCTGGCTCATCGAGGGCGCGGGCCGCGGCCGGTCCGGGCGCTCGCGCTGCGCCGCCGCGCCCTGCGTGAAGAGGGCGAGGGCGAGCAGGAGGAGGAGCGCTTTCATCGCCTGCGCATGGTAACGGCTGCCTCGGCCCGGGGAGTGTCGCCGCGTCCGTTTTTTGTAACAATCTTTTGGTGGCCGAGCTGAAGACCCGCATCCTCGTGGTGGACGACGACCAGCGCCTGCGCGACCTGCTGGTGAAGTATCTCGGCGGCGAGGGCTACGACGTGCGCGCGGTCGCCGACGCGCGCGGCATGGACAAGCAGCTCGGCCGCGAGCGCTTCGACCTTCTGGTGCTCGATCTCATGCTGCCGGGCGAAGACGGGCTCGCCATCTGCCGCCGCCTGCGCGCGCAGCCCGCCTCCCCGGCAATCATCATGCTCACCGCCAAGGGCGATGACGTCGACCGCATCGTCGGTCTGGAGATGGGCGCCGACGACTACCTGCCCAAGCCCTTCAACCCGCGCGAGCTGCTCGCGCGCATCAACGCCGTGCTGCGCCGCCGCGGTCCCGGCGGGCCGCCCGGCGCGCCGGCGGCGAGCAACGAGATCCACCGCTTCGGCCGCTTCGAGTTCAACCTCGCGACGCGGGCGCTGACGCGCGAAGGCAAGGGCGTGCCGCTCACCACGGGCGAGTACTCGGTGCTCAAGGTGCTGGTGCAGCATCCGCGCCAGCCGCTCTCGCGCGACAAGCTGATGGAGCTCGCCCGCGGGCGCGAGTACGAGGTGTTCGACCGCTCGATCGACGTGCAGATCTCGCGGCTGCGCAAGATCGTCGAGGACGACCCCGCGCATCCCCGGCACATCCAGACCGTGTGGGGATTCGGCTACGTGTTCGTGCCGGACGCCGAAGCCGCCGCCCCGTGACGCTCTTCGCGCGGGCGTTCCTGCTGATCGCGCTGCTGATCGTCACTGCCGTCGTCGCCTCGTTCCAGATCTACCGCCTCTACGAGCGCGAGCCGCGCTCGCGCGAGCTCGCGCAGCAGACGGTGAGCACCATCAACCTGACGCGCGCGGCGCTGGTCAATGCCGACCCGGTGCTGCGCCGCGACCTGCTGATCGAGCTGAACGAGACCGAGGGGCTGCGGGTCATTCCTTCCCTCCCCGGCGAGCGCATCGAGCCGCTGCCCGAGGACCCGCTCCTCGAGCGCGTCGCCGAGCGGGTGCGCGCGGCGCTCGGCAGCCGCACGCGCTTCGGCACGGCGCGCGACGGCGAGGCGGGCTTCTGGGTGAGCTTCTTCATCGACGGCGACGAGTACTGGGTGATGATGCCGGGCGAGCGCTTCGCCCCGGTCTTCGGGCTGCGCTGGCTCGGCTGGCTCGCGCTGCTGCTCGCGCTCGCGCTCGCCGGCGCCTACCTGATCGCCTCCAACATCGCGCGTCCGCTCGCCGCCATGCGCCGCGCGGCGCGCCGCCTGGGCCTCGGCCAGCACGCCGAGCCGCTGCCCGAGGTCGGGCCGCGCGAGGTGCGCACCGTCGCCGCGGCGTTCAACCGCATGGCCGCCAACCTGGAGAGCATGGAGCGCGAGCGCGCGATGGTGCTCGCCGGCATCTCGCACGACCTGCGCACGCCGCTCTCGCGCCTTCGCCTCGCCCTGGAGATGGCCCAACCCGCCTCGAGCGAGAGCGACGCGATGATCGCCGACATCGTCGAGATGGACGCGATCATCGGCCAGTTCCTCGACTTCGCGCGCGGCGCCGACGAAGCGAAGGCCGATGCCGAGCTCGATGTCGAGCTCGCCGACCTCGCGGAGCACTATCAGCGCCTCGGCAAGAAGGTCTCGTTCCGGCCGGGCGCCGCCTTGCGCTTCCGCTTCGCGCGCCTCGCGGTACGCCGCGCGGTCGCGAACCTGGTCGACAACGCGCTGCGCTATGCGGGCGAGCCGGTCGAGATCGAGACGCGCCGCGGCCCCGCGGACGTGATCGTCGAGGTGCGCGACCGCGGACCGGGCATTCCGCCCGCCGAGGTGGAGCGCCTGAAGCGGCCTTTTACGCGCCTCGAAGACTCGCGCAGCGGGCCGGCCGGCTCCGGCCTGGGCCTCGCCATCGTCGAGCGCGTCGCGCACGCGCATGGCGGTCGCCTCGAGCTCGCGGCGCGCGAGGGCGGCGGCCTCGTCGCCCGGCTCATCCTCGGCCTCGGGGTGAAGGCGCCCTCGCGTTGAGTCGCTTCAACGTATCATTCCCGCCAGCCATGCGGGACATCGGTGCCTAGGGGGACGGCCTTCGTCGAGCGCGCCGTGGAGGACGGCGGCGAGGTCCTCTACCTTTCCGGTGCCTGGCGCCTGCAGAACGTCCCGGCGATCCTCGAGGCGCTGCACGAGCTCGCGCCGGAAACCGGCCGCCTTGTCGTGGACGGCAGCCGCCTGGAATCGCTCGACACCGCCGGCGCCTTCACCCTGCTGCGGCATCTGGCCCGCGTCGGCTGCCAGCCCTCGATGCTGAGCCCGCGCGGCTTCGACGCGCCGCAGGAGCGCCTGCTCGCCCTCGTGCGCGAGCGCATCACGGTCGCGCCGGCGCGAGGGCGCTCGCGCCAGTTCGGGATGTTGGGGCGCGTCGGCGCGGCGGCGCTGCACCTTGTCGAGCTGCTCGAGGCGCACACCGCCTTCGTCGGGCGGGTCGCGACCGAGATCGTGGCGCTCGTCGCGCGGCCGCGCCTTTTCCGGCCGCGCGAGACCGCCTCGCAGTTCGAGGATGCGTGCATCAACGCCGTCCCGATCGTCGTGCTGGTGAACTTCCTGATCGGCGTGGTGCTCGCCTACGTGCTCGGCATGCAGGCGCAGCGCTACGGCGCCAACATCTTCGTCGCGGACGGCATCGCGCTCGCGGTGTGCCGCGAGCTCTCGCCGATCCTCAGCTCCGTGCTGGTCGCCGGACGCTCCGGCGCCGCCTTTACGGCGCAGATCGGGACGATGAAGGTCGAGGAGGAGATCGACGCGATCAGCACGCTCGGGCTCTCGCCGATGCAGGTGCTGGTGATGCCGCGGCTCGTGGCCCTCGTGCTCGGCCTGCCGCTGCTCGTTTTCGTCGGCGACCTCGCCGGCATCGCCGGCGGCATGCTGATCGGCGCCTGGCAGCTCGACCTCGCCCCCGCGGTCTTCCTCGACCGCGTGCACGGCATCCTCGAGATGCGCCACTTCGTCATTGGCCTCGCCAAGGCGCCGGTATTCGCCGGGTTCATCGCCCTCATCGCCTGCCGCATGGGGCTCACGGTGGCGCGCGATGCGCGCAGCGTCGGGCGCAACACGACCTCGACGGTGGTGCAGTGCATCGTCTGGGTGATCGTGCTCGACGCCGCCTTCGCCGTGCTCTTCCAGCGCCTGGAGGTCTGAGTGGAGACGGTCCTCAGCGTGCAGTCGATCGTCACGCGCTTCGGCGCCCAGCAGGTGCACGACGGCGTGAGCTTCTCGGTGCGCCGCGGCGAGGTGGCGGCGCTGATCGGCGGCAGCGGCGCCGGCAAATCCGTGCTCCTCAAGGAGATCATCGGCCTCGAGCGGCCGAGCGCCGGGCGCATCGAGCTTTTCGGCGTCGACGTGTGGCGGGCAAGCGAGCGCGCCCTCAACGCGCTGCGCCGCCGCTTCGGCGTGCTGTTCCAGGACGGCGCGCTCTTCTCCTCGCTCAGCGTCGCCGAGAACGTCGCCGTGCCGTTCCGCGAGAATACCTCCCTGCCGATGGAGCTCATTTCACCGCTGGTCGGACTCAAGCTTGCGCTGGTCGGGCTGCCCGCCGACGCCGCGGCGAAGTCGCCCGCGCAGCTCTCCGGCGGCATGCGCAAGCGCGTCGGGCTCGCGCGCGCGCTCGCGCTCGAGCCGGAGATCCTCTTCCTCGACGAGCCGACTTCGGGCCTCGACCCGGTCAGCGCGCGCGAGTTCGACCGCCTGGTGCGCGTGCTCGCCGACAGCCTGGGCCTCACGGTCTTCGTCGTCACGCACGACGTCGACCTGCTGCTCGCGATCGCCGACCGGGCCATCGCGCTCGGCGCCGGCAAGGTGATCGCCGAAGGGCCCCTCGCCGCGCTGCGCGAGACGCCCGACCCGTGGCTGCGCGAGTACTTCTCCGCGGCACGCGCCTGATGGAACCCGAAGCCAAATACACGCTCGTCGGCGCCGCGGTCCTGATCCTGATCGCGCTTCTCGGCGTCGCCGTCGTCTGGCTGCAGCGCAGCGGCGAAGGCGCGGACGCCGAGCGCTACAAGATCTACCTCGAGCACCAGTCGCTCGAAGGCCTCGAGCTGCGCAGCACGGTGACCATGCGCGGCATCCGCGTCGGCTCGGTCACGGGCTTTCGCTTCTCGTCGCGCCGCCCGGGCGCAGTGGAGGTGTTCATCGCCGTCGACCCGAGCACGCCGGTGCGCGCGAGCACCCACGCCACCGTCGATCGCAACTTCGTCACCGGCATCGCGGGCATCCGGCTGGCGAACACCACGGAGCAAAGCCCGCGGCTCACCGAGGCGCCCGCGCACGAGCCCTACCCCGTCATCGCGGAGGGCGAGTCGCCGACCGAGCGCGTGACCGAGACGCTCAGCCAGCTCGCCGAGCAGGCCGCCGAGGCGCTCGAGCGCATCCAGGACACGCTCTCGCACAAGAACCGCGCGGCGCTCGCCGAGACGCTGGCGAACCTGCAACGCGTGTCGCAGCAGGCCGAAGGTACGCTCGCGCACCTCGATTCCGCGGCCGATTCGCTCGGCGGCGCGGCCGACGAGGTGCGCAAGCTCGCTGCAGAGGTGCGCGACCACGCGCGCACGTTGAGCGCTCGCTACGACGGGCTCGGCGCCGACGCGAGCGTTTCCGTGCGCGACATGGGCGAGGCGGCGCGCAAGCTGAGCGCCGAGGTCGAGCGGCTTTCCGAGCGCGCCGACGCGCTGCTCGCGCGCGGCGACGCGGAGCTGCGCAGCACCTCCCGGTCGCTGCGCTCGGCCGCAGAGTCGGTGGGCTCGGCGGCGGACTCCGTGGACTCGGCAGCGCAACGGCTGCGCAACCCGCAAGGCATCATCTATGGCCCGGCCGAAGGCGGCTACGGGCCCGGGGAAGGCGCGCCGCCGCAATGACGCGCGTCGTCCTGCTCTTCGCCGCCGTGCTGCTTGGCGGCTGCAGCATGCAGATCCTGCAGGGCCCGCGCGAGCCCGAGCGCTATTTCATCCTCGAAGCGCCGGCGGGCGCAAAGGCGACGACGGCGGTGGAGCTCGGCTCCACATCGGGCGCCAGCTTCTACGACACCGACGACATCGTCTACAGCCGCGCGCCCGGCACGCGCGCCTATTACCAGTACAACCATTGGACCGAGCGCCCGCCGCGCGCGATCCACACCGCGCTCGCTTCGCGTTTCGAGGCGTCCGCGAACGCGAAGGCGCTGCTCCTGCGTACCCATCTCGACGAGATCTACCACGACGCCGCAGCCAAACCCGGTACGGCACGAATCGCGCTCACCGCACAGCTCGTCGATCCTGCGAGCGGCAACGTCGCTGCGCGGCGTGTCTTCACCGCCTCCGCGTCCGCCACCTCCTACGACGCCCCGGGCGCCGTGCAAGGCTTCAATCAGGCGCTCGGCGTGCTGCTCGACGACATCGTCCACTGGGTCGACGCGCAACCGCCCCGCTAGCGAAATCGGGGTCAGGCACCGATTACCCTGGACCGGCTTACTCCTTTACTTTGAAATTCAGTTGCAGGCGGGTCGGCTTCGCCGGATCGGTCGGGGCGAACGGCGGAAAGGGTTGTGCCCGTTGGATCGCGCGGCGGATCGCCGCGTCGTAGGCCGGGAAACCGCTGCGCTTCACTGCCCGCACACGCGCCACGGTACCGTTCTCACGCAACGTGATCTCGTAAATCGCACCCGCCGATTCGGGCACATTGGGCGGAAGAACCAGGCGTGCCTTTATCGCGCGACTTATGGCGGTGGCATAAGCGTGCAGGTCGTCGGATCGATGCGTCGCCGAGTCGTCGAGCGCTACCGCCTCGGGCGCGTTTGACTGGATGGGCACCGACTGCGCCCCGCCGGCCGGAATGGGCACGGGCCGCGCCTGCGGCGGCGGCTCCTGCACCGGCGCCTGCGTACAGGAGACCGTGACGCACAAGCCGAGGAGCGCCAGCCGGTTCACGATGCGGACGGTGCCAGCATCACTTCGTAGCCGCACCAACGAGGCACTCGCCCGGCACCTCGAACCCGCCAGGCGATTCGAAGCTACGCATCGAATCCTCTATTTCGTTCCATGCCGACTCGCGCTCTTGAGGGGGAAGGTGAGCCATCATGGCATTGAACGCCCCGAACGCTTCCCGGGCGACCTTCACGTACTCGGCGGCACTCGTGGCTCGATGCGGCACCGGCACGACACGAACCTCGGGGTTGGCAAATCCCGCCTGACGGAAGATGCCTTCGAGCACGCCAGGGCCGCCCAGGCTGAACGGTCCGGGTTGTCCGGGAACGGGAGACGGGAGTTGCGCGCGCCGGCGGATGATCAAAGCCGGCAGTGCACCCCAGCTGTTTCGCTCGGGCGTGGAAAAGACGACGACCGCGACCCGACCTCCCGCCTTTAGAGCGCGGCGCCATTCGCGTAACGCTGTCACGGGATGCGGCATGTACATCAGCCCGAGCCGGCACACCACCGCGTCGAAGGAAGCGTCAGGAA
>DASUFD010000167.1:0-2177 GCA_036274735.1 Burkholderiales bacterium
CCGGCTACGGCGCCAACCTGACCGATGAGCAGCGCGCGAAGATTGCCGAGATCCAGGAAGGGTTCGGCAAGAAGCAGTGGGCGCTGATGCAGTCGATGCACCAGGTCGGCTGGAATCGCGCCGAGGCCTATCGCGACGGCAAGCTCGACGAGAACGCCGCACGCCAGTCCTTCGAGGCGATGAGCGAGCTGCGCAAGCAGATGTTCGAAAACTCGCTCGAGGCGCGCAAGCAGATCGACGCCGTCGTCGGCAGCAAGCAGTGAACAACGCCCGGCGTACCTTCCTCGGCGCGCTGGGCGCACTCGCTGCGCTCGGCGCGCTGCCGCGCGCGCAAGCTGCGACTCCGATGACGATGTACATGAACATCGGCTGCGGCTGCTGCGAGCAGTGGGAGAGCCACATGCGCGCGCACGGCTTCGCCATCGAGAAGCACCGGGTGGCCGACGTCACGCCGATGAAGCGCACGCTCGGCGTACCGGAGAACCTCTATTCCTGCCATACCGCGGTGATCGGCGGCTACGTCATCGAGGGCCACGTGCCCGCGGCCGACGTGCAGCGC
The DNA here is from genome assembly GCA_036274735.1 of Burkholderiales bacterium. GTDB lineage: Bacteria > Pseudomonadota > Gammaproteobacteria > Burkholderiales > SG8-39 > SCGC-AG-212-J23. The sequence goes on from DASUFD010000167.1 coordinate 560, forward strand.
CTGCTGCACGAGCGGCCGAAAGTGAAAGGCCTTTCGGTGCCCGGCATGGTGAGCGGCTCGCCCGGCATGGACCAGGGGCCTGCGCAGCCCTTCGCCACCATCGCCTTCGACGAGCGCGGCACGCAGGTCTACGCGCGCCACTGACTATTGCGCTGCGTTCTCCTCGAGCTCGTCGATGAGGAGCTTCATCTCGCGGATCTCGCCGAGCTGCGAGGCGATGATGCGGTCCGCCAGCTCCCGCACCCGCGGGTCGCCGATCTTCGCCTTGCGCGCGTTGTTGATGGCGATGGAGTGGTGGGGGATCATCGCTTTCATGAACGCGACGTCTTCGATGAGGGCCTGGCTGCGGTTGACATAAAGGAGCACGCCGCCGGCCAGGACGGCAACCGCGAGCACGGCGACCTTGACGCCGCTCCTGCGGTACATCGGCCACATGTAGGCGAGCATCACGGCCGTCATCACCGACGCCATCACGAGGGAGGCGATCAGGCGGTTGACGCTGAACGTCGCGTGCCCGAGCTCGTAGACGAGCTGGTACATGAGGAAGAACATGATGAAGGTGGACGTCGCGATCATTGCCGCGAATCGTCCCCAGCCCATTCCCATCGCTTCTTTCCGGTCCATGCGTTCTACTCCGTGGAGGGTCAATCCGCCTTGCCCAGCAAATGCCAGGCCACGCCGTAGACGAGGAGCGCCGAGAGCATGACGGTGGCCGCCTGGCTCAGGGCGAGCTTGGCGAGCGCACGCGTCTCGGCGAGAGCGAGGTGCTGCTCCCACATGATCGTCGCGGCTTGCGCGCCGATCCACGCCGTCGCCGCAGCGATCGCAACGAGCAGCGTCACGGCGGCCCCTCGCGACAGGCGATACGCCGCCGGCGGCCGCGGCGCCGCCGAGCGATACCAGGCGCGCAGCCACACGGCGAGCAGCGCGAGCCCGGCTGCCGTGCTCAGGTGCTGCAGGAGCGAATAGCCGTAGGCCTCGTACGGGCCGATCGAGAAGAGCGCGGCGTCGAGCGCCGGCAGCGCGTGCTCGACGATGGGGCCGTCGTGCGTGAGCGCGTCCCACAGGAGGTGCGTCGCCGCGCCAAGCGCGAGGCTCGTGACGACGGCGCTCCAGCGCACGCGCGGCAGGCCAGGAGGCGTGCTGCTCGCGAGACGCAACGCGAGCGGCTGCGGCAGGAGCTCGAGCCAAGGCTGCTTCATCACCGCGTGGTAGAGGACGTAGGTGGCAAGCCCGACCGGAAGGCAGAACCAGAAGAGCGCGGCCAGCGTGTGGGTATCCGCGCGCTTGAGGTGGAAGGGCAGCAAGTACCAGAAATCGGGCACGACGCTGCCGATGACCAGCGCCGAGAGCACCGCGCGGCGGCCGAGGGCGCGGCGCAACGGCACCGCTGCGGCGGCATGGGCAACCGTGAAGGGCATGCGGCCTAGCCTAACCGGAGCGCTTTGACGCCGCCGGCGCAGCGGATGGCTCGACTGGACCAGAGCGATGCTGGCTAAAATGCCCGTCCGCGCCGAGAACTTCTTCCAATGCCCTGGTCCGAACCGAAGCCGACGCTGCGCCGGTCGTTACTGCTGATGCTGCTCTGGGCATTCTTTGCCGGGCCGGCGTTCGCCTA
>DASUFD010000168.1:0-6792 GCA_036274735.1 Burkholderiales bacterium
GTCATCAAGCAGGACAACCTCGAGGAGTCCAAGGTAGCGATGGTGTTCGGGCAGATGAACGAGCCGCCGGGCAACCGGCTGCGCGTCGGGCTGACCGGCCTCACCATGGCCGAGGCGTTCCGCGACGAAGGGCGCGACATCCTGCTCTTCATCGACAACATCTACCGCTTCACGCTGGCCGGCACCGAAGTCTCGGCGCTGCTCGGGCGAATGCCTTCCGCGGTGGGCTACCAGCCGACGCTCGCCGAGGAGATGGGTCGCCTGCAGGAGCGCATCACTTCGACCAAGACCGGCTCCATCACCTCGATCCAGGCGGTGTACGTTCCCGCGGACGACCTGACCGACCCCTCGCCGGCGACGACGTTCGGCCACCTCGACGCGACGGTCGTGCTTTCGCGCGACATCGCGGCCCTTGGCATCTACCCCGCGGTCGACCCGCTCGACTCCACTTCGCGCCAAGTGGACCCGAACGTGATCGGCGATGAGCACTACAGCACCACCCGCGCCGTGCAGGCGACGCTGCAGCGCTACAAGGAGCTGCGCGACATCATCGCGATCCTCGGCATGGACGAGCTCTCGCCCGAGGACAAGCTGGCGGTGGCGCGCGCCCGCAAGATCCAGCGCTTCCTCTCGCAGCCGTTCACCGTGGCGCAGAACTTCACCGGGCAGCCCGGCAAGTACGTCACCCTCAAGGACACGATCAAGGGCTTCAAGATGATCGTCAACGGCGACTGCGACAGCCTGCCCGAGCAGGCGTTCTACATGGTCGGCACGATCGAGGAAGCTCAGGAGAAAGCGAAGAAGCTCTGATGGCGAACGCCACGATCCACGTCGACGTGGTGAGCGCCGAGGAGGCGATCTTCTCGGGCGAAGCCGAGTTCGTGGTGCTGCCCGGCGAGGCGGGCGAGCTTGGCATCTACCCGCGCCATACGCCGCTTATCACGCGCATCAAGCCCGGTGCGGTGCGCATCACCCCGGCGGGCGGGGGCGAGGAGCAGCTGATCTTCGTCGCCGGAGGCATCCTGGAAGTGCAGCCGCAGGTGATCACCGTGCTCGCCGACACGGCGATCCGCGGCACCGACCTCGACGAAGCCAAGGCGGCCGAGGCGCTCAAGCTCGCCGAGGAGGCGCGGGCGAAGACCCAGGATCGCCAGGAGATCGCTACCGTCGAGGCGGAAATGGCGATGCTCGCCGCTCAGCTCGCGGCCATTCGCCGGCTGCGCAAGAAATAAGCTCTTCTTCATCCGGACCCGCGGTAGTCCGTGGAGACTATGCGGGCGACAGCACGGGCAGCGGGCCCGGCTGCAAAAATCATGCGGCCAAGTGCAGGAGAGCCCATGAAGCACATTCTCGACTCCGACTTCCAGTACCGCCCGAGCTTCGCCACCGACGTGAAGAAGACCTTCGAGAGAGTGCGGCGCCAGCAGCAGGCGCGCGAGCGCACGCTCGCCAAGCCGAGCGCCGAGATGCAGGTGAAAGTGCTCAAGCTCGAGCAGCTGAAGAAGGTGAGCGGCAGCTAGCCGCGCCGCTCCGCTTATTCGCCGCGGCGCGATGGGCTATAGTCCCGGCGCGCTGTGGTTGACCTTCTCGTAATCGGCGGCGGCATCAACGGCGCCGGCATCGCGCGCGATGCCGGCGGGCGCGGCCTCGCCACGGTGCTGGTCGAGCGGGGCGATCTCGCCGGGGCCACTTCGTCCGCCTCCTCCAAGCTCATCCACGGCGGGCTGCGCTATCTCGAGCAGTACGCGTTCCGCCTGGTCCACGAGGCACTCGCCGAGCGCGAAACGCTGCTGCGGGTCGCCGGCCACCTCGTGCGGCCGCTGCACTTCGTCATTCCGCACGTGCCGGAGCTGCGGCCGCGCTGGATGATCCGCATCGGGCTTTTCCTTTACGACCACCTGGCGCGCCGCGCGCTGCTCGACGCGTCTCGGCCGACGCGCCTCGACGCCGGTCCCTACGCCCGAGGCCTGCGTCCCGGGCTGAAGCACGGCTTCGTCTATGCCGACTGCCGCGTCGACGATGCGCGGCTCGTCGTCGCCAACGCGGTCGACGCGGCGAGAATGGGTGCGCGCGTGCTGCTGGGCACCGAATGCGTATCGGCGCAGCGCCAGGGCGGCGTATGGCATATCCGCCTCTCGAGCGGCGAAGCGCTGCAAGCGCGCGCCATCGTCAATGCCGCCGGCCCCTGGGTGAAGCAGGTCCTGAACGAGCGGCTCGGCCAGCCGAGCGCCGACGCCGTGCGCCTGATCAAGGGAAGCCATATCGTCGTGCCGAAGCTCTACGAGGGCGAGCACGCGTTCATCCTGCAGAACGACGATCGGCGGGTCGTGTTCATGATCCCGTACGAGGCGGACTTCACGCTCGTCGGCACCACCGACGTGCCGGTCGCGCAGGCGCAGGCGGGCGCCGCGAGCGAAGAGGAAATCGACTACCTGCTGCGGGCCGTGAATCGCTATCTCGCCCGCCCGGCACGCCGGGAAAGCGTCGCCTGGAGCTATGCCGGTGTGCGACCACTTTACGACGATGGCAGCCGCGATCCATCGGACGTGACGCGTGACTACGCCCTGCGTTTGGATCATGAAGGCGGCGCGCCGGTGCTTTCGGTGTTCGGCGGCAAGATCACCACCTACCGACGCCTCGCCGAGGAAGCGCTGGAACGGCTGGCTGGCTATTTTCCCAGGATGACGAAGGGCTGGACCGCGAGCACGCCCCTACCGGGCAGCGCTTTCCCGAGCCGCGCCGAAGCGCAGCGCGAAGTTCTTTCCCGCTACCGAGCGCTCCCCAGAGAAGTCGTCGACGGCGTCTTCCGCCGCCACGGCGCCCAGGCCGCCGACGTGCTCGGCGACGGCATTGTTGGCGAGCAGTATGGGGCCGGGCTCACGGAGCGCGAGCTGCGCTATCTCGTAGATCGCGAGTGGGCATCGAGCGCAGAAGACGTGCTTTGGCGGCGGACCAAGTGCGGCCTGCACATGAGCGCCGCCGAGCGCACGCGCGTCGTCGAAGTCATGGGACGATGAGCCCGCTCTCGGCGCTCGACAAGCGCGGCGTGCGCGCGGTGCTCGCGGACATCGACGATACGCTGACGACCGAAGGCCGGCTCACCGGCGAGGCCTACCGCGCGCTCGAGCGGCTACGCGAGGCAGGCAAGATCGTCGTGCCGGTCACCGGGCGCCCGGCGGGCTGGTGCGACCACATCGCGCGCCTGTGGCCGGTCGATGCCGTGGTGGGTGAGAACGGCGCCTTCTACTTTTTCTTGGCCGAGGGGCGGCTGCAAAGACGCTATGCCGATCCGCCCGAGGTCCGTCGCGAGAAGCGCGCCCGGCTGGAAGGACTCGCCGAGGCCATCCTGCGCAGCGTGCCCGGCTGCGCTTTGGCGGCCGACCAGGCCTATCGCGAGACAGATCTCGCCATCGACTATCGCGAGGACGTACGCGCGCTGCCGCTGGAGGCGGCCGAGCGCATCGCCGAGCAGATGCGCGCGGCCGGTCTCACCGCCAAGGTGAGCTCGATCCATGTCAACGGCTGGTTCGGCGACTACGACAAGCTGGCGATGACGCGCACGCTCTTCGCCGAACGCTTCGCTCTCGACCTCGCGACGCAGAACCGCACCGTCGTCTATGCGGGCGACTCGCCGAACGACGCGCCCATGTTCGCCTTCTTCGAAAAGTCGGTCGGCGTCGCGAACGTGCGCCGTTTCGCCGGCCGTCTCGGCGCGGAGCCGAAGTTCGTGACGCAGGCGCCCGCCGGCGCCGGGTTCGCCGAGCTCGTGCGCCACCTCCTCGGCTGATGCACTGGCTCGCCTATCTCGGTATCGGCGTGCTGGTCGGGTTCGCTGCGGGCCTCCTCGGCATCGGCGGCGGCGTCGTGATGGTGCCGCTCCTCGTGCTCGTCCTCGCGAGCCAGGGAATCGCCGCCGAGCACCTCCTGCACGTCGCCCTCGGTACCGCGCTCGCCGCAATGGCCTTCACCTCGATCTCGAGCATGCGCGCCCACCATGCGCATGGCGCGGTCGACTGGAAGATCGCCCGCGCAATGTCCCCGGGCATGCTCGCCGGGTCGTTCGCCGCGGCTCTTGCCGCGGGCTGGATCCCGACCCGCCCGCTCGCCATCCTGTTCACGGCCCTGGTCTTCTACGCCGCGACGCAGATCCTGCTCGATCTCCGGCCTTCGACGACGCGCGAGCTGCCGGGCACAGCCGGGCTGTTCGGCGCGGGGGCGGCGATTGGCGCGGTGTCGAGCCTGCTGGCCGCGGGCGGCGCCTTTCTCACCATCCCCTTTCTCGCCTGGTGCAAGGTGCCGTTGCGACGCGCCATCGGTACAGCGGCTGCCAACGGGCTGCCGATCGCCCTCGCCGGTAGCGCCGGATACGTGCTGCACGGAATGCGGGTGCCCGGGCTGCCGGCCTGGAGCCTCGGCTACGTCTATCTGCCGGCGCTCGCGCTGGTCGTCGCTACAAGCATCGCCACGGCACCGCTGGGCGCACGGCTGGCGCACCGGCTGCCGATCAAGCGGCTGCGCCAGGTGTTCGCGGTGCTGCTCTACGGCTTCGCCCTGCGCATGCTCGTCGGGGTGTGGTGATCAGGCCTCGTAATCGACGATCCAGTGCTCGTCGATGAGCGGGTCGACGACTGTGCGCGTCTCTTGATGCGCGGCATGACGGTGATAAGCCTCGAGTGCGGCGCGGCTCTCGAAGTCGCAGAGAAGCGCGAAGTCCACGGCGCGCCGCCCGGCCGCGAAGTTGCGCCCGACCTCGACGCGCAGCAGGCCCGGAATGCGGCCGAGCTGTGCCTCCAAGGCGGCGCGGACCTCCTCGAAGCGCTCGCGCGCCTCGGGCTTAAGGCGCCAGAGCACGACGTGCCGGATCATCGAGGTTCATGGTAGCGCGCTAAACTGCACTTCCCATGGCCGGCCCGCTTTCCCATATCCGCGTCCTCGATCTTTCGCGCGTCCTCGCCGCGCCGTGGGCCACGCAGAACCTGGCCGACCTGGGCGCCGAGGTGATCAAGGTGGAGCGTCCGGGGACCGGAGACGATTCCCGCTCCTTCGGTCCTCCCTGGGTGAAGGACCGCTCGGGACGCGACACGCGCGACTCGGCTTACTTCACCTCGGCCAACCGCGGCAAGAAGTCGATTACCCTGAACATCGCCGTAGCGGAGGGGCAGGCGATCGCGCGCGAGCTGGCGGCAAAGTCGGACGTGCTGATCGAGAACTACAAATTCGGCGATCTCGCCCGCTACGGCCTCGCCTACGAGCAGCTGAAGACCCTCAATCCGAGGCTCGTCTACTGCTCGGTGACCGGCTTCGGCCATACCGGCCCTTACCGCGAGCGGCCGGGCTACGACTTCATGATCCAGGGGATGGGCGGCATGATGAGCGTCACCGGCGAGCCCGATGGCGCGCCGGGCGGCGGGCCGCAGCGCGCCGGCGTGCCGATCGCCGACATCATCACCGGCATGTATGCCTCGATCGCCATCTGCGCGGCGCTCGCGCACCGCGAGCGCACCGGCGAGGGCCAGCACCTCGACCTCGCGCTGCTCGACTCGCAGATCGCGCTTCTCGCCTACCAGAACACCAACTACTTCGCGACCGGCGTGCCGCCCAGGCGCATCGGCAACCTGCATCCCAACATCGTTCCTTACCAGCCGTTCCGCGCCGCCGACGGCGAGCTGATCCTCGCGTGCGGCAACGACGGGCAGTACCGCAAGTTCTGCGAGGTCGCGGGCTGCCCGGAGCTGGCGAGCGACGCGCGTTTCGCCACCAACGGCAAGCGTGTCGAGAACCGCGACGAGCTCACGCGGCTTCTTGGGGCTGTTTTCAAGAAAAGGACCAAGAGCGAATGGCTGGACCTGCTCGAGGCGGCCGGGATCCCGAACGGCCCGATCAACGATATTGCGCAGGTCTTCGAGGAGCCGCAGGTGAAAGCGCGCGGCGTGAAGATCGAGCTCGAGCATGCCGCCGCCGGACGCCTGCCGCTCGTCGCGAGCCCGATGCGCTTCTCCGGCACCCCGATCGAGTACCGGCACGCGCCGCCGCTACTTGGCGAGCACACCGAGGAAGTGCTGCGCGACCTGCTCGGAAAGAACGATAACGAGGTCGCTCGGCTGCGGGAAGCGAAGGTAATTTAGCGAGGCGGGGCTAGGCCACGAGGCGGTTCAGGGCCATATCGAAGACGTCGAAGTTGCGCAGTCGCTCCTGGGTGGGCGGCCGGGTCCGGCGGTTGAGCAGCAGCGGTACGCGCTGCTCCGACAACCCGCCGTGCGAGCGCAGCGGCGCGTCGAGGCCGGAGAGATCGTGGCGGCCGCGGCTCGTGCCGAGCACCGCGTGCTTTTTCGCGATGACGATCACGTCGCCGAGCCGGTCGGGCGGCAGCTCGAAGCGCTCGCAGGCCTGCGCGTTCGAGAGTGCGAGCTCTACTTCCTGCAATTTTTCGAGCTTCGGGATCAAGGAGGCCGCGTCGGTGCTCGGCGGGACGTAGACGGTGGCAAACGAGCCGAGTGCACCATGGTGCACAACGTAGGGATCGGTGATCGGCAGGATGACGCGCGCCCTGCCCTCGCCCAGCCACTCGTCGAGCACATCCTGCAGGTAGACGACGTTGGGGCGGCCGTCCGCGGTGAACTTGTCGTTCATGCCGTGGTCCGCGGTCAAGGCGATGACGGCGCCCAGCCGCTCGAGCTCGGCGAGATAGCCGTCCATCATCCGATAGAACGCGTTCGCCGCCGGTGCGCCGGGCGGAGCCTTGTGCTGCACGTAGTCGGTGGTGGACAAATACATGAGATCCGGGCGGTCCCG
>DASUFD010000169.1:0-9009 GCA_036274735.1 Burkholderiales bacterium
CGAGGTCTCGTCGGTCGGCTTCACCATCGCCTGCGGCGGCTTGACCGCCGGCCTGGAGGTCGGCGTGTTCTTGACGAGCGCCGCGGTGGACCTGGTGCGCAAGCGGGCGATCGAGCAGACCGTGGTGCCGCCGCTCAGCCCGCTGCGCGAGCTGATCGAGGACTTCATGAAGCGCGGCGGCAAGGTGTGGGCGTGCACGCCGTGCGTGAAGGCGCGCGGCTACGAGCAGGGCGATCTGATCGACGGCGTGGTGATCAGCGGCGCGAGCGTGATGCACGAGCGCATCAAGCAGGGCGCGGCGACGCTATCGTTCTAGCGCTCGCTCGCGAACGACGGCTGGCGGTAATTGCCCGGGTAGAGGTCGAAGACTAGGAAGACGCACTCCTTGTCGGAGCGGTTCTCGTAGGCGTGCGGGACGCTGGGGTCGAAGGCGAGCAGGGTGCGGCTGGCAAAGCGCTCTTCCGCGCCATCGAGGAGCGCGACGTGGCCGGCGTCGGCGCGGGGGAAGAGCTGGAAGCGGTGCGTGCGGTCGTAGTAATCGCCGCAGTCGATGTGCCGGTAGATGGCCTTGCCGGCTTTCAGGCGGTGCCAATACGACTTGCCGATTTTCCATGCGCCGAAAACCGACTCGACGAACGACTTGAAGACCGGGAAATGCCGCTGGTTGTCCGCGCAGACGGCGCGGCCGGTGGGTGTGAGCTCGAGAATGTGCGCCGTCTCGCCGTGGCGGAGCGGGCCGGTGCGCGCGTGCTTGCCGCGTGCATGCGGCGTGAATTCGCGCCGCAGCGCTTCGGCGAGAAGCCGCTCGCAAATGCCCGCGTCCACCAACCCGAGCCGCCGTGTTCGCTCGTGCATGCCCGCCATTGGGGCAGGCGCAGATTAACGGCGACTTAAGCGGAACCTTAAGAAAAGCACCAGTGCCACGGCTCGTAGGCGTAGCCGCTCGCGTTGCCGCGCGGGTAGGAAAGCCGGAAGCCGAACGCGCCGGCATGGGCCGACAGCCAGGCGAATGCCGGCGAATGCTCGAACTCGAGCTCGAGCGGCCGGCAGTCTTTCGTGCCGATATCGACGGCGCGACCCGTGTGGTGCTCGCTGTACCCGGGCGGCGCGCTGACCTTCAGGATCTGCTCGATCGTCAGGCCGCGCTCGAGCTTGGCGCGAACGATCTCGGTCTGGCGCGCGACGCTGCGAAACGTAGAGATCGGATCGAGCCGCGTGCCGCTCGCCGCAGCCGCCGCCTGCATCTCGCGCCACGCCTTCGCCGCCTCGGGCGCGAGTAGATGCTCGCGGCCGGAGGGCTCGCGCGCGACGAGCTCGAGCTCGCGCGCCTGCGGCTGCACTACCAGGTAGCGCTCGGCGACGAGATCCGGCGTGATGCCGCAGGCATCGAGGAGGCTGCGCACGTCGGGCGGGCAGGCGCCCGCGCTCGTCGGCACGGCGAGGTTCTCCGGGCACCACTGCATATAGGTCCTGCCCGGCGTGGTGGTGAATGTCGTGAAGCCTTCGCGCTCGTAAAGATGCCGGGCCGGGTTCACGCTGAGCACGCGAAGGCGCAGCGGCTTGCGCGCCCGGGCGGCTTCGCGCTTCAGCTCGCGCACAAAGCGCGTGCCGATGCCATTACGCTGGTGCTCGGGGAGGATGAAGAGGTGCGCGAGCCAGATGTCGCCGCGGTCGCGTTCCACGTGCAGCACGCCGATGTCCTCGCCCGCATGCTGGATGATCTCGTACGTGCCGGTGGCGATCATCTTCGCCGCGTTCTCGCGCACAGCCGCCTCGTCGAAGCGGCCCCAGGTCTGCTCCACGTAGCCGCGCATCGCGCGGTCGGTGACATGACAAGCGAAGTCGATATCGCTCTCGCTTGCCGCTCGAAGGGCGACGGGAATCAGGGCTCCGTCCCCGAACTAGACGGTGGCGTGGGCAGCGCCGGGCTCCGGCATCAGCGCGTCTTGTGCGGCGACCTGGAAGGCGGCGCCCTTGGGAAGAATTACCGAAGCAGAGCGCACGCGCTGGTGCGCCGGGTCGACGCCGGGCGGAACGGCGGCGGGTAGGGCCTGTGCGGCGGCGATCAGGCGGCGACGCGCCATGATGATGCCCTGGTCGGTCGGCACCAGGTTTTCCTTCGTGCGGTCCTGAATCGGGCCCATCGATTCCTGCACCGAGGCGTCCTGCATGGCGAAGCCTTCCACGCCGGAGAAGCTGCGGCCTTCCTTCTGCGCCTTGCGGTCGATCAGGTAGTCGTTGTCCTTGTTCGCCACCGGGCGGAACGTGCCCGGAATGAGCGGCGTATGGATGCCTTTGCCGGATTCCATCGCCTCGCGCTCTTCGCTGGTCAGCGCGCGCGTAGCGTGGTGGTTGGTGCTCCACGCCCAGCAGTTCTCGTCATCCATCGGCACCCAGCAGTGCCCGCCGATCGGATGGTCGCCGCGCGGCGGGATGAGCGTGAAGCTCGGCATGATCCACTGCGTGATGCGCCAGTAGTAGCGGTCGTCCTCGGCATTGCGCCGTGCGCCGATGTAGAGGCCGCCCGGCGACTCGACCACCTCGAAGTGCGGCGCAAGGTCGCCGAGGTTGTACTGGTGGCTGCGGGTCGCGCCCTTGAACATGGGATCGACCTTCATCGTGTAGCGGTGCAGGAACGAGACATGGCTCGAGTCGATGCCGCCTTCCATCGCCTGCAGCCAGTTGCACTCCTGCCAGCGCTTCGACACGAACCGGTTCGCCGACGGCACCGTCGCCCATTCGTGCTCGGGAAGCGGCGGGCGAAGCTCGGCCGGTCCCATGTAGGTCCACAGCACGCCGCCGCGCTCCACCAGCGGATAGCTCTTCAGCTTCATGCGGCTGCAGAGCTTCGGGTTGCCCGGCTCGGAAGGAATCTCCACGCACTGGCCAGTGACGTCGTATTTCCAACCGTGGTAGGCGCAGCGGATGCCGCCTTCCTCGTTGCGCCCGAACCAGAGCGATACGCCCCGATGCGCGCAGAACTCGTCGACGAGACCGAGGCGGTTCTGCGTGTCGCGGAAGGCGATCAGCTTCTCGCCGAGCAGGCGCACCCGCACCGGCGCGCAGTCGGGCTCGGGCAGCTCGGAGGCGAGGAGGGCGGGGAGCCAGTAACGGCGGAAGAGCTCGCCCATCGGCGTGCCGGGCCCGCTGCGTGTGAGAAATTCATTCTGTTCGGCTCTCATGGGTGAACGAGTCTAAATCATCGCGCCGAGCGGGCGGTATACTGCGCCGCCTTCGCATGCAAACCCCCGCGACATCATGAGCAGCGTCGCCGCCACCGCGAGCACGCGCGGTTCGTTCAAGGAGCTGTGGCTGATCACCATCGGCCACGGCCTCACGCACTGGTACCCGGCGACGTTCTACCTGCTGCTGCCGCTGATCGGCCGCGAGCTCGGGCTCACGTACAGCCAGATCGGCCTGATCATGACCTGCCAGTACATCGCCTCGGCGATCGCCAACGTGCCGGGCGGCGTGCTGGTCGACACGGTCGGACGCAAAGGGCTCCTGATGGGCGTGTCGCTCTTCTGGGTCGGCTTTCCCTACCTGCTCATCGGCTTCACGCACAGCTTCGCGATGCTGCTCCTCTGCGTGGCGCTGGTCGGGTTCGGCAACAGCCTGTGGCACCCCACCGCCATTCCTACCCTCGGCAGCCGCTACCCGGAGCGCAAGGGGCTGGTGCTTTCGGTGCACGGCATGGGCGGCAACGTCGGCGACGCGGTCGCGCCGCTGGTGATCGGCTCCGCGCTCGCGATCTTCACCTGGCGCGAGGTCGTGGTGCTGAACGTCGCGCCCGGCCTGATCGTCGCGGCGCTGATGTTCGCGTTCCTCGGCTCGATGCGCCTCGGCGCGAAGAAGCCTGGCCACGAAGGCCAGTCGCTGCGCGAATACATGAGCGGGCTGCGCGAGCTCCTGCGCAACCGCTCGCTCGTGCTCCTCTCGACCGGCTCGTCGTTCCGTACCATGACGCAGAGCGGGCTGCTCACCTTCCTGCCGGTCTATCTCGCCGACCGCATGCATTACTCCCCGGCCGTGGTCGGCGCCTGCCTGTTCGCGGTGCAGGCCGCCGGCTTCGCCGCGGCGCCGGTCGCCGGGCATCTCTCCGACCGCCTCGGCCGCAAGCAGATCCTGATGAGCAGCATGCTCTCGAGCGGCGTCGTGCTGGTGCTGATGGCCCTGATGGGCGGCTCGCCGGTGTTCGTAGCGCTGGTCGCGGTGCTCGGCTTCTTCCTCTACGCCACGCGGCCGGTGATCCAGGCCTGGCTCCTCGACGCGACGCCGAAGAACCTCGGCGGCTCGAGCATCGGCGTGCTCTTCGGCGCGCAGGCGGTCGGCGCTTCGATCGGCCCGCTCCTCGCCGGCATGGTGGCCGATCGCCACGGCCTCGACGCCACGTTCTACTTCCTCGCGATCACGATCGTCGTCGCGAACCTGATCGTCTTCTGGATCCCGAAGGAGACGACGGCAAAGGAGAGCCGAGCGGCTTGAGGCCGGTGCTCGTCGTAGGCGCCGGTCCCGTCGGCCTCACCGTCGCGCTCTCGCTCGCGCATCGGGGCGTGCCGGTGCGCGTCATCGAGGCCGAGCGCGCGCTGACCGAGGACCATCGCGCCGGATCCTTCCACCCGCCGACGCTCGAGATGCTCGCTCCCTTCGGCGTCACCGAGGCGATGCACCGCATCGGCATCAAGGTGCCGCGCTGGCAGATCCGTGACCGCCGCCAGGGCGTGGTCGTCGAGTGGGACCTCGGCCTGATCGCCGACCTCACGCCGTATCCCTATCGCTTCCACCTCGAGCAGTTCCGCCTTACGCCGATCCTCTTCGAGAAGCTGCGCGCTTTTGCGCATGCGCGGGTCGACTTCTCGACGCAGTTTCTCGAGGCGCGGCCCAAGGAGAGTTCAGTCCTTGTAAAAACCAGCCGCGGCAGCATCGAGACGCCCTGGCTCGTAGGCTGCGACGGCGGGCGAAGCGCGGTAAGGAACGCGATGGGCGTCGAGTTCGAGGGATTCACCTGGCCGGAGCGCTTCGTCGTGATCAGCACGCCGCAGGATTTCGCCGCGCACGGCTTCACCTCGAACGCCTACGTCGCAGACCCGAAGGAATGGGCGGCGGTGTTCCATATGCCCGGGCTGTGGCGCCTCGCCTTTCCGGTGCATCCCGAGGAAGACGAGGCCGCGGTGCTCGAGCCCGAAGCGATCGAAGGCCGGATGCAGCGCTTCCTGCCGCGGTCGGAGCGCTACCAGGTACTGCAGAAAGGCATCTACAAGGTGCACCAGCGTGTGGCCAAGGACTGGCGCGCCGGACGCATCCTCCTCGCCGGCGACGCGGCGCACCTCAACAACCCGCTCGGCGCCTTCGGGCTGAACGGCGGGCTGCACGACGCCGTGCTGCTCGGCGAGTACCTGGCCAAGGTCTGCAAGGGCGAGGCGGACGAGAGCCTGCTCGACCTCTACGTGCGCAAGCGGCGCGCCGCCAACGTGGAGTTCGTGCAGACCCAGTCGATCGGCAACAAGCGCATGCTCGAGGAGGCCGATCCGGCGAAGCGCGAGCAGACCTTCGCCGAGCTGCGCCGCATCGCCGCCGATCCCGCCCGCGCGCGCGACTTTCTCATCCGCTCCTCGATGATCTGGAGCGTGCGCCGCGCCGCCGAAATCCCCTGAATTCGGGGTCAGGTTCACAACTAGAATTCCTTTTCCTCGTGAAAAAGGAAGCGCCCATGTCCCGCAATCCCTCCCCCGGCTTCGCCAAGCGCCCGGACTATCGCATCGCCGTCTCCCCGGCCAGCGAGCGCGTGCAGGTCGCCTTCCAGGGCGAAATCATCGCCGACACGCGCGAGGCGCTGGCGATGAAGGAAGGCGACTATCCGCTCGTGTACTACTTCCCGCGCAAGGACGTGAAGATGGATCGCCTCGAGCGCTCCACGCACAGCACGCATTGCCCGTTCAAGGGCGATGCGTCCTACTTCTCGCTGAAAGGCGGTCCGCAGAACGCCGTGTGGAGCTACGAGCAGCCGTTCGACGAGATGGCGGCGGTCCGCGAGCGGCTGGCCTTCTATCCCGACAAGGTGGAGATCAGGAAGTTGTGAACCTGACCCCGAATCAGATCATCGCCGAGCCGCCGTCGACGACCAGCGTCTGGCCGGTCATGAACGCCGCATCGGCGCTCGCGAGGAAGCTCACGGCGCCGACCAGGTCCTCGGGAGTCTCGTCGCGCGGGATGGCGCGCGTGCCGCGCGTGCGCTCGCCGGCTTTCACGTGGTCCTCCTTCGTCGCGACGGTCTCGGACAGGGTGAATCCCGGCGCGAGCGCGTTCACCGTAATGCCGTCCTTGCCGAGCTCGCGCGCGAGGCCGCGCGTCATGGCGATCACCGCACCCTTGCTGGAAATGTAGTGCAGGAAGAGCGGCACGCCCTTGATCGGCGCGCCCGAGGCCAGGTTGACGATGCGGCCGTAGCCGCCGCGGCGCATGTGCGGCACGCAGGCCCGGCAGCAGAGGAAAACGCCGAGGGTGTTCACCTCCATCACCTTGCGCCATTCGTCGGCCGTGATCTCCTCGAAGCGCTTGAGCGTCAGGCTGCTGAACATTGCGGCGTTGTTCACCAGGATGTCGACCCGGCCGAACGCCTTGACCGATTCACGCGCCATGCGCTCCACGTCCTTCTCGGAGGCGACGTCGACCTGCAGGCCGAGCGTTTTCGCGCCGGTCGCCTTGGCAATTTGCGCCGCCGCGGCGTCGAAATTGCGCAGGTCCGCGATCACCACCGAAGCGCCGTCCTGCGCGAGCCGCGTCGCGAGCGCTCTTCCGATGCCGCTGCCCGCCCCGGTGACGATCGCGACCTTGCCTTTCAGCTTCTCCACCGGCTTCCTCCTCTCAGGAAAGTCTCGCCTCGATCCATGCTGCGGCGGCGAGCGTGCGCGCATCCTCGCCGATGCGGCCGATGACCTGCAACCCGAGCGGCAGGCCTTTCGGCCCACGCGCGACCGGAATCGACACGCACGGCACGTGGAGCAGCGTCCACACCACGTTGAGCGCGACGTCGCCGGTGGAGTCGATGCCTTCGGGCGCCTCGCCGGTGGCGGAGGGCGCGAGGAGGACATCGCAGCCGACGAACGCCTCGTCGATGTGCGCGCGGCAGTCCATGGCATGGCGCTGCGCCTGCGCATACTTCTCCGGGTCGACGCGGAAGCCCTGCGCGCACGCTTCGCGCAGCCGCGGATCGAGCTTTTCCGGGAAGCGCTCGTACTCGTCGGCCATGCTGCGCGCGAGCTCGTACCAGAGGATCGCCGAGTGGCTCTCGCGCAGCCCGGCGAAGCGCTGCGGCAAGGTCACTTCCGTGGCGGCGAGTTGCCGCCCCGCGTCCTCGAGGGCGGCGCGCATCGGCGGCTCGACCCTGTCCGATTCGTTCGTCCGGCACAGGCCGATGCGCGCCGGCTTCGTCGGGGCGGCATCGAGCGCAGCGCGGCCGGTGAGCGCGGCAGCGAGCCACCCCGCGTCCTGCACGCTGCGCGCGAAGATGCCGATCGTGTCGAGCGAATCGGCCTGCGCTTTCGTTCCGCCGCGCGCGAGCACGCCGAAGCTCGGCTTGTAGCCGACGACACCGCAATACGAGGCGGGGCGGATGAGCGAGCCTGCGGTCTGCGTGCCGAGCGCGAGCGGCACCATGTCGTCCGCGACCGCGGCGGCCGAGCCGCTCGAAGAGCCGCCGGGCGTGTGCGCGAGGTTGCGCGGATTGCGCGTTGCGCGCGGCACGAAAGTCGCGAACTCCGCGGTGACCGTCTTGCCGAAGATCGTTGCGCCCGCGCGGCGCGCGAGCGCGACGACCGCGGCATCGGTGCGAGGGCGGTAGCCGGCATAGATCGGCGAGCCGTATTCGGTCGGCAGGTCGTGCGTGTCGAAGATGTCCTTCACGCCGATCGGCACGCCGAAGAGCGGGCCGCGCGCGCGCTGCGGTGAATCGGCGGCGAGGGCGGTCCATGCGTGCAGCTGCGGCTCGCGCTCGGCAATGCGGCGCCGGCAGGCGCCGAGCAGCGCGTCGAGGCCGAGCTCGCCGCGCTCGAGGAGGCGCGCCGCTTCTTTCGCGCCGAGACGGTTGGGCGCCATCGGCTCAGTATAATCGGCGCCCTTTCACGCCCGCTCGAGCCGCATGAAATTCGGCCTCAACTTCTTCCCGTCGTTTCGCCCCGCGGACTCGAGCACGGCCGACTACTACGACCAGTGCCTGCGCCTCGCGGCGCGCGCCGACGAGCTCGGCCTCTCGAGCGTCAAGACGGTGGAGCATTCGTTCTACGATTACGGGGGGCACTCGCCCAATCCGTGCGTCTTCCTCTCGGCGATCGCCGCGCGCACCAAACGCATCCGCCTCGTCACCGGCGCGGTGATCCCGGCGTTTCACCATCCGGCGCACCTCGGCGGCGAGCTCGCGATGCTCGACAACATGAGCCGCGGCCGGCTCGACGCGGGCTTCGGCCGCGCGTTCCTGCCGAAGGAGTTCGAGGTCTACGGCGTGCCGATGAGCGAGTCGCGCCCGCGCTTCGAGGAAGCGCTGGGCATGATCCGCGCGCTCTGGACGCAGGAACGAGTCTCCATGCAGGGAAAGTTCTGGTCGCTCGAGGACGTGCGCCTCATGCCGCGCGTGGTACAGAAACCGCATCCGCCGATCTGGATCGCCGCGGTGTCCGCCGAGGAGTCGTTCGTCTACGCGGCAAAGAACGGCTTCCACATCATGGTGGTGCCGTATGCCGGCAAGCCGGGGCAGCTCCAGGAAATGGTGAAGCTCTACCGCAGGCTATGGGTCGAGCACGGCCACGAGCCGGGCGCGGAGCAGGTGCAGGTCGCGCAGTTCTGCTACCTCGCCGAGAAGCGCGACGAGGCGATGAGCGGCTTTCGCCGCATCTGCGCCCGCTACCTCGAAACCTTCGCCGACGCGGTGCAGTCCTGGCAGGGCAGGTCGTCCGACCAGTATCCCGGCTACGAGAAGATGGTGGCGAGCATCCTCGCCACCACGCCGGAGAAGAT
>DASUFD010000170.1:0-22293 GCA_036274735.1 Burkholderiales bacterium
GAGCCGTAGCGTCCGAACGCGGCGCGCGCGCTCGGCTTGTCGTCGTACAGCGTGTTGGGATTGCCGTCGGGGTCCGCGGCGTCGCTCCAGCGCCCTAGCAGATAGGGCTTGGCGGCGCTCGTCGCGGCCACGTAGCTCCCGGCTGCATCGCAGTAGCTGCCGCCCGCCGAGCCGAGGTTGACCGTGAGGAGCACGGTGCCGCTGTTACCGGCGCCGGGCGCAAGCAGGCCGAAATTCCCTACCCCGGAGGCGAATGCGATGCTCGGCGCATCGACTCGCGTCTCGCACGCCGCGAGACTGGTGACCGGGGTGAAATCGAGCGCGATATCGGAGCTGGCGAGCGAGGTGCAGCTGTCGGCGGCATTGATCGCGAAGCGGGTGCCGTCCCAGTACTCGGCGTACAGCTTGAGCGGCAGGCGGATGGCCTCCGGGCCCGCGACATTGTCCATGCGCAGCCGACCGAAGCGCACCTCGCTGCTGACGCCGAGGTTCGTGCGATCGTTGCCTCCGCTGCTGTCGACGTCGAGGTCGAGCGAGGCCATCGCGGTGCCGTCGGAATCGGTCGGCGCAATGCCGAACTGCAGCGCGGCGTAAGGTCCGTCGGGATTGTCCGGGACGGCGCGCAGGATCGCCGTCGTCATGCCTACGTTCGCGACGCCGTTGCTCCAGCTTCCCGTCGGCGCAACGCCCGAATCGATGCGCGGGGTGAGATTGGTGCCTGCGCTTCGCGCACCGAGCGCCCAGTTGGAAAAAGTGGTCGCACCGAGCTTGGCATAGGCGCCGTTGTAGTTCTGCGTGGTATTGCCCTGGGCGTTCTGTGCCGTCACCGTGAAGGTGAGCTGCAGCGGCTCGTCCTCGTAGGTGAAGCTGGAAGCCGGCGCGCAGGCGGCGCCCTGGCGGTTCGTCAGCGTCGCGGCCGACACCGCGAACTGCTTCGGGCGGAAGCGCCCGATGTAGCCGCCGGCAACGCCGCTTCCGTCGAGGCCGCTGTTGCCGCCGATGTCCGCAGCGGGATCGCCGAGGTAGTCGACCGAGATCGCCCTGAGGAAAACATTGCCGACCTCGCTGTAGCGCCAATCGCTGACGACCGCGGCGCCGCCCGCCCATTCGCCCGCGGCGATGCTCGGCGCGCCGCTGGCGCGCGATATCGCACCCGATGCGCCGGCAAGGTTGCCCAGCGCATCGATGCCGACGCTCGTCGCCCCGGCGAAGTTGGGAGTCAGGGCGTTGCCCGTAACGTCTACGCCAAGGTCGGGGATCCCGTCGTTGTCCGCATCCTGGCCGCTCGCCCACTGGTAGGCAGCGAGCGTCATGGTGAAGTCGTCGCCGGCGGCGGCGAGCACCGTAGCGTTCTCGTCGGTTCCATGGCTTACGGCGGTCGGCGCATTCGCACCTCGGAAAGCGAACGCGAACGGCCGCACGACGAAGGAGTTGCTCGTGCCCTGTACGTACTGTGCGGCGGGCGGCGAGGGAAGCTGCGCGCGAAACTGAAGGGTGATTTGCCCGGCATCGGCATAGGTCAGCGTGAACGGCGCTTCCGCGTTCGCGGTCGAGAAGCGGAAGTTCATTGACGCCGCGTACGTCCCGTTCGGTACGAGTGTCGCACTGTTCGCTGACGGAGAATTCGATGCGAGGACCAGGTTCCGGCTGCACGTCGCGGGGTTATTGCATTGCGCGCCGACCTCGACCGAGACATCGCTGCCACTCGGGAAAAGGCTCGTGCAGGCGCCCGTCGCGGTGTCGGTGCGCACGGCCTGCAGGTAAAGTGTCTGGACGCCGAAGCCGGTGTTCGAGGGCTTGCCGGCGATCTGCGTGCCTACAGTGGCGAGGACGTTGAGGCCGTTGGAAATGCGGAACGCGGAATCGACGAAGCTGACGGTCGGGTCTTCCAGCGGCGTCGCCTCCGCGACGCTGCCGTCGTTCAGGTTGATGTTCAGGCTGACGACCGCGCTCTGATGCAGCGTGACGGTGAAGGACGTCTCGCCGCCCGGCCAAACATAGGTCGCAGCACCGTTGTTCGCTCCGGAGGGCGTCCACGCACCCGTACCGGCGACGGTCCCCGGACCCTGCCAGACCCCGGTGCCGGTGGACGTCGAGATCGCAAGCGAGCGACCGGCCGGCGGCGCGATCAGATTGTGGCTCGCATCGTGGCCGCTGATCGTGATCTGCGCGTAGTCGCAATTCGCCACGGTGGCGCTCACCACGGTAATTGCGTAGTGCGCGAGCGTGCTCGCCGGCCGCAGTGCGAGCAGGTGCGCCGCGCCGGGATCGGCAGTGACGCCGCTCGCCACCGCGGATTTCGTCCCGCTCGACCCCGCCGAAGCCTGCAGGCCGTAGGACATCACGATCGAGACACCGGCGTCGCTTGCCGCGCCTTTGGCTCCCGTCTGGGAGCTCTGCGCCAGGATCTTCGTCATCCCCTCGCCGCCGCTCGGGTTCCAGTTCGCTGCGGTGGGCGAGGACGCGAACTCGAAGGCGCCGACGAGCATGGCGTTCGGCACGCTCGTCATGATGGCGTTTGCGGTATGCGTCAAGCTGCTCGCGGTGACGTTTCCGCCCTGCGCGTCGATCGGGGTAGTGCTGTCGACGCCAGAGAACGACGTCATTACGCCGGCAGCGTCAGCCGCGCTCTTGCCTTTACCACCGCCGATCAAGGCGAAGTCGTAGGCCGGGGGTTCCGAAGCGGTCGCGATGCGGTAAAAGGTCGCGAGCCGGCTTTCATTTGAAGTCGTTTGCGGCGTATCGAGGGCGCTCGTCCATCCCGCCGGCGGCGTCACGGCGAGGGTGTCGGGCGCGGCCGCTATCGACGCGATCAGGACGTCGCCGGCGGCCGTCCCTGCCGGCACGGCCAGCGTGAGCGTCGTAGCCTTGTTTCCGCTCACCGCCGCAGAGCTGGCGGCTCGGAAAGCGATCTGCGCCTGCGCATTAGCGAGCAGGAGGATCAGCCCGCAAAAGACCATTGTTCTTATTGGAACCACGCGGTTGTTAGGTTAGCACCTGCCTTCCCAGTCGCAAGTTTTCAATCCGCTCCAGCGAGTCGCCAGCCGCCACGCCGTTCGCAGGCGCCGAAGCGGAAAGGCGTCGTCCCGCGGCCCGGCGTCGCGAAGCGCAGGTCGACGAAGTAGTAGCAATCGCCCTCGCGCCCATCGAAAACCGGCAGCACGGCGAACCAGCGGAACGCTGCGAGCGCATCCGATTCCCAGGCGCGGCGGGCGCGCTGCGGGTCCTCGGTGCCGTAGCGGTAGCGCGTCAGCCAGAGTGCCGAGTGCGGCGGGAGGTAAGCGGCGTCGAGGCGCGCGATGAAGCCCTCGCCGGGATGCCAGGATTTGGGCACCTCGCGGATCAGGTTGATGTTCGCCGTGTCGTGCTTCTCGTCGTCGCTCGCGAATACCGCCCAGTTGAAGGGCGACACCGGCCGCGGCTCCGCGCGCACGTACGCAAGCCCGTGCTCGCGTGCATGCGCACGCGCGAATTCCAGCGCCCGCTCCTTGAGAACGTACTGGAAACCGACATACCCGGCGAGCAGCGCGAGCGTGATCGCGGCGGGTTTTCTGCTCTTCTGGAAAATCGCCGAAAAAATCAGCCCGGCGACGATGATGCCGCTGAACCAGAAATCGATGATGAAGGTGGTACCGATCGCCGCGCGCCAGTCGGAGAAAGGCGCGAGGATCATCGTGCCGAAGCTCGTCACGAGGTCGCCGGCGATATGCAGTGCGAGCGCGGCCGCGCTGATGCCGTAGAACTCCCGCCAGCCGCCCGGCTCGCGCAGGATCCGGGCGAGAAGCCCCGCCAAGCCGAGCGCCCAGAGCGGCGCGAGGACGAGCGAATGCGTGACGCCGCGATGGTGCTCGATGTAGGAGAGCGCGCTGCCCGAGGTCCAGAGAAAGTCCAGGTCGGGCGCCGCGCAGGCGAGAAAGCCGGCGGCGACATAGCGCGGCGCCGAGCGCCCTGCCGGAACCGTCGCGCGCGCTAGCAGCGCTCCGGAAAGCGCGTGCGTCAATGTGTCCATGAAAAAGGGGTCAGAGCAATTTTCCGGAAACGACTGGCCGGATCAGCCAGCCATTATCGGAAAATTGCTCTGACCCCTTTTTCGGGTTCTACGCCGCGCGTTTCTTCCGCTGCGCGTCCTTGACGTGCATCTGCGCATAAGCGCCGTGCGCCGCAGCCTCGGCATCGCCGACGTGCACGGCGAGGCCCATGTCGGAGAGGACCGAGCCGAGCGCCGAGAGGCAGAGCATCACGTTGTCCGGGCGGCAGCTGTAGCCCATCAGGCCGATGCGCCACACCTTGCCGGCGAGCGGGCCGAGGCCCGCGCCGATCTCGATGCCGAAGTCGCCGAGCAGGCGCTTCCTCACGTCGGCCTCGGCGACGCCTTCGGGGCAGAGCACCGCGTTCATCTGCGGCAGCTGGTACTCGGGCTTCACCAGGAACTTGAGCCCCATTGCTTCGAGCCCGGCCTTGAGCGCGACGTGGTGCCGATAGTGGCGCGCCCAGCAGTTCTCGAGCCCTTCCTCGCGGATGAGCAGCAGCGCCTCGTGCAGCGCGAAGAGCGAGTTGGTGGGCGCGGTGTGGTGATAGGTGCGCGTGCTCGCGCCCCAGTAGCCGAGCAGCAGGTTCATGTCCATGAACCAGCTGTGGATCTTGTCCTTTCTCTTCTTCACGTGCTCGACGACGCGCTCGGAGAACGACACCGGCGAGAGCCCCGGCGTGCAGGAGAGGCACTTCTGGCTCGCCGAATAGATCGCGTCGATCTCCCACTCGTCGACCTTGACCGGCGTGCCGGCGAGCGAGGTGACGGCGTCGACGATCACCAGCGCGCCGTGCTTGTGCGCGAGCTGGGTGAGCGCCTTGGCATCGGACTGGCAGCCGGTTGAGGTCTCGGCGTGCACGAAGGCGACCACGCTCACGCTCTTGTGCTTCTTCAGCGCGTCCTCGACCTTCTGCGGGTCGACCGGCTCGCCCCACTTGTCCTCGATGAGGATCGGTGTGCCGCCGGCGCGCACCACGTTCTCCAGCATGCGCCCGCCGAAGACGCCGTTCTGGCACACGATCACCTTATCGCCCGGCGCCACCATGTTGACGAAGCAGAACTCCATGCCGACCGAGCCCGGGCCGGAGAGCGGGAAGGTAAGCGGGTTCCTGGTCTGGTAGACGTAGCGCAGGAGCGACTTCAGCTCCTCCATCATCTCGACGAAGATCGGATCGAGGTAGCCGATCGCCGGCTGGCTCATGGTGGTCAGCACGCGCGGATGGATCTCCGTGGGACCCGGGCCCATGAGCGTCCGCTGCGGCGGATGGAAAGAATGGATGCGCTTGGTCGGTGCGTACTGGCTCATGGGATCGCTCTCTATAAGTCCGAAAGGAACGTGCCCCGGGCGCGACTTCACGCGCACCGGGTTCTTCGCGCTCGCCTCGTTGATGACCTCCACCGCGCTGATGCGGCCTTGGGTCACGCGCTCCACTTCGCCCGCCCAGCGGGCCGGCACGTAGCCGGTCTTGATCCAGTGGTGGACTACGGCGCGGTCGAGGTGGAACGCCCGGGCGACGTCCGCCTGGCTGCCGAAGATCTCCACCAGGCGTTCGGCGCAATTCATGGCCGCAAGTCTAGGCTGTCAAGCGCAGTTTGACAAGCAGCGCTTTTGGAGTAGTCGTAAGATCGTGCGCCATGGACGAAAAAACCATGCCGATCAACCCGCAGGCGGACCTTAAGGCCGCGCCCAAGCCGGCACCCGCGCAAGCGGCAGCGCCCAAGCCGCAAGCTGCGCCGCCGTCACTGCCGGAGCAAAAGGTTGAGGTTCTCAAGGTCGAGCCGCAACTCAACTTCAAGCCGGAAACCGCCGCCGAAGCGTGGCTCGGCCTGCTGGCCGCGCGCGGCGTGGACTATCTCTTCGCCAACGGCGGCACCGACTTCGCCCCGGTGGTCGAGGCCTACGTCAAGGCGCAGAAGCTCGGCTGGCGCCTGCCGCGCGTGGTGATCGTGCCGCACGAGAACATGGGCGTCGCCATGGCGCACGGCTACACCATGATCACCGGCCGCACGCAAGCGATGATGGTGCACGTGGGCGTCGGCAGCGCGAACGCGATCAACGGCCTCATCAACGCGTCGCGCCAGAACATCCCGATTCTCTTCTCCGCCGGGCGCACGCCGATCACCGAGTCGGGCGCGCTGCCGGCGGCGCGCAACAACTATATCCATTGGGCGCAGGAGCACTTCGACCAGGGCGCGATGCTGCGCGAGTTCATGAAGTGGGACTACGAGCTGCGCCACGCCGAGCAGGTAGAGACGGTGCTCGATCGCGCGCTCGCGATCGCCGGCAGCGAGCCGCAGGGGCCGGTGTATGTCACGTTGCCGCGCGAAATCCTCGCCTCATCGTTCGAGAAAGAATTGCATTCATCGGCAACCCAGGCTGCGGCGACGCAGCCCGCGGCCGACCCGGCGGCGCTAGAGCGCGCGGCGGCGATCCTCGCCAAGGCGAAGAGCCCGCTCCTCATCACCGCCAACGGCGGCCGCACCGCGGAGTCGGCGAACGCCATCGAGCAGCTCGCGCAGCAGCTTGCCGTCCCGGTGGTGCATTACCGGCCGCGCTACCTCGCGCTCTCGACCGAGCATCCGATGCATTGCGGCTGGGATCCGCATCCGCTCCTCAAGGAAGCCGACGTGGTGTTGGTTGTCGACTGCGACGTGCCGTGGATCCCGAAGGAAGGCGCGCCGAAGCCCGGCGCCAAGGTGATCCACATCGGCCCCGATCCGCTCTTCGCGCGCTACCCGCTGCGCGGCTTTCGCGCCGACCTCTCGCTCACCGGCGCGGTGGCGCCGACGCTGCACGCGCTATGGCGCGCGGCGCAGAAGCTGGCCGTCTCGGTAAAGCCGATCGAGGAGCGGCGCAAGGCGATCGCGTTCATGTCGGCCGAAGCGCGCAGCAAGGCGCGCGGCGGCATCGAGCCGATGCCCGCGGCGATCACCGGCAAGTGGCTCTCGGCCTGCGTCAACAAGCTGCTCGACGAGGAGACGATCCTCGTGAACGAGTATCCGGCGGTGCTCGAGGAACTCGTCATCCGCGGGAGCGGCCGTTACTTCGGCAGCGCTTCGGCCGGCGGCCTCGGCTGGGGCCTCGGCGCCTCGCTCGGCGCGAAGCTCGCCGCCCCGCAGAAGACCGTGATCTGCATGCTCGGCGACGGCTCGTACATGTTCGGCAACCCGACGGCCGGGCACTTCGTCTCCGAGGCGATGAAGCTGCCCGTGCTCTTCATCATCGCCAACAACGCGCGCTGGGCGGCGGTGCATCGCTCGACCCTTTCGGTCTATCCGAGCGGCGAGGCTGCGAAGGAGAAGCATCCCCCGTTCGCGACGCTCGAGCCCTCGCCGCGCTTCGAGCACGTCATCCAGGCGAGCGGCGGCCACGGCGAGCGCGTCGCGGAGCCTGAGGAGCTGATGCCCGCGCTCGAGCGGGCGCTGAAGGTCGTGAAGGAAGAAAAGCGCCAGGCGCTCGTCAACGTCTGCCTCGAAGTGAGCTACGTAAAGACGAGCTAGTTCGCCGGAGCGGCGACGGCGCTTCGCGCGGGGCCGAGCCGGCCGACGAGCGGCAGCTTGACCCCGGAGCCGCTCACGCCGAAATTGAGGCCGAGGATGTTGATTTCCACGCCGTCGATGCGGCTCGCCGCGACGCCCAGCAGGCCGGCGAGCGAGAACTGGTAGCCGCTGCCGCTCGGCGCGCGCGAGAAGAACGAGCCGCCGAGGTAGTCCTTGCCGACCGCGGTGGCAGGCAGGTCCACCTCGAGCTCGGGCACGGCACGGGCGATCCAGGCGACGAAGGTGTTGGAGTTCGGCCCGGGCCACACGGTGTAGGTCTTCGCGTACGGGTAATGGCGCGCCGCTGCGTCGATGCGCTTGATCAGCTCGTCGACGCCGGCGCCGCGCTTGTCGGCATAGAGCTCGGCCTTCGCCCCGAACCAGGAATCGGGCTGCCGCTCGCGGATCACGACCGCCGTATCGCTCCAGCGCAGCCGCCAGCCGATCACTTCGTAAACCGTCCAGGACGGTGCCGCCGTCGGCTTCACCGCGACCCACGTGTGCACGCCGAACAGGCCCTTCATGCCGAGCGTGCGTGCGCCGTAGACCTGCACGACCGCTTCGCGGGTCTGCGCAGGATCGGGCGCGAGCCCTTGCGCCTGGGCAAGGCCGAGCCAAAGCAGGAGCGCCGGGAAGCCGAGTATCCGCGCAGTCACTAGCTGCCGTAGAGGCGCTTCAGCACCTCTTCCTTCATCGGGAAGCTCTGCGCCTGCGCGGGGAAAACGCCGCTCCTCACTTCCTCGGCATAGCGGGTGCACGCCTCGCGGATGGCGTTGCCCGCCTCGGTGTAGCGCTTGACGAAAGTCGGCGTGAAGCCGCTGAAGAGCCCGACCACGTCGTGGAACACGAGCACCTGCCCGTCGCAGTGCGCGCCGGCGCCGATGCCGATCGTGGGAATGGCGATGCGCTCGGTAACGATGCGCGCGAGCTCCGCCGGCACGAGCTCGAGGACGATGCCCCAGCAGCCCGCCGCAGCGACCGCCTCCGCGCCCTCGACGATGCGCCGCGCCGCCTCCTCGTCCTTGCCCTGCAGGCGGTAGCCGCCGAGCGCGGAAGCGGTCTGCGGCGTGAGGCCGACGTGGCCGAGCACGGGCACGCCGGCGCGCGAGAGCGCCTCGACGATCGGCACCACCTCGGTCCCGCCCTCGAGCTTGACCGAGTCGGCGCCGGCGTCCTTCATGAGGCGCTCCGCGGTCGCGAGCGCGCGCTCCGGGGTGGCGTATGAAAGGAACGGCATGTCGGCGATGAGGAAGGCCTCGGGCGCGCCGCGGCGCGCGGCGCGCGTGTGGTGCCACACGTCCTCCACGGTGACCGGCAGCGTGCTGTCGTAGCCGAGCACCACCATGCCGAGCGAATCGCCGACGAGGATGAGATCGATGCCCGCCTCGGCGACGAGGCGCGCGCTCGGAAAGTCGTAGGCGGTGAGCATGGCGAGGCGCTCGCCCTTCTTGCCTTTCAGCTCGCGAACGGTAGGCTTTTTCATCGGGAGAAATCGAACAGACGTCGATCCATGAGATGCGAGGGGCGCACTTCGCCGAGGGCGCGCAGCATCGACTCGATGCGCCCGGGATGGCGGCGCTGCCATTCGCGCAGCATCTCGCCGATCTGCCGGCGCTCGAGGTCCTCCTGCGAGCCGCACAGCGTGCAGGGGATGATCGGGAAGGCCTTCTGCTCGGCGTAGGCGGCGAGGTCCTCCTCGGCGACATAGGCGAGCGGACGGATGACGACATGGCGGCCGTCGTCGGAGCGCAGCTTCGGCGGCATCGCCTTCAGCGTGCCGCCGTGGAAGAGATTGAGGAAAAACGTGACGAGGATGTCGTCGCGATGGTGGCCGAGCGCGATCTTGGTCGCGCCGAGCTCGCCGGCGACGCGATAGAGCGCGCCGCGGCGCAGGCGCGAGCAGAGCGAGCACATCGTCTGCCCCTCCGGGATCACCCGCTTCACCACCGAGTAGGTGTCCTGCTCGACGATGCGGTACGGAACGCCGCGCGAGCGCAGGTACTCGGGCAGCACCTGCGCCGGGAAGCCCGGCTGCTTCTGATCGAGGTTGACGGCCACCAGCTCGAACGCAATCGGCGCCTTCTCCTTGAGGGAGATGAGAACATCGAGGAGCGCATGGCTGTCTTTTCCGCCCGACAGGCACACCATCACCTTGTCGCCGGCCTCGATCATCGCGAAGTCGGCGAGCGCCTCGCCGACCTGGCGGCGGATGCGCTTCGCGAGCTTCGCTTCCTCGTAGCGCGCCTTGCGCGTGTCGACCAGCCGTACCGGGGAGCTCATGAGGAAAGCTTGAGGCCGGCGATGCCGGCGACGATCAGCGCGATCGACCCCAGCCGGACCACGTCCCGGGACTCGCTGAAAAGGAGGATGCCGAGGATCGCCACGCCGACCGCGCCGATGCCCGTCCAGACGGCATAGGCGGTGCCGATCGGCAGGCTGCGCACGGCAAGGGCGAGGAAGTAGACGCTGCCAAGCATCGCGACGCCGGTGACGACGGAAGGCCAGAGCCGGGTCACGCCCTCGCTGTACTTGAGGCCGATCGCCCACGCTATCTCAAGCAGCCCGGCGAGCGTGAGCCAGATCCACGCCATAGCGAATGTCCTAGATGAAGATGGAGCGGCCGCCGTCGACGGCGACGATCTGCCCCGTGACGAACGGGGCGCAGGCGAGGAAGTGTACTGCCTGCGCGATGTCCTCGGGCGAGCCGATGCGCGCGAGCGGCGTCGTGGCGACGATACGCTCGCGCTCGGCAGACTCGAACTGGCCGTCCTCCGGCCAGGCGATCGCGCCCGGCGCCACGCCGTTCACGCGTACCTTGGGCGCGAGCTCGAGCGCGAGCGAGCGCGTGAGCGCGGCGAGCCCGGCCTTGGCGATGCTGTAGAGCGGATAGCCCTTGAGCGGCCGCTCGGCATGGATGTCGACGATGTTGACGATCGCGCCGCCGTGGCGCGAAAGCTCCGGCGCGGCCGCCTGCGCGATGAAGAGCGGCGCGCGCAGGTTGGCGCCGATCAGCGCCTCCCAGTGCGAGGCTTCGATCGAGCCGAGCGGCGCCGGGAAGAACGTCGAGGCGTTGTTCACGAGCAGGTCGAGCCGGCCGAAGGCGTCCGCGGCCGCGCTGATGAGGGCGCGCGGCGCGATGGGCGCGAGGAGCTCCGCCTTGACCCTGGCGGCGCTCGCGGGCCGCAGGGCGTTCAGCTCGGCCTCGAGCGCCGCGGCGTCGGCCTCCGAGTCGCGATAGTGGATGAGCACCGCAGCGCCGGCGGCGTGCAGCCGGCGCGCGATGGCGGCGCCTACGCGCCGCGCGCCGCCGGTCACGAGGGCGCTCTTCCCTGCGAGCGATTCGTCCATGGAAGGAGCCGATTCTAGTAAATTTGCCTGCATGTCCGCCGCGGCCCGGATCGCGCACGAAATCGCCGCCGCCGGCGGCTGGATCCCATTCGAGCGCTACATGCAGCTCGCGCTGCACGAGCCGGGCACCGGCTACTACGCGAGCGGCGCGCGCAAGTTCGGCGCGGGCGGCGACTTCGTCACCGCGCCGGAGCTCGGCACCCTGTTCGGCCGCACACTCGCGCGCGCGCTCGCCGGATTTCCCGCCGTGCTCGAGATCGGCGCGGGCTCGGGCGCGCTCGCCGAGGTGCTCCTGCAGTCGCTTGGCTGCGACTACTTCATCCTCGAGACGAGCGCCGAGCTGCGCAGCCGCCAGGAAACACGGTTGAACGGAAAAGTCCGGTTCCTGGATGAAATCCCACGAGAGTTCCGCGGGGCGATCATCGCCAACGAAGTGGTCGACGCGATGCCGGTGCACGTCGTGCACTGGCGCGAGGACGGCGTGTTCGAGCGCGGCGTCACCTGGCCGCTCGCCTGGAGCGATCGACCGGCCGCAGGCGATCTGCTCGAATTCGCCCGGACCGTCGATGTTCCCAGGCCGTATGTAAGCGAGGTGAATCTGCTCGCCGCGCCGTGGATGCGCCATCTCGTCGAGCGTCTCGCCGAGGGTGCGCTCTTCGTCATCGACTACGGCTTTCCGCGCCGCGAGTACTATCATCCGCAGCGCTCGAGCGGCACGCTGATGTGCCACTTCCAGCACCGCGCGCATGCCGACCCGTTTGCGCATCCCGGAGAGGAGGACATCACGGCGCACGTCGACTTCACGACCCTTGCCGAGGCGGCGCACCAGGCGGGCGCAGACGCGCTCGGCTACACCACGCAGGCGCAGTTCCTGGTGAACTGCGGCATCACCGACGTCCTCGGGGAGGCGAACGCCGAGAACGCTCTGCACTACGCGCCGATCGCAGCACAGGCGCAAAAGCTGCTCTCGCCGGCCGAGATGGGAGAGCTCTTCAAGGTTCTGGGGGTGGGGCGTCGCCTCGCCGCCTCGCTCCCGGGATTTCAGCGCGGCGACCGGCTGCACACGCTCTAGGCGCATGAAAATCCTTTCCTTGCTGCTTTGCTTCGCCGTGCTCGTCGCGAGAGCGGACGAGGCGTCGCAGGCGAAGAAACGCTGGGAGGAAAGCCCGTACGGTCCGCTACTCGAGCGCATCCTGCCGCCGACCTTCGAGGCGCGCGAGCTGCCCGAGCCGGACTCCGCGGGCGCGAAGCTCACGCAGCGCTACTGCGTGCAGTGCCACAACCTGCCCAACCCCGCCATGCACCAGGCGGCGAAGTGGCCGCGCATCGTCGAGCGCATGGTGAAGCGCATGCGGGGCCACGGCAACATGGGTGTGCTGATGGCCGACATGATGGCCGGCGTGAGCGCGCCGTCGGCCGAAGAGCGGCAGACGCTTCTCGCGTACCTGCGCAAGTACGCGCAGAAGCCGCTCGATCCTCGCCGCTACCCGGAAGTGGCGCGCCCCGCCGCCGAGCCCTTCCGTCTCGCCTGCAGCCAATGCCATGTGCTTCCGGACCCGCAGCGCCATACGGCGGCGGAGTGGCCGAGGGTCGTAGCGCGCATGCAGCAGAACATGCAGTGGATGAACCGCGTGGTGGGCTCGAAGCCCGATCCGGACGAGCCGCAGCTCGAGGTGGATCGCATCCTCGCCTTTCTACAGAGACACGCGCGCCCATGATCCGCGGCGTGCCGCTGCGCCGGCGCCTTCTCCTGCTCGTCGCCGCGGCGATGCTGCCGATCGCAGCGATGAGCGGCATCGCCCTCGCCGCGCTCTGGTCGCAGCAGCGCGCGCAGGCCGAACGCCTCGGCATAGAGATCACGCGCGCGCTTTCGACCGCCATCGACGCCGAGCTGCGCCGCGCCATCGCGGTGCTGGAAGGGCTGTCCGTGTCGCAGGTGCTGAGCGAGGGCGACCTGCAGCGCTACCAGCAGGTGCTGCAACGGGCACTCGCGCAGCGCAGCGACTGGCGCACCATCACGCTCGGCGACGCCTCCGGCCGGCAAGTGCTCAACGCCGGCTACCGCTTCGGCCAGCCGCTGCCTGCCGTCGCCGATCCGGAGAGCTTCCGCGAGGCGATGAGCACCGGCCTGCCGGTGATCGGCAACCTGACCCGCGGCGCGCGCGGCGGCTGGGCGGTGCCGGTACGCGTGCCGATCATCCGCGACGGCGTGGTGCGCTACGTGCTCACCGCGGCGGTCAAGCCGGACGCCTTCCTCGACATCGTGAACCGCCAGCGGCTGCCGCAGGACTGGGTAGTCTCGGCATTCGACGCGCGCGGGCTGCGCGTGGCGCGCTCGAGGCAGCACGAGGAGTTCCTCGGTCGGGAAGCCGCACCCTCCCTCAAGGCCATGATGCACCGCGACGTGCTCGAGGGTGCCGGCCTCAGCTATGCCCTGGAAGGCGATCGCGTGTACACGGCGTACAGCCGCTCGCCGAGCACCGGCTGGTCGGTAGCGATCGGCATCCCGCCTTCGCTCGTCGAGCACGGCGCGACGCGCTCGCTCCTCGTCTACGGCGGCGGCCTTCTGCTCTCGATCGCCTTCGCCGTGGGCGCGGCGCTGCTCGTCGCGCGGCGCATCACCGCGCCGATGGCGGGGCTTGCGCAGGCGGCGCAGGCCTTGGGGCGGCGCGAGAGCCTTCCCGCGTCCGCGAGCGACATCCTCGAGGTGCGGCGCGTCGGCGAGGCGCTCGCGTTCGCCGCCGCGGAACGCGCGCGCGGCGACGCGGAGCGCCAGCAGCTGCTCGAGCGAGAGCAGGCCGCGCGCGCGCTCGCCGAATCGGCCAACCGCTCCAAGGACGAGTTCCTGGCGATGCTCGGGCATGAGCTGCGCAACCCGCTCGGCGCGATCGCCAACGGCGCACGGCTGCTCGAGGCGCCCGACGAAGCGACGCGCACCCACGCGCGCGAGGTGATCGCGCGCCAGGCCGCGCACCTCGCGCGCATGACCGACGACCTCCTCGATGCGGCGCGCGCCATGACCGGCAAGATCGTGCTGCAGCGCCAGCCGCTCGACCTCGCCGACGCGGCGGCGCGCGCCGTGGCTGCGCTTCGCGCGAGCGGGCGCGCCGGCGAGCACCGCTTCGTGCAGCGCCTCGAGCCGGCCTGGATCGACGCCGACCCGACGCGCATCGAGCAGGTCGTCGCCAACCTGCTCACCAATGCCGCGAAGTACACCCCCGCGGGCGGCGCTATCACGGTGAGCGTCGGGCGGGAGGGCCCGGATGCCGTGCTGCGCGTCGCCGACGAGGGAATCGGCATGCCGCCCGAGCTGGTCGAGCGGGTGTTCGAGCCGTTCGTCCAGGGCGAGCGGCCGCTCGATCGCTCGTACGGAGGCCTCGGCATCGGCCTCACCCTGGTGCGCCGGCTCGCCGAGCTGCACGGCGGCTCCTCGAGCGCCGCAAGCGCCGGGCCGGGCCGCGGCAGCGTCTTCACGGTGCGCCTGCCGGCGCTCGAGCCGCCGCTGCGCCCCGCCGCGCGCACCGCCGAGCAAACGCCGGCGCGGGTGCGCGACGTGCTGATCGTCGAAGACAACGCCGACGCGCGCGAGACGCTGAAGCGGCTGCTCGAGGTCGACGGCCACCGCGTGCGCGCTGCCGCCGACGCAGCGGCCGCGCTCGCCGCGCTGCGCAGCGCGCTGCCGGAAGTCGCGCTCATCGACATCGGCCTGCCGGGGATGGATGGCTACGAGCTCGCGCGCCGCATCCGCACCGAGCTCGACCCGGAGCGTCGGGTACTCCTCGTTGCAGTCACCGGCTACGGCCTCGCGGAGGACCGGCGCCGCAGCGTCGACGCCGGCTTCGACAGCCACCTGGTGAAGCCCCTCGAGGCGCGAGCGCTCGCCGCCGTGCTCGAGCGCGGCGTCAACCGCGCGTGAAGACCGTCACGCCCGGCAACGACATGATCTGCAGCAGCGTGTCGAGAAAGTAGTACTGCGCGGCGGCGAGCGCGAGCAGCGCGAGCAGCACCCAGCGCTTGGCACCCAGCCACCGGCGCACCTTCGGCACGTCGATCGACTTCACCTGCTCGAGCCACTGAATGTAGCCGCGCACGCGCTCGCCGATGTCGCCCTCGCCGCCGCGCGCCCGCGCATTCATGTCGCGCGTCATGTGGATCAGGTTGAGGATGAGCTGCTCGGCGGCGGCCGGGTTCTGGCGCAGGAACGCCTGGAAGTCCTCTCGCGAGATGACCGCGAACTCCGATGGCTCGAGCGTCAGGATCGATGCCGAGCGCGGGCGGTGGTCGAGCATCATCTCCCCGAAGTACTCGCCCGGGCGCTTCGTGCCGAGCACCACCTGCTTGCCGGTCGCGTCGTTGAGGAAGATCTTGACGCTGCCGGAGAGCACCACGTACATGGAATCGGCCGGCTCGCCTTCTTCGAACACCAGCCGGTCGGCCTCGAGGCGCCTTTCGCGCACGCGGCTCGCAAAAGCGCGCAGGCCGATCTCGCTCAGGGACTGGAACAGCGAGACCGAGTGCAGCCGCGCGAGCAGGGCTTCGCTCATCGCGGCAATGGTAGCTTAAGTGAGCGCGGGCACCGCCATGCCGCGCTGCACCGCGGGTCGCGCCCCCACCTCGTCGTACCAGCGCTTGACGTTCGCGAAGGCGGCGAGGTCGACCCGGTGCCACTCGTGGCGCGCCACCCAGGGGTAGATCGCGATGTCGGCGATGGTGTAGTCGCGTCCCGCAAAGAATTCATTGTTCTTGAGGCGCACATCCATGACTCCATAGAGCCGCTTCGCTTCGTTGCCGTAGCGCTCGGTGCCGTAGGGCACCTCGTCCTTCTTCGCGCGCATGAAATGGTGGGCCTGGCCGAACATCGGCCCCACCCCGCCCATCTGGAACATCAGCCACTGCAGGACGTCGTACTTGCTGTGTTGCGGAAAGTACTTCCCGGTCTTGTCGGCAAGGTAAATGAGGATCGCGCCCGACTCCATGAGCGCGATCGGCTTGCCGCCGGGACCGTCGGAGTCGACGATCGACGGAATCTTGCCGTTCGGATTGATCTTCAGGTACTCGGGGGTGAACTGCTCGCGGTTCGTGCCGATGTTGATCTTGTGGACGTTATAGGGCAGGCCGCACTCCTCGAGCATGATGGAGACCTTGCGGCCGTTCGGCGTGCTCCAGGTGTAGAGTTCGATCATGGTGAAATGGCTCGTCACGTTGTTCGTCGTCCTGGCGATTCTAGCGGTCGCGATGCCGCGCACGGCTTCCTTCGTCCTCGGCCGGCTGCCGGGCGACCTGCGCATTCCGCTGCGCGGGCGCGTGATCTACATTCCCTTCACCAGCACGGTGCTGCTCTCGCTCGCCGTGTGGGCGCTCGGCCGGCTGATCTAGAGCGCCTGCTCGATCGCCGCGAGGCGCGCCGCGTCGATTGCCTCGGGGATCTTTCCCGGCGCAGCGTTCGCCGCGATCCCTCCTGCATCGACCGAAGACGCCGCCGAGAAGGCGCGCTCCAGGCGCGCGGTGTCGACCACCGGCACATCGCGCGCGGCGACCTCGAGCAACTCGCGGAAGCGCTCCGGGCGGCGAAAGGCGTCGGTGCGCTTGAGGAGCTCGAGGAGCGCCGCCGGCGTGGCGAGCCGCGAGGCGCGCAGCGCCACCCGGTTGCGCGCGGCGAGGAGCGCGAGCTCGCGCAGCTCGTTAGGCACGCGCAGCCGCTCGCACAGCGCCTTCACCTCGCCCTCCTTCAGAGGCCAGGCGAGCCGCGCGAAACGCACCGCCAACGATCCCTGCAGGCCGACACGCTCGCGCAGCTCGGGCAGCAGTTTTTCGAGAAGACCCGAGGCCTCGAGCACCTGGAACATCGCCTCCGGCGCCTTCTCCATCAGGCCCTTCGAGAACTCCTGCCAGACCCGCTCGGGCACGAGGTAGTCGGTCTCTCCGCTTCCGACCATGCGCTTCATGAGCGCCAGGGTCGACGGATGTACCGAGAACCCAAATCGCGCGGCGAAGCGCGCGACACGCAGGATGCGCACCGGATCCTCGGCGAAGGCTTCGCTCACGTGCCGCAGCACGCCCTGCTGCAGGTCCTGCTGCCCGCCGAAGGGATCGACGATGCGGCCCTGCTCGTCCTTCGCCATCGCGTTGATCGTGAGGTCGCGCCGGCGCAGGTCGTCTTCCAGCGTCACGTCCGGGGACGCGTAGACGGTGAAGCCCTTGTAGCCACGGCCGCTCTTCCTTTCCGTCCTCGCCAAGGCATATTCTTCATGCGTGCTCGGATGGAGGAACACCGGGAAATCCTTGCCGACCGGCTTGAAACCGGCGCGCACCATTTCTTCCGGCGTCGCCCCCACCACCACGTAGTCTCGGTCCTGGACCGGCAATCCGAGCAGCTCGTCGCGCACCGCGCCGCCAACGACGTAAGCCTTCACTCGTACATGTCGAACTTCGCGATCGACTCGGTCTCACGCCCGGCTGCGGCGATCCACTCCTGCATCGCCGGCAGGGCGAGCACCGCTTCCATGTAGCGGCGGTTGCGCACTTCCACCGCGTAGGTGCGAAAGCGCAGCACCACCGGCGCGTACATGGCGTCGGCGGCGCCGAAGGCGCCGAAGAGGAAGGGCCCCTTCGCCGCATCGAAGATCGCCTGGATGCGCTCGATTTCGGCGAGCACCTCCGGCGTTCGGCCCTTGTCCGGATAGCGGCGGCGCACGTTCATGCTCATGTGCGTGCGCAGGCTCGGAAAGCCGGAATGCATCTCGGCGCAGATGGATCGGGCGCGCGCACGCTCGGCGCGGTCCGAGGGCCAGAGGCCCGGATGGCGCTCCGCGAGATATTCGAGGATGGCGAGCGAGTCCCAGACGGTGGTGCCGCCGTCGACCAGGATCGGCACCTTGCCTGCGGGCGAGTAGCGCAAAAGCTCGGCCTTCGCCTCGTCCGTGTAGAGCGCGATGCGTTTCTCCTCGAAGGGAAGCCCGAGCACCTTCATCGCCAGCCAGGCGCGCAGCGACCAGGACGAGTAGTTCTTGTTGCCGATCACGAGGAGCATGGGAGCGAAAACTATACACTCGCGCCATGCTGCGACTCGAAGCCCGTATCGCCGGCCGGTTCGCGCGCGACGCGTTGGCGCTCGGCGAAGGCGAGGTATGCGCGCGCTTCCAGCGCAGCGTGTACCTGCGCTTTCCCCCCGGCGAGTTCGCCTGCATCGGCGACCCCGACCTCGGCTGCGGCCCGCTCAACGCGCTCGTCGAGGGCTTCGCGCCGCCGGCCATGGGCGAGCGCGTCGCGGTGCAGGTGCTATCCGTGTGGCAACCGCCGCTGCCTCCCGAGCAGGTCTCGCCCGACCTCGCCGCGCTGCAGGCCGCGGCGCGCGGCCGCGCGCCGGCCGAAGGCCTTGGCTGCCTAGTGCTCGAGCAGGGCAATGGCCTCTCGGCGCATGCACAGCCCGCGCTCGACGCGCTCGATCGTTGGCTGGTCGGCAACGCCGTCACCGAGGAGGCGGCGATGCTCGTCGGCCTCGGGCCGGGACTCACGCCCTCGGGCGACGACTTCCTCGGCGGCATGATGCTCGCGCTGCACCATGTGCATCGCGCGACGCAGGCGCGCGGGCTGTGGCGCTGGCTCGAGCCGCGCCTCGCGCGCACGAGCGCGATCAGCGCCGCGCACCTCGCCGCCGCCGCCGCCGGCGAAGGCCACGAGGCGCTGCACGCTGCGCTCGTTCACCTCTTCCAGGGTCGCAGCGGCTGGCCCGCGACGCTCGATCGCCTCGACGCCATCGGCCACTGCTCCGGCTGGGACGCGCTCGCCGGCGCGGCGGCTGTGGCGAGGAAAATGGGCCGCTAAGCGGCGAGATAGGTCGGCGCGATCGCCTCGAGCGCCTGCGGCTGGATGCCGAAGGGGAAGGGCTCGCTCGTCACATTCGGCACCTTCATCGACTCGAGGTTGTCGCGCGACATCAGCTCGCCGGGCAGCATCTCCAGCATCCGTGCCTGCAGATAGGCGAGGCGGTCGGGAAGGCCGAAGACCCAGCGGCGGCGGCCGGTGATGCGGCAGACGAGCTCGACGAGCTCCTTCAGCGTGTACTCGCGCGGGCCGCCGAGCTCGTAGCGCCAGCCGTGCGAGCGCTCGGGGTCGAGCGAAAGCGCCACCGCGCGCGCCACGTCGCGCACGTAGACCGGCTGGAAGCGAGCGTCCGGGCGAGGCAGCCCGAGCGCGGGCAGCACGCCGGCGAGCCGGGCGAAGCGGTTGAGGAACTGATCTTCCGGGCCGAAGATCACCGAGGGCCGGAACACGGTGACGTCGAGGTCCTCGGCGGCGAACACCACCTGCTCGCCGATTCCCTTCGAGCGCAGGTATTCCGAGGGGGCCTTAGCGTCCGCGCCGATCGCGCTCAAGTGCACCAGGCGGCGGACGCCGTTCGCGCGGCAGGCGCTGACGATCGCTTGCGGCAGCTCTACGTGGACGCGCGCGAAGTCGGGACCGTAGTCGTTTGGCCCGCGCTCGCCGGGCCGGCCGCGGCGGCCGTGCAGGATGCCGACCAGGTTGACCACCGCCTGCTTGTCGCGCGTGAGGCGCGCGAGCACGCCGGGGGCGTGCACGTCGGCCTGCACGACATCGACGGTGGGGAGCAGGAGAAGCTCACGCGCGCGCTCGCGGCGGCGCGCCGGCACCGTGACCGTTACGCCGAGGCGCGCGAGCTCGGCGCAGAGGTGGTGGCCGACGAAGCCCGTCCCGCCGACGACCAGCACGTCGTCGATCCTCATCGCACCGGATTGTAATCAGGGAAGCTCGGCGTCGAGCGGTCCGGCGGCGGAGCCGGGGGCGATGACGCCGAGCCGCGCCTTGAGCGAGGTCGGCTTGCGCTCGATCAGCTCCGAGTAGAAAACGGCGTTCGCCATCACCTTCTTCACGTAGTCGCGCGTTTCGCGGAAGGGAATGGTCTCGACGTAGATCGCGCCTTCGAGCGGGCGGCTCTCGTCGCGCCAGCGCCGCGCGCGCGAGGGGCCGGCGTTGTATGCCGCGGAGGCGAGCACGGGATGGCCGAGCTGGTCGAGGACCATGCGCAGATAGCTCGTGCCGAGCGTCACGTTCGTCTGTACTTCGGTGACGCTCGTGCCGCGGTAGCCGCGCAGGCCGATCTTGCGGGCGACGTAGCGCGCGGTGCGCGGCATCACCTGCATCAGCCCGGCCGCGCCCGCCTCCGAGCGCGCCTCGGTGATGAAGCGGCTTTCCTGGCGCACCAGCCCGAGCACCCAGGCCTC
The DNA here is from genome assembly GCA_036274735.1 of Burkholderiales bacterium. Taxonomy (GTDB): domain Bacteria; phylum Pseudomonadota; class Gammaproteobacteria; order Burkholderiales; family SG8-39; genus SCGC-AG-212-J23. Next base: position 20,161 of record DASUFD010000170.1, read on the forward strand.
GTCGAGCCCGTAGGTCTTCGCGTACTCGGCGAAGACGTCCCGGAACGGCGCCGGATAGCGCAGGGCGAAGTTGTGCTGGCGTACGGTGCGGTCGGCCGCCTGGATCGAGCGGTCGTAGACCTCGGCGCGGCGCGCGTACTCGGCCGCGGCGAGGAGCTGGGCGTCGTCGAAGCCGCGCGTCTCGAACTGCCACTCCCGCACGCCCTCGGTTCGCATGCCGAGGCGGATGAGCTCGAGCGCGCGCTCGAGGCCCGGGTTCGCCGCAGCCGCGGCCACCTCGCCCTCGCTGGCCACATGCGCGTTGGCCGGCAGCGGCGTGGGGTAGCCGAGCTCCTCCGCGGCGAGCAAACCGTAGAAATCGGTTTGCCCGGCGATCCGCAGATAGTAGTCGCGGCTGCGCGTCGCCTCGCCGCGCGCGGCGAGCGCGCGGCCATACCAGTAGGTCCACGTCGCCTCGCGCTGCATACCGGCCGGCATGCGGCCGATCGCGTCTTCGACGACGTCCCAGCGGCCCACGCGCAGCGCCGCGCGCGCCTGCCAGGCGATCTGGTAGTCCTCGAGCGCCGCTTCGTCGGCGCGCTCGTACCAGGCGAGCGCGTCGGGCTGGTGCTCGGCGGCGCCCTCGTAGGCGATGCGGCCCCACAGGTAGTCGACGTCCGCTTGCGGCAGGCGGGCGGCGACCTTGTCCATCGCCTGCGCGGCGCCGGCGGGGTCGGCGCGCGCATAGCGCAGCACCGCGAGCACGGCGAGCTCTCGCGTCGCGCGCTTCTCCAGCTTGCGCGGCAGGCGCTCGAGCAGGCGCTTGGGATGGCGAGCGGCCTCGGCGAGCAGCCGCTCGTCCGGCGAGTCCCTGCGCGACAGGTAGCCGAGCGCGGTCTTCGCCGCGGTAATCTGGCCGACCTGAAAGAGCTCGCGCACGCGCCGCCACACATCGTCGGTGGAGATGCGCCCGGCCGTGCCGAGCCGGTCGGCGAGGCGACCGCAGGCTTCGGGAAGCTCGCGCGGCTCGTCCCACATGCCGCGCATGGCCTCGGCGGCGGCGGCCGCAGGCGCCTCGTCGAGCTTGCGCAGCCAGCCGTAGCAGTCGATCTCGAGGTCGTAGCCCGCGTAGCGCGCGCGCTCGCGGTCGAACTCCGTCCATTCGCCGCGCTTGCCGAGCACCTTCAGCCATTCGCCGCGCAGCTGCTCCGCGACCAGCATGCCGCGGTAGCGCTCGAGGAAGCCGCGCACCTCTTCCACCGTGGCGTCCTCGAGCCGCATGGCGAGGCCCCAGTAGGCGAGCCACGGCGCGAGCGGATGGTCCTCGAGCTGGCTCGCGTACTGCGCGAAGCGCACCGGATCGCCGGCGTTGTACGCGTCGTAGGCACCGAGGACGGCCTCGTCGTTCGCCGCCAAGGCGTGCGCGCCGCACAGCAGGCAGGCCGCGGCGACGACGCTGCGCAGGCGCTTAAGCTTCATCGGCTAACATTGGCTGCATGGATGCGGCGGAGCTGAAGCGCTGGCGCAAGTCGGAGCGCGAGCGGCTGATCGCGGCGCGCGTGGCGCTGCCCGCGGCCACTCTGGACGCCTGGCGCCGGCGCATGGATCGCTCCCTTGAACATTCCTTTCCCGGACTTGCCCATTCCCGTCTCGCCTTCTGCTGGCCCATCAAGGGCGAGTACGACGCCCGACATATTGCCAGAAGCTTGCGCGAGCGTGGCGCCTTGACGGCGTTGCCGGTCGTGGTCGCGCCGAAGACGCCGCTCATCTTCCGTGAATGGCACCCCGGGGTCCGCCTTGTCAATGGTCCACTCGACATACCCTATCCCGTCGATTCTCCGGAAATAGTGCCCGATGTCGTCCTCCTGCCGATGAACGGCTGGGACCGAATGGGCTATCGGCTGGGGTACGGGGCCGGTTTCTTCGACCGCACGCTGGCCGCCGCCGCGAAGAAGCCGGTGGTGATCGGCGTGAGCTACGAGCTCGCGCGCATGGACACCATCCACCCGCAGTCCTGGGACATTCCCGTCGACTACCTGGTCACCGAGCGCGGCGTCTACCGGCGGGACCCCGAAGGCCTCGCCTTCCTCGGCGAGCCGCAATCCGGGAAGGCAAGTGCCCTCGCCTCTCCAGTCTGCTACGCCGACGAAGTAA
>DASUFD010000171.1:0-41715 GCA_036274735.1 Burkholderiales bacterium
TCGGTCGCGAACTCCCGCTGTCCGGGGAATTGTGAACCTGACCCCGAATTCCCTCAGATGGTCATCACCGTACGCCGGTAGAACTTCAGCTCCTCGATCGACTCGAGGATGTCGGCCAGGGCCTCGTGCTTGCCCTCCTTGGCGAAGCCCTTCATCAGATCGGGCTTCCAGCGGCGCACCAGCTCCTTCAGCGTGGAGACGTCGAGGTTGCGGTAGTGGAAGTGCGCTTCCAGACGCGGCATCCAGCGCGCGAGGAAGCGCCGGTCCTGGCAGATCGAGTTGCCGCACATCGGGGAGGCGCTCGCCGGCACATGCGCCTCCAGGAACTCCAGCACGCGCCGCTCGGCTTCGGCCTCGTCGATGCGCGAAGCGCGCACCCGGTCGACGAGACCGGTCTTCGTGTGCGTACTTTGGTTCCAGCTGTCCATCGCCGCGAGCACCTCTTCGGGCTGGTGCACGGCAAGCACCGGCCCCTGGGCGACGAGCTCGAGGTCGGGGCGGGTCACCAGCACGGCGACCTCGATGATCCGGTCGGCGTCGGGCTGCAGCCCGGTCATCTCCATGTCGATCCAGATCAGATTGTTAGCGTCGCCAGGCATGCTTTATTCTAGCTTCCGTCCATGAACCTCCTGACCTGGCTCTTCCTCGCCGCGCTCGTCCTCGCCACCGCGACCCGCCTGTGGCTGGCGCAGCGCCAGATCCGGTACGTGCGCGCGCATCGCGGCGCGGTCCCCGGCACCTTCGCCGAGGCGATCCCGCTCGCGGCGCACCAGAAGGCAGCCGACTACACGGTGGCGAAGACGCGGCTCGGCATGATCGACGTGCTCGTCGGCGTGGCCCTCGTGCTCGCGCTCACGCTGGGCGGCCTGCTGCAGGCGCTGTCGGACGGCTGGGCCGGCGTCTTCGCACCCGGCTCGCTCGCCCATGGCACGGCGCTGCTCCTCAGCGTGTTCTTCGTCCAGGCGGCGCTGTCGCTGCCGCTCGCGGTCTATCGCACCTTCGTGATCGAGCAGCGCTTCGGCTTCAACCGCATGACGCTCGCGCTCTTCCTCTCCGATCTCGCCAAGCAGACGCTGGTCGCGCTCGCGCTCGGCGTGCCGCTCATCCTCGCCGTGCTGTGGCTGATGGGCCGCATGGGCAGCTACTGGTGGCTCTACGTGTGGCTGGTCCTGACCGCGTTCTCGCTCCTGTTCCAGCTCATCTTCGCGCCGGTCATCCTGCCGATCTTCAACAAGCTCACCCCGGTCACCGAGGGGGAGCTCGCGAGCCGGGTGGCGCGTCTGCTCGAGCGCTGCGGCTTCAAGTCGAGCGGCCTGTACATCATGGACGGCTCGAAGCGCTCGAGCCACGGCAACGCCTTCTTCGCCGGCTTCGGCGCCGGCAAGCGCATCGTGCTTTTCGACACGCTGGTCAACCGCCTCGAGCCTGCGGAGGTCGAAGCGGTGCTCGCGCACGAGCTCGGCCACTACAAGCTGCATCACATCGTGAAGATGCTGGTGCTCAGCACCGCGCTCACCCTCGCCGGCCTGTTCGTGCTCGGCCAGATCATCGACCAGCCGTGGTTCTATTCCGGGCTCGGCGTACGCACGCCCGGCACCGCGGCGGCGCTCGCGCTGTTCATGCTGGTCGTGCCCGAGTTCCTCTTCTTCCTGCATCCGCTCACCAGCCTGTACTCGCGCCGACGGGAATTCGAGGCAGACGCCTACGCGCGGCTGCACGCCGACTCGCGCGACCTGGTGCACGCGCTCGTCAAGCTCTACAAGGACAACGCCTCGACGCTCACCCCGGATCCGCTGCATTCCGCGTTCTACGATTCGCACCCGCCCGCGGCGACGCGCATCGCCCGGCTGAGGACCTCGTGAACGAGCTGGCGAGCAAGAAGTGCACGCCCTGCGAGGGCGGCGTCGCGCCCTATTCCGCCGCCGAGGCGCAGGAGATGCTGACGCGCGTCAAGGGCTGGACCCTCGAGGACGGGAAGCTGGTGAAAGTCTACCCGTTCACCAACTACTATCACACGATGGCGTTCGTGAACGCGCTGGCGTGGATCTCGCACCGCGAGGACCACCACCCGGACCTGCGCGTCGGCTACAACCAGTGCCGCGTCGAGTACACGACGCACGCCATCGGCGGGCTCTCGGAGAACGATTTCATCTGCGCCGCCAAGTGCGACGCGCTGTTCTCTCTTTGAAGCGCATCTACAGCTCGTTCAATCTGGCGGCGGTTCACCATGCGAAGAACCTCCTCGCCACGGCAGGCATCCGCGCCGTGGTGAAGAACGAATACCTTTCCTCGGCGATGGGCGACCTGCCACCGGCCGAATGCCAGGCCGAGCTCTGGCTGCTCGACCCCAGGGACGCGCCGCGCGCCGAGGAGCTGCTTTTTCGTCCGCGGGCGAACGCCGAGGACTGGACCTGCCGCTGCGGGGAGCGGCTGGGCGGACAGTTCACCCAGTGCTGGCACTGCGGCGCCTACCGGGAGTCCTGAGCTCCTAGAGCAGCCGGGCGAGGCTGACGAGCAGCAGGACGAAGATCCACACCACCACCGCGCGCCACAGCATGCCGACCGTGCTGTCGAGGAAAGGCGCTTCCGCGGGCTCGCCCACGCCGAGCTCCGGACGGGGTTGCATGCCTTCCACGTCCTGCACCGGCATGCCCAGGCGCACGCCCATCGCGCCTGCGCCGGCGGCGAGCACCACGCCGGCATCGGCATCGGGCCAGGTGCGTGCCTGCGTGCGCCAGCAGTAAACGGCGTCCTCGAAGTCTCCCACCACGGCGAACGCAATCGCGGTGAGCCGCACTGCCGGCCACTCGAAGACGTGGAAGGCGCGCTGCGCGAAGTCGCCGAAAGCGCCGAGTGGCTTCCAGCGCGCTGCGAGGTACCCCGCCAGGCGGTAGGCGACGGCGCCGCTCGGCCCGGGGAGGATCACGTACCAGAGCAGCACGCCGAACACGTGTCGGTGCGCGGCGAGCAGCGCTTCCTCGATCGCCAGGCGGATCACTTCCTCGCGCGTGAGGACGGCGCCGGAGGCGCCGCGCCAGCGCTCGAGCAGGGCGCGCGCCCGCTCGATATCGCCCGCCTTCATCGCAAGCTGCAGCTCGGTGAAGGAATGGCTGAACTGGCGGAAGCCGAGAGTGAGGTAGAGCATGGCGACGTCGAAGACGAGCGCGAGCACCGGACTCGCGGCGCCGAGCGCCGCGTGCACCAGCGCCGCCGCGAGCGCCGCCGGCACGACCCCGACCAGCCACGCCACCAGGCCCTGGCGCCGCTCGCCCCCGTTGAACGACCGCTCGAGCCCGTGCGCGGCCGCGGCGAGCGCATCCTGGAGCACGCGCTGCTCGCCGAGCGGACGCCATTGCTCGAGGACGAGCGCCGCGAAGATCGCGAGCACGCTCATGCGAGGATTCTATAAAGGTTGACCAGCATGCCGGCGGTCGCGCCCCAGATGACGCGGCCCTCGTATTCGAAGACGAAGTAGGTCGCCCGCCGGCCTTCGATGTCACGGCTGCGCCGCTGCGCGTTCGCCGGGTCGAGGAGGAACGCGAGAGGCACCTCGAACACTTCATCGACTTCGCGCGCGTCGGGCACGAGTTCGAGGGGCGGCGAGATCAGCCCGATCACCGGGGTGACGCGATAGCCGGTGCGGGTGAGGTAATCGGGCATGCGCGCGAGGACCTCGACGCGCTCCGGCGCGAGGCCGATCTCCTCCTGCGTCTCGCGCAAGGCAGTGAACTCCGGCGTCGGGTCGGTGGTCTCGGCGCGACCGCCGGGAAAACTCACCTGGCCTGAGTGGCGGCGCAGCTGCTCGGTGCGGCGCGTGAAGAGCACGGTGAGCTCGCGCGGGTGGGCGATGATTGGCACGAGCACTGCGGCCGGCGTCACGGCCGCGCCGCGGCCCGCGTCGTCGTCGCCGTAAATGGAGGCCGCGGGAGTGCCAGAACGCCCGAGGCGCTCCCGCAGGATAGTGGTGTCCAGCTTCAGGGAACGAGCACCACCGAGCCGGTCGTCTTGCGCCCTTCGAGATCGCGGTGCGAATTGGCGGCGTCCGCCAGGCCGTAGCGCGCCGTGGTCTCGATCCTCACCTTGCGTGACTTCACCGCATTGAAAAGGTCGTTGGAGCGCTTGACCAGGTCGGCGCGAGAGGCGATGTAGGTGGCGAGCGTCGGCCGCGTCACGTACAACGAGCCCTTGGCCGCCAGGATGCCGAGATTCACCGGCGGCACGGCGCCGGAGGCGTTGCCGAACGACACCATGAGGCCGCGCGGCTGCAGGCAGTCGAGCGAGCCTTCCCACGTGCTCTTGCCAACGGAGTCGTACACCACCGGGACTTTCTTGCCCTTGGTGATCTCCTTTACCCGCTCGACGAAGTTTTCGCTGCTGTAGTTGATGACGTGCTTGCAGCCATGCGCCTTGGCGAGGCGCGCCTTCTCCTCGGAGCCCACCGTGCCGATCACCGTGACGCCGAGCCGCTTCAGCCACTGGCAGGCGATCAGCCCGACACCGCCGGCGGCCGCGTGCCATAGCACGGTGTCGCCCTTTCGCACCCGATAGGTCGAGAAGATGAGGTAATGCACCGTCATGCCCTTGAGCATCATCGAGGCCGCCTGCTCGTCGGAGATTCCCTTCGGCACCTTGACCATCCGCTCGGCGGGCACGAGGCGCTCGGTGCAGTACGAGCCGGGCAGCCCCGTATAGGCGACGCGGTCGCCTTTCTTGAGGCCCTTTACGCCCGGGCCAACGGCCTCCACCACGCCCGCCGCCTCGTTTCCGGCGATCGCGGGCGTCTGCATCGGGTACAGCCCGGAGCGCTGGTAGATGTCGACGAAGTTCACCCCGATCGCGGTATGGCGGATGCGCACTTGCCCGGCGCCGGGGTCGGCGATCTGGACATCGTCGAGCTGCAGCACTTCCGGGCCGCCCTGACTGTGGAAACGGATTGCCTTGGCCATGCTCTTCTCCCGTGGATTGAAGGAACTAGTCTTTTTTCGGCGCGCCGCGGTCCGGCGTGCCGGCGTTGCGCATCGCCTGGAGCGCCGCGCGCTGCAGCTCCAGGCCCTGAATGGCGAATTTGACCATATTCAGGTTCATGTTCAGCCAGCCCTCGACCGAGCGCAGCTCGGCGATGCGTTTCTCGACCTCTTCCGGGTCGAAGGTCGGCATCGCCATGCCGGGCAGCGGCACGCCGAGCGGGCCCCATAGCCGGCGGAACATCTCGAACGGGTCCTGCGGCGGTTTCTCGTCAGACATGGCTCGCCCTTTCCTCCGGTCCCTCGAAGAATTCCCGCACCTCGGCGTCGCGGCTGATCGTGTCCTGGTAGCCGAGGTCGATCAAGGCGCGGCAGAACGACTGCTCGAAAAGCAGGTAGCTCGCCAGGTTCGACCCGGAGCGGTTGAGCGCCCCGGTGGGCGTGAGGATGAAGCGCACAGTCCATGGCAGCTCGTGCAGGAACCGGGCCGCGATCCGCTCGATCGGCTGCGACGGGGCGATGAAGAGCACGCGGATAGGGCGCAGGCTAGAGTCCGGGACGCGTTCGCGGGGGATCAGGCGCACTGTGCGGTTGATGCGCTCCAGCCGCTCGATGTCGACCATCAGCGTGTCGAGGAAGATGCTGTTCAGCGCGTGCCCGGCGATCTGCGCAAGCGAGGGGTAAACGGTCGAGCGCGTGCGCGCGTCGGTTTTCGGCCCCGCGCTCTGCCGGCCGGTGCCGACGATCAGCACGCGATCGGCACCGAGGTGCAGCGCCGGGCTGACCGGCGCGATCTGGCGCATGGAGCCGTCGCCGAAATACTCGCGATGCACCTTGACGGCGGGGAAGAGGAACGGCAGGGCCGCCGAGGCGAGCAGGTACTCGAGCTTCAGGTCCACGGCGGCACCGATGCGCTGGTTGCGTTCCCAGCCCTGGAGTCCCGGCATGCCCTGGAAGAACGACACGCTCTGGCCGCTGCTGTAGCCGGAGGCGGTGACGCAGGCGGCATAAAGCGCGCCGCTCTCGATGTTCCGCGCGATCCGCCGGAAGTCGAGGGTACGCGAGAGCATCTCGGCGAGCGGCGCGTTGTCGAGCAAGGAGACCGGGTTGCGTCGCGACACGAGCATGAGCGCGGAGAGCCAGCGCGCGCCGCTCTTGACGATGCTCCAGGCATCGGTGCGGTAGATGTGGTGGCAGTGCATATGCTCCCACACCTCGAGCAGGTTGCCGACGGCGCCCCGGAAGTCGTCGGCGAAGACCGCAAGGGTTGCGGCGTTGACCGCGCCAGCCGAAGTGCCGCAAAGGATGGGAAACGGGTTCTTCACCGGCCCGCCCAGGATGTCGCGGACGGCCTTCACGACCCCGACCTGGTAAGCCGCCCGTGCGCCGCCGCCCGTAAGCACCAGCCCCGCCCGGGGCTGCGCGCGGGTCACGTGCAGCGGCGCCACCGTCGCGGCCGCAGATTCCACGTCTAGAAGAGGCTGTCCTGGGCGCGCGGAGCGTTGGCGTCCGCCACCGCGAGCGCGGTCATGTTGACGATGCGGCGCACCGTCGCCGACGGGGTAAGGATATGCACCGGACGGGCCGCGCCGAGCAGCATGGGGCCGACGGTGACGCCGCCACCCGCGGCGGTCTTCAGGAGGTTGAACGCGATATTCGCCGCGTCGAGCGTCGGCATGACGAGAAGGTTCGCCTCGCCGCGCAGGCGCGACTGCGGGAACACGCGCAGGCGGATCTCCTCCGAAAGCGCGGCGTCGCCGTGCATCTCGCCGTCGATCTCCAGATCGGGAGCGCTCGCCGTGACGAGCTCGAGCGCGCGCCGCATCTTCTGCGCGGACGGCGTATCGATCGAGCCGAAGTTGGAGGCCGACAGGAGCGCGACCTTCGGCGCGAGGCCGAAGCGGCGCAGCTCCTCGGCGGCGACCAGCGTCATTTGGGCGATCGTCTCGGCGTCGGGATCGGGATTGACGTAGGTATCGCACAGGAACACCGTACGGGTCGGCAGGATGAGGGCGTTCATCGCCGCATAGCGGCGCACGCCGGGCCGCAGGCCGATCACCTGATCGACATAGCGCATGTGCTCCGCGTACATGCCGAGCGTGCCGCAAAGCATGGCGTCGGCCTCGCCCTTGTACATGAGCATGGTGCCGATCAGCGTTTGATTGCGCCGCATCTCGATCCGCGCGTATTCGGGCGTTACCCCCTTGCGCGCCGCAAGGGCGTGGTAGGTGGTCCAGTAGTCGCGATAGCGGGCGTCGAACTCGGGATTCACCAGCTCGAACTCCCGACCCGGCCGCACGCGCAATCCGAGGCGCTCCAGCCGCTGCTCGACCACCTGGGGCCGGCCGATGAGGATCGGCCGCGCCAAACCCTCGTCGACCACCACCTGCGCGGCACGCAGCACCCGCTCGTCCTCGCCTTCGGCATAGACGATGCGCCGCGGCGAGGATTTTGCCGCGCTGAACAGCGGCTTCATGATGATGCCCGAGTGGTAGACGAACTGGGTGAGCGACTGGCAGTAGGCGTCGAGGTCGGCGATCGGGCGCGTCGCCACGCCGGACTCCATCGCGGCCTTGGCCACCGCCGGCGCAACGCGCGCGATCAGGCGCGGATCGAAAGGCCGGGGGATGATGTACTCGGGGCCGAAGCTGATGGACTCGATGCCGTAGGCGAGCGCCACCTGCTCCGAAGTCTCGGCCTGCGCCAGCTCGGCGATCGCTTGCACCGCTGCGAGCTCCATCTGGGTGGTGATGGTGGTCGCTCCGACGTCCAGGGCCCCGCGGAAAATGAACGGGAAGCAAAGGACGTTGTTCACCTGGTTGGGAAAGTCCGAGCGGCCGGTGGCGATGACGCAGTCGGGCCGCGCCTCGCGCGCGAAGTCGGGCAGGATCTCGGGCTCCGGGTTGGCAAGCGCGAGGATGAGCGGGCGGGCCGCCATCTTCTTCACCATCTCGGGCTTGAGCACCCCGCCTGCCGACAGTCCGAGGAAGACGTCCGCGCCGGCGATCACCTCGTCGAGGCGGCGCGCACGCGTGTCGCGCGCATAGCGCTCCTTCTCCGGATCCATGAGCTCGCGCCGCCCCTGGTAGACCACGCCCTCGATGTCGGTGACGGTGATGTTCTCCGGTGGCAGGCCCATCTTCACCAGCAGGTCGAGGCAGGCGAGCGCCGCCGCGCCGGCGCCCGAGGTGATGAGCTTCACCTCGCGGATGCTCTTGCCAACCACCTTCAGCCCGTTCATGAATGCCGCGCCGACCGTGATCGCGGTGCCATGCTGGTCGTCGTGGAACACGGGAATCTTCATCCGCTTGCGCAGCGCCCGCTCGATGATGAAGCACTCCGGCGCCTTGATGTCCTCGAGGTTGATCGCGCCGAAGGTTGGCTCCAGCGCGGCGATGATCTCCACCAGACGCTGCGGGTCGCGCTCGTCGAGCTCGATGTCGAAGCAATCGATGCCCGCGAATTTCTTGAAGAGCACCGCCTTGCCCTCCATGACCGGCTTGGCCGCCAGGGGGCCGATCGCGCCGAGCCCGAGCACCGCGGTGCCGTTGGTGACGACACCGATCAGGTTGGCGCGCGAGGTGTAGTGCACGGCGGCCAGCGGGTCGCGCACGATCTCGTCGCACACTGCGGCGACGCCCGGTGAATAGGCGAGCGCAAGGTCGCGCTGGTTGGTCACCTGCTTGGTGGGAAGGACCGAGAGCTTGCCCGGTGGATGACGGCGGTGATACTCGAGAGCGTTCTTCCGCAGTTGCTCGTCCACGAAAAAATTATAATCCGTCAAATACATGCGTAGCCTCACGGCGCGGCGCGCGGAGGAAATCCAACCGTTCGAAGTGATGGACGTGCTTGCGCGCGCCCATGCGCTCGAGGCCGCGGGGCGTCGTGTGGTGCACATGGAAATCGGCGAGCCGGACTTCGGCGCGCCCGCGCCGGTCGTCGAAGCCGGCGCGCGTGCCCTGCGCGAGGGGCGGACCTCCTATACCGCGACGCTCGGGCTTCCCGTGCTTCGCGAAGCCATTGCCGCGCATTACTCGTCCGCGTTCGCGCGCGAAATTCCCGCCTCCAGGATTGCCGTCACCTCCGGGGCGTCAGGTGGCCTTCTCACCGTGGCCGCACTCTGCGTCGAGGCGGGCGACGAGGTGCTGGTACCCGATCCCGGCTACCCGGGGTATCGCCATTTCGTGCGCGCGTTCGAGGGCCGTGCTCGGCCGCTGCGAGTGAACGCGGCGGCCGGCTTCCAGCCGACTCTGGATATGGTGCGGGAGGCCTGGGGCGTGCATACCAAAGGGTTGCTGCTTGGCTCCCCCGCCAACCCGACCGGCACGCTGATCGACCCTACCGAGCTAGCGCGCATCGCCGCCTTCGTCGCCGAGCGGGCGGGCGTACTTATCGTCGACGAGATCTACCAAGGGCTGGTCTACGACGCCGCCCCGGTGAGCGCCGTGGCGTTGCCCGGGAACGTAATCGTGGTCAACAGCTTCTCCAAGTACTTCTGCATGACCGGGTGGCGGCTGGGATGGGTAGTGCTGCCGGAGGCGGCGGTGCGCGGCTTCGAGAAGCTCGCACAGCACCTTTTCATCTCGGCGCCGACGGTCGCGCAATACGCCGCCTGCGCCGCCTTCGCGCCCGATGCGCTCGCCATCCTCGAGGAAAGGCGCAGGGAGTTCGCGCGCCGCCGCGACTTCCTGCTGCCCGAGCTGAAAGCGGCCGGCCTGAGCATCCCGGCGGAGCCGCATGGCGCTTTCTACATCTATGCTGATTGCGGGCGCGACGCGCGCGGCTACTGCCGCGAGCTGCTGGAGGTCGAGGCGGTGGCGGCGACTCCCGGTGTGGACTTCGGCGCAAACGCCACCGCCTGCTTCGTGCGCTTCGCCTACACTCGGCCCCGCGAGGAGCTCGCGGAGGCCGCCGAACGCATCAGGCGCTTTGCGGCCGGCGGGCTTTCTGCCTGAGCGCGTCGAGGCGCGCCTTCTCGGCGAACACCTTGTTCGCGTACTGTGAAGTCGGCTCGTCGAAGGCGCCGGCATACATCTGCAGGGCAGCCTGCATGTTGCGCAAGCGGCGCTGGTACTCGCGCAGAATCTGCGCTCCGACGAGGATGTTGACCTCGGGCTCGAGCAGGGCATCCTCGCCGCCGCGATCCGCGAGCTTCTCGAGATGGAACCGGGGCATGACCTGCATGAGGCCCTTCGCACCCACGCCGCTTTCCGCAATCGGGTTGTAGCTCGACTCCACCGCCATGACGGCGAGGATGAGCAGCGGATCGAGAGAGTACTGGGCGCCGGCGCGATAGGCAGCGGACACGTAGGTTCGCACCGCGGCCTCGGAGACGCGGTAGCGCTTGGCGATGTATTCGGTCACCGCCAATTGCTCGCGCTGCAGCGGGGTGGCGAGAGGTCTCGACTGGATGGACCCCTCCACCACGGCCGGGGCAGCCTCGGCGTTGAAGAGCGGGAGCGCCCGCTGGAAAGCGTCGGCATCGAGGGCGAACACTAAGCCTCCGATAACGACGGCGAAGCCCACTGCGGCGAAGCCGGCATGGAGCATGGCCACGATGCGATGTGCACTAATTTGCAGAACCCTTGCTCCGTACATGTCCGTCCTCCTGGTGAGAAGGCGTTTCTTCCGAATTCGGGATTCCGCGCTCCTGGAGATCCCTGATGTCCGGCTGGGCTGGCGAGGTAGCCGAGTTGCCGGCCAGAGGATGCCAGATGGTGCGGTGCAGCGGACCCCATCCTATGCCAATTTTTCCTATGTTGTCAATTGGTTGCGTTCTTCCAAAGGGGATACGAAGACGTTGCGAAACGCTTGTTTCGCCGCGGTTTTTGTGGATTTTGACCAGCCCCGGGGGGCTAGAATTACGGCTTCGAGGTGAAGCCTCGCGGACCGGCCCAGGTCTTCGTTTTCTTGGGCCGATTGGACCAAGCCGGTCCGCTGAGCTTCGAGGCCGTGGCAGGGCTTGCGCCCTGCCCGCTCCTCCCGGTTCCCGGTTACGGCCGGGTGCCGGTGGGAAACGGCCATGCGGCTGCAGGGTTCAGCGCGGGTCGCGCACCGGAACTCGCAGTCGACGGCGCTGCTGCTGGACTCGCCGTCGCTTCCGCAGGGCTGGCCTTAGGTCTGGCGGCTTGAATCGCCTTTTTCTTCTTCCCCGCCTTTTTCTTCTTCTTGGCGGACTTCTTTTTGCCTGCCGCCTTCTTCTTACCAGCTTTTTTCAACGACTTCTTTTTCTTTCCTGATGCTTTCTTCTTCTTCTTTTTCTTTCCGCCTTTTTTCGCTTTTTTCTTCGCCATCTCGATCTCCTTCAGGGTTGTTGAACAAAAAGAAGCCCGGCCGTCTTCGGCCGAACTATCCAACCGCCGGCGGGGAGTCGCCGCCGCCGGCATGCTGAATGGGGTGGGAGCGTGAGGCGACTTCTTGATACAGGATGTCGCTGTCGAGCCGGATGCCGCCCTCCCAGGTGACGGTCGCCGACTCCGGGTCGACGCTGACTTTCTCGAACTCGCGCACGTCGCGCCAGAGCTGGAACGCGCCGATCTCGAGCAGGTTGCCGAGGAACACGCTGCCCTCGAGGCCGTCCTCGAAGCGCAGCCACAGCCGGTAATCGTCCTCGGCCTTGCATGCCGTAATTCTATGCATCTCGCCCCACTCCTCTTCCATTTTGCTCCCCCTCGCCGCTGCTGAGCGCCGCAATTCGTTGCGCGAAAACATCACTCCCAATTCAATGCGCCACCCGTCTGGTACTCGATCACTCTCGTCTCGAAGAAGTTGCGCTCCTTCTTCAGATCGATCATCTCGCTCATCCACGGGAAGGGGTTCTGCGCGCCCGCATAGAGCGTATCGAGTCCGATCTGCTGGCAGCGGCGATTGGCGATGAAACGCAGGTATTCCTTGAACATCGGCGCGTTGAGGCCGAGCACGCCGCGCGGCATGGTGTCCTCGGCGTAGCGGTACTCGAGCTCCACCGCGCGTTGGAAAAGGCGCTGGATCTCCTCCCGGAACTGCGCCGTCCAGAGCTGCGGGTTCTCCAGCTTGATCTGGTTCACGAGGTCGATGCCGAAGTTGCAGTGCATGGACTCGTCGCGCAGGATGTACATGTACTGCTCGGCGGCGCCGGTCATCTTGTTCTGCCGGCCCAGGGCCAGGATCTGCACGAAGCCGACGTAGAAGAAAAGGCCCTCCATGAGGCAGGAGAAGACGATAAGGCTCTTCAGCAGATCCCGGTCGGTCTCGGCGCTGCCTGTGCGAAATGCGGGGTCCGTCAGGGTGTCGATGAACGGTACCAGGAACTCGTCCTTTTCCCGGATCGACGCCACCTCATGGTAAGCGTTGAAGATCTCGGACTCGTCGAGGTCCAGGCTTTCGACGATGTACTGGTACGCGTGGGTGTGGATCGCCTCCTCGAAGGCCTGGCGCAGCAGGTACTGCCGGCACTCCGGCGCGGTGATGTGGCGGTAGGTGCCCAGCACGATGTTGTTCGCCGCCAGGGAATCGGCGGTGACGAAAAAGCCGAGGTTGCGCTTCACGATGCGCCGCTCGTCCTCGGTCAGCCCGCGCGGGTCCTTCCACAGCGCGATGTCGCGGCTCATGTTGATTTCCTGCGGCATCCAGTGGTTGGCGCAGGCGGCCAAGTATTTCTCCCAAGCCCACTTGTACTTGAACGGCACCAGCTGGTTGACGTCGGCCTTGGAGTTGATGACCCGCTTGTCCTCCACCGAGACGCGGCGCGAGGCGGACGGCTCGGCGCGCGCCGGCGCCTGGGCGAGGCCGGCCGGCACGAAGGCGCTGGCCGGCGTGGGGGCGATATCCTCGAATTTCAGCATGTCCTCAGCGTTCCTGTGAATTGCGCATGGCCTGCGCGAGCAGCAGCGCGCGCAGGCTCGGCGCCTGGTCGTCGTCCACTTCCCGGAACTCCGGCTTGTAGTCGCGCAGCAGGGCGCGTGCGGCCGAGTCGCGCTGCGCTGGAGTGGAAAACGACATTTCGTGGATGGCGATATAGAGGTTCCAGTCCGTCCCGGCGATCGCCAGCCATTCGGGGTAGCGCGGCTGGGAGCTGACCCGATCGGCCGCGAAGTCCTCGCTGGGCGCGAAGTGCAGCGCCCGGAAAGTGAGCAGCCGCCAGCCGGGGACGAGCACTGCGTAGACGCCCGCCGCTCGCGGCGCGGCCCACAGTGGGGCGAGGAACGGGCCGGCGAAGCTGCGGCCGCCGAGGGTGATCACTTCGTCCCTCCGGGAATCACTGGCACGCCTCGCAGTCCGGGTTGTCGATCGCACAAGCCTTGCTGCCCGCCTGCCCGGCAAGCGGAGCGATTTCAGGCGCGGTGGGCACGGCATTGAGCGCCCCCGCCTTGGTCGTCGACTTCTCGGCGTGCGTCGCGCCCATCGCGCGCAGGTAGTAGGTCGTTTTCAGTCCGCGCAGCCAGGCGAGCTTGTAGGTCTCGTCGAGCTTGCGCCCCGAGGCGCCGGCCATGTAGACATTCAGCGACTGCGACTGGTCGATCCACTTCTGCCGGCGCGCCGCCGCCTCGACCAGCCACTTCGGCTCGATCTCGAAAGCGGTGGCGTACAGGCGGCGCAGCTCCGCCGGCGCCCGATCGATGCGGGCCAGGTTGCCGTCGAAGTACTTGAGGTCCGCGATCATCACCTCGTCCCAGAGCCCCGCCTGCCTCAGATCGGCGACCAGGTAATCGTTCACCACGGTGAACTCGCCCGACAGGTTGGACTTGACGAACAGGTTCTGGAAGGTCGGCTCGATCGAGGCAGAGACGCCGACGATGTTGGCGATCGTCGCCGTCGGGGCGATGGCGATGCAGTTGGAGTTGCGCATGCCGTGTCGCTTGATCCTTGCCCGCAGGGCCTCCCAGTCGAGCGAGGCGGACCGGTCGATCTCGACATAGCCGCCGCGCTCGGCGGCGAGAAGATCGAGGCTGTCCTGCGGCAGCACGCCCCGGTCCCACAACGAGCCGGGGAAGGAGGCATAGCGGCCGCGCTCCTCTGCAAGCTCGGTGGATGCCCAGTACGCTGCATAGGCCACCATCTCCATGGACCGGTCCGCGAACTCGACCGCCTCGCCGGAGGCGTAGGGCAGCCGCATCCGGTGCAGGCAGTCCTGGAATCCCATGATGCCGAGCCCGACCGGGCGATGGCGCAGGTTGGAGTTCCTCGCCTTGTCGACCGCGTAGTAGTTGATGTCGATGACGTTGTCCAGCATCCGCATCGCGGTGCGGATGGTCTTTTGCAGCTTGGCGAAGTCCAGCCGCGGTCCGCCCTCGTTCGCCGTCATGTGCGCGACCAAGTTCACCGAGCCGAGGTTGCACACTGCGATCTCGTCGGCCGAGGTGTTGAGGGTGATCTCGGTGCACAGGTTGGAGCTGTGCACCACGCCGGCATGCTGCTGCGGGCTGCGCAGGTTGCACGGGTCCTTGAAGGTGATCCAGGGATGCCCGGTCTCGAAGAGCATCGACAGCATCTTGCGCCAGAGCTGCACCGCCGGGATTTTCTTGAACAGCTTCAGCTCGCCGCGCGCCGCCTTGTCCTCGTAGCGCAGGTAGGCTTCCTCGAAGCTCTTGCCGAATTTATCGTGCAGGTCGCGGCAATCCGAAGGGCTGAACAGCGTCCACTCGGCGTTCTCCATGACCCGCTTCATGAAGAGATCGGGAATCCAGTTCGCGGTATTCATGTCGTGCGTGCGCCGCCGGTCGTCGCCGGTGTTCTTGCGCAGCTCGAGGAACTCCTCGATGTCGAGGTGCCAGGTCTCCAGATAGGAGCAGACCGCGCCCTTCCTCTTGCCCCCCTGGTTGACAGCCACGGCGGTGTCGTTCACCACCTTGAGGAAGGGCACGACGCCCTGCGACTTGCCGTTGGTTCCCTTGATGTGCGACCCGAGCGCGCGCACCGGCGTCCAATCGTTGCCGAGCCCGCCGGCGTACTTGGCGAGCAGTGCGTTCTCCTTGATCGCCTCGTAGATGCCCTCGAGGTCGTCGGAGACCGTCGTCAGGTAGCAGCTCGAGAGCTGCGAGCGCAGGGTGCCGGCGTTGAAGAGCGTCGGCGTCGAGCTCATGAAATCGAACGAGGACAGCACGTCGTAGAATTCGATCGCCCGCGCCTCGCGGTCGCTCTCGTTGAGCGCGAGGCCCATGGCCACGCGCATGAAGAACGCCTGCGGAAGCTCGATGCGCCGCCCGTGCACGTGCAGGAAGTACCGGTCGTAGAGCGTCTGCAGCCCGAGGTAGCCGAACTGCAGATCGCGGCGCGCCTGCAGTGCCTTTCCCAGCCGGTCGAGGTCGAAAGCGCCGAGCTGCGGGTCGAGGAGCTCCGCAGCGATGCCCTGCTCGATGAACCGGGGAAAGTAACTTGCATAGCGCGTCGCCATGTCGGCCTGGCTCGCCGGCTCGCCGAGCGCCTCGAGGCGGATGCTGTTCAGGAGCAGGCGCGCAGTGACGAAGCTGTACGCCGGGTCCTTCTCGATCAGCGCGCGCGCCGCCATGACCGCGGATTTGCGCACTTCGTCCATCGCCACGCCGTCGTAGAGGTCGCGCAGCGTGGTCTCGAGGATTGCCTCGGGCGAGGCGTCGCCGAGGCCCTCGCAGGCTGCTTCGATGACCCGCCGCAGCGCGTCGCGATCGAGGGGACGGCGATGCCCGTTCTCGACCACGTGCAGGTCGGTCTCGCCGCGTGCGTTTGCGAGCTGGGCCGCCTTTTCCTGCGAGCGCGCCCGCGCGCGCTCCTCGCGATAGAGCACGTAGGCGCGCGCGACATCGTGCTCGCCCGAGCGCATCAGAGCGAGCTCGACCTGGTCCTGGATGTCCTCGATGTGGAAGGTGCCGCCCTGCGGCTGGCGTCGCATGAGCGCGCCGACCACGGTGTCGGTAAGCCCGCCGACCAGCTCGCGAATGCGCGCCGAGGCCGCCCCCTGGCTGCCGTTCACCGCCAGGAAGGCCTTGGTCATCGCCACGGAAATCTTCCCCGGCTCGAAGCCCACCACCGCGCCGTTGCGCCGGATCACCTTGTAGTCGGCATAGGGACTGCCCGGGCGGGCGGCCTCAGGAAGGTCGACGCCGAATCCCGGGGTGACGGTGGCGTTCTCCTGAGCGATCTGCATGTGCGTCCTCCGCGGTTCGCGCTGCAATTCCACGCACTACATCTAGTGCGACCTAGCTATTCACGTCCTATTTGTTGCGGTCAGCCTACACAGGGAAAAAAATTTTTGCAAGCGCAGCCACTAAATAAAGTCGGCGGCGAGCAGTTTGCAACTAGATCTAGATGTCGTCGCGAGACGGAAGCGGCTCTCGCCGCGACGCAGCAACTAGCGTTGCGCGAGGTTGCCGAGCAGGCGCGCCCAGTCGAAGCCGCGGCCCGGATCGGTCTTGCGCCCGGGCGCGATGTCGCTGTGCGCGGCGACGTGCCGCAGCGGCAGCGCATCGCGCAGGACGCGGATCAGCGCGCACGCCGAGCGGTACTGCGCCTCGGCGAAGCGTCGCTCGTCGCTGCCTTCCAGCTCGACGCCGATGGAGAAGTCGTTGCAGCGCTCGCGAGCGCGCCAGATCGAGGCGCCGGCGTGCCACGCACGCCGGCCGACGGGGACGAACTGCACGACCTCGCCGCGGCGTCGCACCAGGAAATGCGCCGAGACCTTGAGCGCCGCAACTTCGCGAAAGTAAGGATGGGCAGCGGGATCGAGACGATTGGTGAAGAGCCGCTCGATCGCGTCGCCGCCGTACTCGCCGGGCGGCAGGCTGATCGAATGCATCACGAGAAGCGTCGCTTCCGCGCCGGCGGGACGCTCGTCGTGGTTCGCGGAGAGGACGTGCCGACAGCCGCGCAGCCAGCCGGCCGCATCCAGAGTCATCGGCTCAGCTCCGGGAATCGTCCCGGATGCCGAGGCGCTGCATCCGGTAGCGAAGCTGCCGGAAGGTGATGCCGAGGAGCTTCGCCGCCGCCGTTCGGTTGAACCCGGTCTTGCCCAGCGCCTCGAGGATCGCCTTGCGCTCCAGATTGTCGAGGTAGTCGGGCAGCGCGCCCGAGCGCCCGGCCTCGGACTCGTCCTCCGCCGCCCCGGGCGTCAGGCGAAGGTCCTCGACACCGATCTCGCCGCCCGGGGAGAGCGCCACGGCGCGCTCGAGGATGTTCTCCAGCTCGCGGATGTTGCCCGGGAAGTCGTAGCGGCCGAGGGCGGCGAGCGCCTCGCCGCTGAGCGTCGCAGCGCCGCTCGCCGAAGACGCCCCGAGCCGCGCGAGAATCGCCGCCGCGATGAGCGGCACGTCCTCCCGGCACTCCCGCAGCGGCGGCATGGCGAGCTCGATCACGTTGATGCGGTAGAAGAGGTCCTGCCGAAACTTGCCTGCGGCGACGAGCGCGGCCAGCTTCTGATGCGTAGCGCAGATGATGCGGACGTCGACCGGGTCCTCCTGCGTCGCACCCACCTTGCGCACCCGCTTTTCCTGTATGGCGCGCAGGAGCTTCACCTGCATGGCGAGCGGCAGGTCGGCGACCTCGTCGAGGAACAGCGTGCCGCCGTTCGCGGCCTGGAAGAAGCCTTCCCGGTCCTCCGCGGCGCCGGTGAACGCGCCCTTCTTGTAGCCGAAGAACTCGCTCTCCATGAGCGTCTCGGGTATCGCACCGCAGTTCACCGGGACAAACGGCTTGTCGCGGCGCGCGCCATTCTCGTGGATCAGGCGCGCCGCCAGCTCCTTGCCGCTGCCCGATTCGCCGGAGATGTAGACCGGCGCCTGGGTGCGCGCAAGCTTGGCGATCAGCTCGCGCACGTGCGCAAGCGGCGTGCTCTCGCCGAGCAGCCGCTGCCCCTTGGCCGGGGGCTCGGCGCGGTCGGCGAGCGAGAGCGCCGAGCGCACGAGCGTACGCAGCTGCTCCAGCCCGACCGGCTTGGAAACGTAGTCGAAGGCGCCGGCCTTGAGCGCGGCAACCGCATTCTCGGCGCTGCCGTAGGCGGTGATTACCGCGACCGGCGTGTCATGAGCGAGGCCGGCGATGTGGCGCACCAACTCGAGCCCCTCGCCGTCGCCGAGGCGCATGTCGGTCAGGCACAGCTCGTAGCGCTCGCCCTTCAGCCGCTCCTTGGCCTCCGCGATGCTGCCCACGCTGTCCACGCCGAGACCCATGCGGACGAGGGTGATCTCGAGCAGCTCGCGAATATCCGGCTCGTCGTCGACGACCAGTACTTGGGCGATGCGGCCGCCTTCCCGGCCGCGCTCCCCGGGGCGCTCGGCGCGCCTCATGAGCGGCCGGCCTCGCGGCAGAGGATCCGGAAATGCGCCCCCGGCATGTCGGCCACGTACTCGAGGCTCGCCTGATTGGCGGCGCAGAGCTCGCGCGCGAGATAGAGGCCGAGGCCGGTGCCTTTGGCCTCGGTGGTGAAAAAGGGCTCGAACAGGTGCCCGCGGCTCGATGCCGGGACCCCCGGGCCGTTGTCGATCACGCTCAGCTCGACGCGATCGCCGTAGGCGCGCAGCGCCACCCGCACGGCTCCCGCCCCGGCGCCCGCATAGCGCATGGCGTTGCGCAGCAGGTTCCACAGCACCTGGCGCAGATGCTCCCGGTCGAAGGCCACCCGCGGATCACTCTGCGCGTCGAGCGCGAATGCCTCCGGCGACGCGCCTTCGATGGCGACGAACTCGGCGAGGAACTCGCGCAGCCATGCGGCGAGCCGCAGCGGCTCGGGCGAGATGCGGTCGCGGCGGTTGAGCTGCAGCACGTCGGAGACCAGGCGCTCCAGGCGCTGGGTGTTGTCGTGGATGATGCGCGCGAGCCGGCTGCGGTCGTCGGCGCGCTTCTCCTCGGGGAGCAGCTCGGCGGCGTGGCTGATCGCGGCGAGGGGATTGCGGATCTCGTGCGCGATGCTCGCCGTCAGGCGCCCGAGCGCCGCGAGCTTCAGCTGCTGCGCCTGCTCGCGCGCACGCGTGGTGTCCTCGATGAACAGCACGCTCAAGCCCTCCTCGGTCCCGGCGTCGAGCAGACGCAGGCCGAGCTCGCGGCCGCCGAGCGCAAGGTCGACGGCGGCACGCGGCGGCGCGCCGGCGGCGCGCCAGGCGCGCCAGTGCTCGGCGAGCCGGGCATCGATCGCCTCGATATCGAGGCCGAGCAGCCGCCCGGCAGAGAGCAGCACCTGGGCTGGCGGGTTGTACTGGACGATGCGCCCGTCGCGGTCGAGGACGAGCACGCCGTCGTGCATGTCCTGGAGCACGAGCTGATTGACGCGCGTCTGCGCCGCGAGCGCGCGGCCGCGCTGCAGCGCGAGGCGCTCGTTCGCCGCGACGCGCTGCGCGAGCACGCCGGTGATGCCGCTCGCGGCGAAACAGCCCATGGCGAGCAGCGCGGGCTGCAGGAAGCTGTTGGCCGGCGCGTCCTTGAGAAACACCCAATAGGCGTGCTGTAGCAGGAGCGCGATGCTCGCGAGAGCGGCGTAGAGCAGCCGCAGGCGCCGGGGCGCGACGATGGCCGCCGCGATGAGCGAGACGAGCAGCATCACCCCCAGGCCGCTGCCCATCCCGCCGCTCGCGTACATGAGCACCGTGATCGCGACGATATCGAGCGACACCTGCACGGTGAGCTGCAGGTTGAAATGCTCTCGCACCTGGCGCAGCAGGCCGTGCAGCCCGATCGCCGCAAGGAGATACGCGGCGCACACCGCGCGGAAGAGCGCCAGCGAATGCGCGCCGAGGTTGAGCTGGTCGTCGTAGACGAGCGACAGGCTGAAGAACAGCGTCGCGATGGCGATGCGATAGAGGTTGAAGTAGCCGAGCGAGATCCAGAACGACTTGCCGGCGCCCTCGACGGGCGCGAGGAAGAGCTCCGGGTAGCCGAGCGGCGCCGCCTGCATCAGCTCGCGCGCGCTCCGCGCCGCGCGTGCTCCTCGGAGCAGAAGCGCTTTCCGCCCGCTTCGCGCGCCTCGGCACGCGGCAGGAGGAGTCCGCATTGCGCGCAGCGCACCAGCTCCTCGGCGGCGCGCGGCGACGCGCCGCGGTCCTCGTCGTGCGCGCGCGCGAGCGCGCGGCGCAGCAGCCAGATGCCGGCGAAGACGATGGCGGCGAGAACCAGAAGTCGACCCATGGCGCTTATCTTAGTTATTTGCGGCCGGCAAAGCCGGGCCAGGGTTGTTGGTCGGGGTGACTGGATTTGAACCAGCGACACCTGCGTCCCGAACGCAGTACTCTACCAGGCTGAGCTACACCCCGAGTCAGGACGCGCAGAACACGAGGGTCAGGAATCGCGCGTCACGGAAAAGGACGCCAATTCTAGCAAAGAATCCTTGTAGCCCGAGGCTGGCAGCACCGCGATCGAGTGCACCGCCGCCTGCGATTCCTTGAGCGCCGCCGCACGCGCGTAGTCGAGCGAGCCGCAGGCACGCATGGCCTCGAGCACCGGCACGAAGTCTTCCCGCCCGCCCTCCACGATGGCGCGGCGCACGAGCGCCGCCTGCGCCGGCGTGCCGGTGCGCAGCACGTGGATGAGTGGCAACGTCGGCTTGCCCTCGGCGAGGTCATCACCCAAGCTCTTGCCGATCGCGCCCGCGTCCCCGGAATAATCGAGCACATCGTCGATCAGCTGGAACGCCGTGCCGACGTGCGCGCCGTAGGCCGCGAGCCCCTCCTCGACCGCCACGCCGCTGCGCCCGAGCACCCCGCCCAGGCGCGCCGCCGCCTCGAAGAGCCGCGCCGTCTTGCGCCGGATCACCTCGAGATAGCGCGCCTCGTCCACCTCCGGGTCGTGGCTGCCCATGAGCTGCAGCACCTCGCCTGCGGCGATCGTATTGGTCGCCTCGGCGAGCACGCGCATCACCGCCATGTCGTCGACCTCGACCATCATCTGGAAGGCGCGCGAGTAGAGGAAGTCGCCGACCAGGACCGCCGCCGCATTGCCGAAAGCCGCGTTCGCCGTCGGCTGGGCGCGGCGCAGCCGCGACTCGTCGACCACATCATCGTGCAGCAGGGTCGCGGTATGGATGAACTCGATCACCGCGGCGAGCGTGAGCCTAGCGCGCATCGGGCTGCGCTCATTCGCTCCGGCCGCGCCGCAAGAGAGCAGGAGCAGCGCCGGTCGCAGCCGCTTGCCGCGCGAGCCGACGATGTACTGCGCCACCTCCCGGACGAGCGGCACGTCGGATTCGAGGCGACGCCCGATCAGTGCGTCGACCTGCCGCATCTCTTCGGCGACGGGCGCCAGCATGGACACAAAGCTCATGATTCCCTTATAATTCGCGCCCTTTCAGGCGTCCAGAAAGCCACAATGTACGCAGTCATCAAGTCAGGCGGCAAACAGTACCGCGTCGAGTCGGGCGCGAAGCTTCGCCTCGAGCGACTTTCCGCCGAAGTCGGCGGCGCCGTCTCTTTCGACCAGGTGCTGCTCGTGGGCGACGGCGAGAGCGTCAAGGTCGGAGCGCCGCTCGTCTCGGGCGCGCTCGTCAAGGGCACCGTCACCGCGCAGGGCCGCGGCGACAAGGTACGCATCTTCAAGCTGCGCCGGCGCAAGCACTATCAGAAAACGCAGGGGCATCGGCAGTCGTACACCGAGGTCCGCATCGACGACATCCTCGAAGGGTAGCAAGCCATGGCACACAAGAAGGCGGGCGGCAGCTCGCGCAACGGACGCGATTCGCAGGCGAAGCGCCTCGGCGTCAAGGTGTTCGGCGGCGAGCGGGTCAATGCCGGGCAGATCCTGGTGCGCCAGCGCGGCACGCGGGTCCATCCCGGCGAGAACGTCGGCATGGGGCGCGACCATACGCTCTATGCCCGAGTCGCGGGCCACGTCGAGTACCGGGTTCGCGGCGCCGACAACAACAACACCGTGAGCGTCATAGCGCAAGCCGCACCGGCATAGCCGGTACGCATTCCACACAAAGCCCTATCGAACCCGATAGGGCTTTTTTGTTTGTCGACATGAAGTTCATCGATGAAGCGAAGATCGAGGTGCACGCGGGCAAGGGCGGCGACGGCTCCGCGCACTTCCGGCGCGAAAAGTACGTGCCGCGCGGCGGCCCGGACGGCGGGGACGGCGGCCGCGGCGGCAGCGTCTGGGGGCGCGCCGACCGCAACGTCAACACGCTGATCGATTACCGCTATGCGCGCATTCACCGTGCCGCGGACGGGGCGCGCGGCGCGGGCTCGGACTGCAACGGGCGAGCGGGCGGCGACATCGAGCTGCGCATGCCGGTGGGCACCGTGATCCGCGACGAGGAGACGGGCGACCCCGTCGCCGACCTGGTGCGCGACGGCGAGCGCGCGCTGCTCGCGCGCGGCGGCCAAGGCGGCCTCGGCAACGTGCATTTCAAGTCGAGCGTCAACCGCGCGCCGCGGCAGTTCACCCGCGGGGAGCCGGGCGAGAGCCGCCGGCTCGTGCTGGAGCTGCGCGTGCTCGCCGACGTCGGCCTCCTCGGGCTGCCGAACGCGGGAAAATCGTCCTTCATCCGCGCCGTCTCCTCCGCGCGCCCGAAGGTCGCGGACTATCCGTTCACCACGCTCAACCCGTCGCTCGGCGTCGTGCGCGTCGGCGAGCGCAGCTTCGTCGTGGCCGACATCCCGGGCCTGATCGCGGGCGCTTCCCGGGGGGCCGGGCTCGGCCACCAGTTCCTTCGTCACCTGTCGCGCACGCGGCTGCTCCTGCATCTGGTCGATCTCACCGACGAGCGGGCGGAGGCGCACGCACGAGTCATCGCCGCCGAGCTGAAGGCGTACGATGCCGCGCTCGCGCGCAAGCCGCGCTGGCTGGTTTTCAACAAAAGCGACGCGGTGCCGGACGCCGAGCCGCGGGCGCAGCGCATCGTCGCGCGGCTGCGCTGGAAGCGCCCCTGGTTCGTGATCTCCGCCCTGACCGGCGAGCGTTGCCCTGCGCTCCTCAAGGCGATCGCCCGGGAGCTCGCGTCGTGAGCTCTGCAGCGCCGCCATGAGCCCGGTCCAGCAAGCGAAGTCGCTCGTCGTCAAGGTCGGCTCCGGCCTCGTCACCGGCGAGGGCCGGGGCCTCGACGCCGAGGCGATCGGCCGCTGGACCGGGCAAATCGCCGAGCTGGTACGCGGCGGCCGGCGCATCGTGCTGGTGTCGAGCGGCGCGATCGCCGAGGGCATGCAGCGCCTGGGCTGGGCGCGGCGCCCGCATACCATGCACGAGCTGCAGGCGGCGGCGGCGGTCGGCCAGATGGGGCTGGTGCAGTGCTACGAGAGCTGCTTCCGCGCGCATGGCCTGCGCACCGCGCAGGTGCTGCTGACGCATGCCGACCTCGCCGACCGGCAGCGCTATCTCAACGCGCGCTCGACCCTGCGCACGCTGCTCGGGCTGCATGTCATTCCGGTGATCAACGAGAACGACACCGTCGTGACCGACGAGATCAAGTTC
The DNA here is from genome assembly GCA_036274735.1 of Burkholderiales bacterium. Lineage (GTDB taxonomy): Bacteria > Pseudomonadota > Gammaproteobacteria > Burkholderiales > SG8-39 > SCGC-AG-212-J23. Next base: position 23,307 of record DASUFD010000171.1, read on the forward strand.
GGCGACAACGATACGCTCGGGGCGCTCGTGACGAACCTGGTCGAGGCCGAGGTGCTCGTCATCCTGACCGACCAGGCCGGCCTCTATGATGCCGATCCGCGCCGTCATCCCGGGGCCAGACTGGTCGAGGAAGCCGATGCGGGCGACGCGCGCCTGGAGGCGATGGCCGGCGGCTCCGGCAGTGCAATCGCCAAGGGCGGCATGCTCACCAAGGTGCAGGCGGCGCGCCGAGCGGCGCGAAGCGGCGCGCATACCGTCATTGCGTCCGGACACGAGCCCGACGTGCTCCTGCGCCTCGCGCGGGGCGAGCGGCTCGGCACGCTGCTGCGCGCGCGCACGGTGCCGCTCGCGGCGCGCAAACAGTGGCTTGCCGACCACCTGACGGTCGCGGCGCACCTCGTACTGGACGCCGGCGCGGTGAAGGCGTTGTGCCGAGACGGCAAGAGCCTGCTCCCGATCGGCGTCACCGACGTGCGCGGCGAGTTCCAGCGCGGCGAGGTAGTCGCGTGCGTCGATGCGCAGGGCCGGGAGGTGGCGCGCGGCCTGGTGAATTACTCTGCCGAGGAAGCGCGGCGCATCCTCCGGCGGCCTTCGGCTGAAATCGAGACGATCCTCGGCTATGTGGACGAGCCCGAGCTCATCCACCGCGACAACTTGGTGCTGGTTTAGCGCTGCTCGCGCAGCGCGCGAAGGCCTTCCTCGCGGCTGCCGATCGCCACGTCGCCCGGGCAAAAGAAGTCGCGCCGCAGCACGAGGCGCCAGGGCCCGCCGCTCGCCGCCGAGACGCGCTGCCAGGAGCCGGCGCGCGCGGACCAGGTGCGATCCGACCTCGCTACCGCGTACAAGCGGTACTCGCCCGTCGCGCAGCGCAGCCCTTCGAAGCTGACGTTGTCCACGCCGTTGGGACTGCGCGCGAGCAGGACGTAGCGCACGATGCCGTCGTCGCCGACCGCGAGCGAGGCGGCGTCGATGAAGAAGCGAAAGCCCGCGCTTTCCGGCACGGCGAACTCGACCAGGTCGGTGTCCGCCGGGTACGCCGGCAACGCCGCTTGTCGCTCCTGCGGAGCCGGCGCGAGGTGCTCGCGCTCCCACTCGCTCTGCTCCTCGGGCAGCGGCGCGCAGGCCGCGCCCACGAAGAGCGGCAGCGCGAGCAGGCGCGCGAGCCGGCGCGTCAAGCGAGGTCGGCGACCAGGGCCTCGCGCACGGGCGGCGCGAGCTCGACGGTTGCCCGGTAGTCCGGATGGTCGATGCCGATGCTCACGGCCGCGCCTTGGCGCAGCCCCACGCGCATCGCCGCGTCGAGCTCGAAGCGCAGGAAGTGAACGGAAGAAGTCTTCTCCTCGTTCTCGCGCTCGAGGTCCTCGTCGGCAACCGCAAACACGCGCTCGCAGCCCTGCACCTGCACCCATACGCGCCGCTCCGCGCCCTTCAGCCGGGCGAGCATCCGCCGGCGCTCCTCGACCTCGGGGTACTCGATCAGCATCGTCGCCTTCCAGTTCGAGCCGTCGGGCACCAGCGGGTTGTAGGCCTCCAGCTCGTGGCGGATGCCTTCCTCCTCGAAGATGCGCTCGATGCGCAGCATCTCCTGCACCTGATAGCGGATGGTCAGCTCGTCCTCGAACTGCAGCGTGATGTGCTCGCCGAGGTGCACGGTGCGCCGCCTCTTGTGCTCGATCACCTTCGCGCGGAAGGCGCTGCGCTCGCGCGCATACGCCTCCAGCGAAAGAAGGCTGTCGCGGCTAATCACTCAAACCGTCCAGCGCTTTCTGGAAGCGGTTGGCGTGGCTGCGCTCGGCCTTGGCGAGCGTCTCGAACCAGTCGGCGATCTCGCCGAAGCCCTCGTCGCGCGCCTGCTTCGCCATCCCCGGGTACATGTCGGTGTACTCGTGCGTCTCGCCGGCGACGGCGGCCTTGAGGTTCTCGCGTGTCCTGCCGATCGGCAGATTGGTCGCGGGATCGCCCACCGCCTCGAGGTACTCCAGGTGCCCGTGCGCATGCCCGGTCTCGCCCTCGGCGGTCGAGCGGAACAGCGCCGACACGTCGTTCTGCCCTTCGACGTCGGCCTTCGCCGCGAAATAGAGGTAACGGCGGTTGGCCTGCGACTCGCCGGCGAACGCCGCCTTGAGATTCTCGTGCGTCTTGGTGCCTTTCAGCGCTTTCATGCCACCTCCTGGGAAATGAGGGCTGCCAGCCTAAAGAGCGGCCGGCGATTGATCAAATGGAATTTGGTAATGCGCGCAATTGAGCTCGGCTATGCGAGCGCGCGTCAGCGGATCGCCGCTTCGATCTCCGAGAAGGTGCGCGCCACTTCTGCGCCGGGCTGCACTGCGATGCCGAGCTGGCGTGCGATTTGCGAGAGCGAGAAGATGCCGCGCACCATCGTCCGCCACCGCGCCGGCTCGAGCGGGCGCGCCGGCGGCAGCGCGTCGTGGTCGACCACCAGGGCGTGTTGTCGCCCGGCACGGCGCAACGTTTCGAACACATGCCCGACATGCGCGCTCTCCACGTCGGCGAGCTCGATCACCTCGACGCGCTCCGCCGGCGTCATCACGTCGGCCACGGTCAGCTCTTCCCGCGTCAGCGCGCGCTCGATCGCGACGCGCATCGGGCGCTCGCTCAGGAGGTCGGTCGCGGTCAGGATTCCGAGGACGTTCTCCCGGTAGTCGACCACGAGCAGCAAACGCACGCCGCGCCGGATCATGAAGTCGTTGGCGCCGGCGAGCGGTGCACGCGGCCGTATCAGCGCCGGGGCGAGCCGCGAAAGGTCGGTCATCACCTGCAGCGCCGGGGACTCCAGGGTGACGCGCGCCGGCAGGGGCGCCGTCGGCCGGCGAAAGCCGGCATCCCTCCCCAGCTCCCGCATCGGCAGCGGCTCGTAGACCCGGTCCATCGCCGCCTTAGGTCGAGAGCGCCTCCGGCGGGCGCGCCCGCGCGCGCCGGTCCGCCTGCAGGTAGCGATGCAGCTCGAGCAGGGCCTGCCGGTAGACTTCGCGCTTGAAGTCGATCACCGCGTCGACCGGCAGCCAGTAGTCGTGCCAGCGCCACGCATCGAACTCCGGATGGCCGCTCGCGCGCAGGCGGACGTCGCAGTCGCGGCCGACCATGCGCAGCAGGAACCAGATCTGCTTTTGCCCGCGGTAGCCGTTGCGGCCGGCAAGCGACGCGCAGCTTTCTGCGCCTCCCTGGCGCGCGCGCCGCAGCCACTTCTCCGGCACTTCATAGCGCAGCCACTCGCGTGTGCGCCCGAGTAACCGCACATGGTCCGGCAACAGGCCGATCTCTTCCTCGAGCTCGCGGTACATGGCGCGCAGCGGGGTTTCGCCCTGCTTGATTCCGCCTTGCGGAAACTGCCAGGCATGCTGGTTGACGCGCTTGCCCCAGAACACCTCGTTCCTCGTGTTGACGAGGACGATGCCGACGTTCGGACGGTAGCCTTCCTTGTCGAGCATGGCTGCACCGCCTAAGTTAGCCTCAAGTAAAATGCGCGTTTCGATTTTTCCACAGCCCACCGGCAAAGACAATGTCTTAAGAAGCGCGGTGGCGGCCATGAGATCCTCCAGCTTTTTCATTGCAACGCAAAAGGAAGTCCCGGCCGAAGCGGAGATCGCGAGCCATCGCCTGATGCTGCGCGCCGGCCTCGTCCGGCGCCTGTCGGCCGGCATCTACAGCTGGCTGCCGCTCGGCGTGCGGGTTCTTCAGAAGGTCGAGCGCATCGTGCGCGAGGAAATGAACCGTGCGGGCGCGATGGAGATCGTCATGCCGGTGGTGCAGCCGGCGGAGCTCTGGCAGGAGTCGGGGCGCTGGCAGGCCTATGGGCCGGAGCTGCTGCGCTTGGAGGACCGTCACGAGCGCGAGTTCGTGCTGCAGCCGACCTCCGAAGAGGTGGTGACCGACCTCGCGCGGAGCGAGCTCAAGAGCTATCGCCGTCTGCCGGCGCACTTCTACCAGATTCAGACGAAGTTCCGCGACGAGCGCCGCCCGCGCTTCGGCATCATGAGGGGGCGCGAATTCGTCATGAAGGACGGCTATTCTTTCCATGCCGATTACGCGGACCTCGAGCGCGAATATCGCAACATGTACGACACGTACACGCGCATCTTCACCCGGCTCGGCCTGCGCTTTCGCGCCGTGGCGGCCGACACCGGCGCGATCGGCGGCACCGGCTCGCACGAGTTCCACGTGCTCGCGGAGTCGGGCGAGGACGCCATCGCCTTCTGCCCGCAGTCCGACTACGCCGCGAACGTGGAGCTCGCGGAGGCGCTCGCGCCCGCGCCACCGCGAGCGCCCGCGCGCGAAGAGCTGCGCAAGGTGGCGACGCCGGGAAAGACGAAATGCGAGGACGTTGCCGCGCTCCTCGGCATCGCGCTCGAGCGCACGGTGAAGGCGGTCGCCTTGGTGCGCACTTCGGTCCCTTACGGCGTGCCCGGCGCGTTCACGCTGCTTCTGCTGCGCGGCGACCACGAGCTGAACGAGGTCAAGGCGCAGAAGGTGATCGGCCCCTTCCGCTTCGCCTCGGAAGCCGAGGTGGAAGACGCGCTCGGCTGCCGCGCCGGCTACATCGGGCCGGTCGACATCGCCGAGTCGATCGCGGTTTACGCCGACCGGACGGTCGCGCACTTGAGCGACTTCGTCTGCGGCGCGAACGAGCCCGGCTATCACCTCGCCGGCGTCAACTTCGGCCGCGACCTGCCCGAGCCGCACGTCGCCGACCTGCGCAACGTCGTGCCCGGCGATCCCAGTCCCGACGGACGCGGCCGCCTGGAGATCGTCCGCGGCATCGAGGTCGGGCACATCTTCCAGCTGCGCACGAAATATTCCACGTCGATGCACGCGACCTTCCTCGATGCTTCGGGCGCGGAAAAGCCGTTCGAGATGGGCTGCTACGGCATCGGCGTGACCCGGGTGGTGGCGGCAGCCATCGAGCAGAACCACGACGCGCGCGGCATCGTCTTTCCGGCGCCGATCGCGCCGTTCGAGGCCTGCATCGTGCCCATCGGCTACCACAAGAGCGCCGCGGTCCGGCAGGCCGCCGACGATCTGTACCAGGAGCTGCGCGGGAGCGGCGTCGACGTGCTCCTCGAGGACCGGGAGGAGCGGCCAGGCGTGCTCTTCGCCGACATGGATCTCATCGGCATCCCGCAGCGCGTGGTGCTTTCCGAGCGCGGGCTCGCCGCCGGCACGGCCGAGCTCAAGGGTCGCCGCGACGAGAAGCCGCAGGACGTGCCGCTCGCGCGCCTCGCGCCGTTGCTCGGGCAGAAGGCCGCTTGAAGATCTTCGCCTTCCTGCTCGCCGTCATGCTGCCGATACAGGCGCTCGGCGGCGCGCAGCGCTACGAGGAGCTCGCCGATGCGGTGCGTACGCGGCTTTCCCGGCAGGTGTCCGATACGGCCGTGCCGGCCATGTTCTTCCGCTCACGCGCCGACGCGCAGCGCTGGCTCGCCGAGATGGACCGCCGCCTCGCGCCGCGCATCCCCGATCGCAAGCAGCGGCTCGCACTATTGCGCACGGTGCACTACGAGGCGACGCGTGCCCGGCTCGACCCGCAGCTCGTGCTTGGCGTGATCGAGGTGGAGAGCGGCTTCCGCAAGTACGCGGTGTCGCGCGCCGGCGCACGCGGGTACATGCAGGTGATGCCGTTCTGGGTGAAGCTCATCGGCCGGCGCGAGCACAATCTCTTCCACCTTCGCACCAACCTCGCCTACGGCTGCGCCATCCTGCGCTACTACCTGGATCTGGAGAAAGGCGACTACTTCCGCGCGCTCGGCCGCTACAACGGCACGCTCGGCCAGGCGCAGTATCCCAACCTGGTGCTCGGCGCCTGGCGCGGGCGCTGGAAATACGACGGGCCGACAGCCTGATCGCGCGCCCGCAATGATCGGCGCGCTGCTCGAGCGGCATCCCCGCCTCGCCAACTGGCTGTACGGGTTCACGCCGCCCGAGCGCGGCACCGTCGTGCTCGTGCATCGCCGCGTCTACATCGTGCCCACCCGGCTCGGCGCGCTGTTCGCGCTCACGCTGCTCATCCTGCTCATCGGCTCGATCAACTACTCGCTGTCGCTCGGCTTCGCGCTCACCTTCCTGCTCGCCGGCATGGGGCTCGCCGGCATGGTGCACACGGCGCGCAACCTCGCGCGCCTCGCCGTGAGCACCGGCCGTGCCGAGCCGGTGTTCGCCGGTGAAGCGGCGCAGTTTCGCCTCTACCTTGATGCGCGCGGCGCCTTCGACCGCCCGGCCATCCTGGCGCGCCACGTCGGCTCGCGCTCGCAGCTCGTGGTCGACGTGCCGGGGGGCGGGATCGCCGAGGTCGTGCTCGCCGTGCCGGCCGAGCGGCGCGGCTGGCTGCCGCTCCGCCGGGTGATGCTCGAGACGCGCTTCCCGCTCGGGCTCTTCCGCGCCTGGAGCTATGTCGAGCCCGACGCGCGCTGCCTCGTCTACCCCCGTCCCGAGCGCTCGGCGCTGCCGCCGGCGATCGCGGAAAGCGCGAGCGGCGGCCTGCGCTCCCCGGTGCCGGGCAACGACGACTATGCGGGATTGCGCGCCTACCAGCTCTCCGACTCGCCGCGCCACGTGGCATGGAAGGCGGTGGCGCGCAGCGACGACATGCTCACCAAGCAGTTCAGCGGCGAGGCGGCAGCCGAGCTGTGGCTCGACTGGGCGTTGTTGCCCGCCGGCCTCGGCCGCGAGCGTCGACTGTCGCGCCTCGCCGGCTGGGTGCTCGCGGCCGATCGCAGCGGCCGCAACTACGGGCTGCGGCTGCCTGGCGTAGAGATCGGCCCGGCGCGCGGCGACCGGCAGCGCGGCGCCTGCCTGCAGGCGCTCGCGCTATACGGAGAGCCCTCGTGAAGCTCGCGCACCCGCTCTCGCCCGAGCGGCGCCTCATGAGCGCGCGCGACCTCGCCTGGCTTACGGCGTCGCTCGCCATCGTCACCGCGCCGCACGCCCTGCGCGCGCCCTGGTGGCTGACGGGGCTCACCCTGTGTCTCTATGGCTGGCGCCTGTATTGCACGCTCAACCGCGCGCCGCTGCCCTCGCGCTGGCTGGTGCTCGCGTTCGCGCTCGCCGGGCTGCTCGGGGTATGGCTCGAGTACCGTACCCTCTTCGGACGGCAGTCGGGCGTAATGCTGCTGATGCTCTTCTCCGGGCTGAAGCTGCTCGAGTCGCGCACCCATCGCGATGCCGCCGTCGCGGCTTTTCTCGGCTATTTCCTCATCGTCACCAACTTCCTCTACTCGCAGACGATCCCGACCGCGGCGGCCATGGCGGCGGGCGTATTCGCCATCACGGCGACGCTGGTCGGCTTCAGCGCCCCTCAGCGCGCCGCGCCGGCCAATGCACGAACTGCCGCAGTGCTCCTCGCCCACGCCTTCCCGGCGGCGCTCGCGCTTTTTCTCTTCTTTCCGCGCGTCGACGGCCCGCTGTGGGGAATGCCGCGCGACGCGTACACCGGCCTTACCGGCCTGTCGGAGACGATGACGCCGGGAAACCTTTCGCAGCTCGCGCAGTCCGACGCCATAGCGTTCCGCGCGGCCTTCGAGAGCGAGGCACCGCCCGCCGCGATGCGCTACTGGCGCGGGCCCGTGCTCTGGGACTTCGACGGCCGTACGTGGAGCGGCGCGAGCGGCGGCTCGACGCCCTTTACGCCGCCGCGGGGCACGGGGGCCTACCGATACTCGGTGGTCCTCGAACCGCACAACCGGCGCTGGCTCTTCGCGCTCGAAAGCGCGGCACGCGTTCCCGAGCATGCACACATGACCTTCGACGGGCAGATCTATGCGGACGGGCCGGTGCGCAGCCGAATCCTCTACAACATGGTGTCGATCACCCTGCCGGAGGCGCGCGCCGACGAGCAGCCGCGCTGGCTGGAGCGCGCGCTGCGCCTGCCTCCGGAAGTCGACCCGCGCGCGCGCGAGCTTGCGCGCGAGTGGCGGACCGGGTCGCACTCCGATGCCGAGGTGCTTGCGCGCGCGCTCGGCTTCCTGCAGCGGGGTCGCTACGCCTACACCCTCGATCCGCCGCTGCTCGGCGCGAACTCGATCGACGAGTTCCTCTTCGACACACGCGAGGGCTTCTGCGAGCACTTCGCGTCGTCCTTCACCTTCCTCATGCGCGCGGCCGGCGTGCCGGCGCGCGTGGTGACCGGCTACCAGGGCGGCGAGCTGAACGGGGCCGACCACATTCTCACGGTGCGCCAATCGGACGCGCACGCCTGGAGCGAGGTGTATCTGCGCGGCCGCGGGTGGGTACGCGTCGACCCCACGGCCGCGGCGATGCCGACGCGCCTGCAGGCCGGCCTCTCCGGCGCACTGCCCCAGGATGCGCGGCTGCCGCTCATGATGCGGGCCGACATGGAATGGCTGCGAGGCGTGCGGAGCCAGTGGGAGGCGCTTGCGCACCGCTGGAACGTCTGGGTGCTCTCCTACGACCAGGACCGGCAACGCAGCCTGATGCTCTCGCTCGGCATGCGCAGCGCCGACTGGCGCAATATGACCGCCACGCTCTTCACCGTGCTCGGTGTGCTGACGCTCGCGCTGCTCGCCTGGTCGCTGCGCCGCATCACGCGCCCCGATCCGGTGCAGAAGGCGTGGCAGCTCTTCTGCGGCAAGCTCGCCGCGCGCGGCGTCGAGCGCGCCGGCCACGAGGGACCGCGCGACTACTCGGCGCGCGCGGCGCGCGCGCTCCCGGGCTCGCGGCGCGCCATCCTGCGCATCGCTTCGCTCTACATCGCCCTGCGCTACGGTGCGCGCCCGAGCCGCGCCGGGACCGAGCGGCTAAGGCGACTGGTGCGCCGGCTGGAGCTCGCATGAAAGGCGCGGCCGCCGCGCTCCTCTGGGCACTCTGCCTGATCGCCGGCGCCCCGGCGCGCGCACAGGGCTACGACACGCGTCCCGAGGTGCGCGCCTTCGTCGACGAGATGGTCGCGCGGCATGGCTTCCTCGAGGACGAGCTGCGCGCCGTATTCGCCCGCGCGCAGCGCGTCGAGCCGGCGCTGCAGTCTATCCGGCCCGAGCAGCAGCCGACCTGGGCCGAGTTCCGCAGCCAGTTCGTCAACGACAAGCGCATTGCCGCGGGGCTCGAGTTCTGGCGCGCCAACCGCGCGAGCCTCGCGCGCGCCGAGCGCGACTACGGCGTCCCGGCGCAGTACGTCGTGGCGATCATCGGCGTCGAGACCTACTACGGGCGCCACTCCGGGCGCTGGCGCGTCGTCGACGCGCTCACCACGCTCGCCTTCGACTATCCTGCGCGGGCGCCGTTCTTCCGCAGCGAGCTCGAGCAGTTCCTGCTCTTCGCGCGCGACAACGGCATCGACGTGTTCTCGGTGAACGGCTCGTACGCCGGGGCGATCGGCATTCCGCAGTTCATGCCCGGCAGCGCGCGCCGCTACGCCGTGGATTTCGACGGAAACGGCAGCATCGACCTGCGCGGGAGCGCGGCCGATGCGATCGGCAGCGTCGCCAACTTCCTGCTCCGCCACGGCTGGCATCCCGGCGAGCCGGTGCAGCTGCGCGTGAGCGAAATCGCGGGCGATGCCTGGCGCGCGTACGCCGACGGCGCGGTGCGCCCGGCCCACTCGGTGGCCGAGCTCGCCGAGGCCGGGCTGCGCACCGAGCGCGGCGTGCCCTCGGATACGACGCCGGCGGCGGTCATCGATCTCGCCGGAGACCTGCGCCTCGGTCTGCACAATTTCTACGTCATCACCCGCTACAACCGCAGCGCCCTGTACGCCGGCGCGGTCGCCGACCTGGCCGAGGCGCTCGTCGAGCGGCGCCGCCCGGCCCGTCAAAGGGCGGGCAAGTAGCGCAGCGGGTCGACCGCCGCCGCACCCTTGCGGATCTGGAAATGCAGCTTCGGACGGTCGGAATCCGAGGCGCCGAGCTCGGCGATCTTCTGCCCGCGCGCCACGGCCTGCTGCTCCTTTACCAGGATGGCGCGGTTGTGGGCGTAAACGGTGATGAAGCCGTTGTCATGCTTGATGACGACCAGCTTGCCGAGGCCCGGGATGCCGCTGCCGACATAGGTGACGCGACCGGCCGCCGCGGCGATGACCGGCTCGCCGAGCTTGCCGTCGATGTCGATGCCCTTGGAGCGCGGCGCGGCGAAGCCGGCGATCACCTTGCCCTTGACCGGCCAGATGAACTGCGCTGCGCCGGCCGCGCTCGGCGGAGACTTCGGCTCTGGGAGCGCCTTGGGCTGCACGACGGGCGTCGGCTCGGGCTTCGACGACGACGGTGCGGCGGAGGCCGGCTCGAGGGGGCGCGATTCGATACGGGCAACGACCGGCGCGCGACCGATCTGCACGGCGTTCGGCGGCGGCTCGACGCGCAGCGCCTGTCCCACCTTGATCTGCGCCGGGTCGTCGAGGCGGTTCCACTGTGCGACGTCGTGGTAGTCGGCGCCATGCTCGAGCGCGATGCTGTAGAGCGTGTCGCCGCGCTGCACGATGTAATAGCCGTCCGTGGCCGTGGGCGGCGCAACGGTGCGCACCGGCGCCCCCGGCTTCACCGGGGGCTTCGTGGACGCGCGGCGCGCGGCGCTCCGCTCCACCACCGGGGCCGGCGGTCCGGAAGCGCAACCGGCGACGGCCAGCAGGGCGGCGATGACCAGGACGCGTCTCACGCTTTGCCCGCCTCCATCGGAACGAAGTGCACGGGATCGAGCTCGGACTCCATCCAGGCGCGGCCGTTTTGCCCGATGCGCCGCTCGATCAACACCAGCCGCTGGCCGCCTCCGGCGCGTAGCGGCAATATCATTCTCCCACCGGGGGCGAGCTGCTGCGCGAGCACCTGCGGCACGCTCGGTGCGGCCGCGGCGACCACGATCGCATCGAACGGCGCGGCGTCCGGGAGGCCGGCATAGCCGTCGCCGTGCGCGAGGCGCAGGTTGGCGAGGCGCAGCCCGAGCAGGTTGCGCCGCGCGCGCTCGAGCAGCGCGCGGATGCGCTCGATCGAGTACACCTCGGCGAACACGCGCGCGAGCACGGCGGCCTGGTAGCCGCAGCCCGTGCCGACCTCGAGCGCCCGGCGCGGCGCGCGCGCGCCGAGCACGAGCTCGATCATGCGCGCCACGACGTAGGGCTGCGAGATGGTCTGCGCGAAGCCGATGGGCAGCGCCGTATCCTCGTAAGCCCGGCTGGAGAGCGCCTCCTCGACGAACAAATGTCGCGGCACCTGCGCCATGGCACCGAGCACCCGCTCGTCGAGGATGCCGCGCGCGCGCAGGCGCTCGACCATGCGCGTGCGGGTGCGCTGTGAGGTCATGCCGATGCCCAGGACCGGAACCGGCTTCCCCACGCGCGCGTTCAACTCGCGAGCCATTCGCGCGCCCGGTCGAGCTGCGCGGTATGGGTGAGATCCAGACGCAGCGGCGTCACCGAAACGCACCCCTGCTCCACCGCGTGGAAGTCGGTGCCCGGGCCGGCGTCCGCGGCGCCGCCGGCCGGGCCGATCCAGTACGCGTCCTCACCGCGCGGCGTGATCAGCTTGAGGACCGGCTCGGCCTTGTGCCGCTTGCCGAGGCGCGTCACCGCGAGGCCGCGCAGACGCTCGCGCGGCACGTCGGGCACGTTGACGTTGAAGAGCACCGGCTCGCCGAACGGCCGGCGCGCCAGGCGCTCCACCATCTCGAGCGCGACGCCGATGGCGCTCTCGAAGTGCGTGCCGGTTTTGCTGGTGAGCGACACGGCGAGCGACGGGATGCCGAGCAGGTAGCCTTCCACGGCGGCGGCCACGGTGCCGGAGTAGATCGTATCGTCGCCCATGTTTGCGCCCAGGTTCACGCCCGATACGATGATGTCCGGCGTGAAGTCGAGGAGGCCCGTGACCGCGATGTGCACGCAGTCGGTCGGCGTACCGTTGACCGAGTAGACGCCGTCCGAGGCGCGCCGCACCACGAGCGGACGATCGAGCGTCAGCGAGTTGGACGCGCCGGAACGGTCGCGCTCGGGCGCCACCACGGTCACGTCGCCCCGGCGCGCGAGCGCCGCGGCGAGCCGGGTGATGCCGGGCGAAAAGTAGCCGTCGTCGTTGGAGACGAGGATTTTCATCGCGATCGATTCTAGTCTAACGAGGGTGCGCGCCTGTCTGGTGGCGCTGCTCCTCGTGCTCGCCGGCCGCGCAGGCGCGGCCGCGCTCGAGTATCGCGTCGACATCGACGCGCCGGCGCCGCTCGCCAAGCTGCTCGAGCGGCTCTCGCTGATGCGCTGGCGCAGCGATCCGGACATGACCGCCGACCGGCTGCGCCGGCTGGTGGACGAGGCAGCCTTCGAGGCGAAGGAGGCGCTCGCCACCGAAGGCTACTTCTCGGCGCAGGTGCGCACCAGCATCGACGAGGCGGCCGAGCCCTGGGTGGTCCACGTGCGCGTCGAGCCCGGGGCGCGCACCCGCGTCGCGGACGTCGAGATCGGCTTCAGCGGCCCGGCGAAGACGGACGGCGAGGCGCGGGCCCTGCTCGCGCGCGTGCGCCAGAACTGGGCGCTGCGGCGAGGCGAGCCGTTCCGGCAGGAGCAATGGCAGTCGGCGAAGCGCGATGCGGTGCGCGAGCTCGCCGGCTGGCGCTATGCCTCGGCGCACGTCGCCTCGAGCGAAGCGCGCATCGACCCCAAGGAAGCGCAGGCGCACCTGCGCGTGGAAATCGAGAGCGGCCCGCCGTTCCGCTTCGGCCCGATCGACGTCACCGGCGCGCGCCGCTATCCGGAGGCGCTGGCGGCGAATCTCGCGCCGTTCCGCCCCGGCGACGTCTACGACCGCGACCGGCTGCTGCTCTACCAGCAGCGGCTGCTCGAATCGGGCTACTTCGCGAGCGTGCAGGCGGAGATCGAAGCGAATCCGGCGCTCGCCGAGGCCGCGCCGCTGCATGTCGGCGTGCTGGAGGGCAACTCGCAGCGCATCGAAGGCGGCCTTTCCTACAACACCGACGTCGGGCCGCGCGTCGAGGCGCGCTACGGCAACATGGACATCTTCGACAGCGCCTGGCGCTTTCGCAGCGCCCTGCGTCTGGACCGCAAGATCAAGGACCTGCGCCTGGACTTCGACTCCCCGCCGCGCCCGGGCGCGAAATGGGAGAACTATTTCGCCCAGGCGAAGGAGCAGGACATCCAGGGCGAGCTGACGCGCCAGCTCTCGGTCGGCGTAGCCCACAACCTGAGCTTCGGCCCGACGCCGGCGGCGCTGCTCCTCTCGGCGACGAGCGAAGACCAGCGTATCGGCGACCAGGTGGCCGATACGCGCTATGCGGTGTATTTCGGCGGACGGCGCCAGCTGCGGCGCACCGACGCGCTCGTTCTGCCGCGGCGCGGCTATGTGGGAAGCGTCGAGGTCGGCGGCGCGCCGCAGTTCCTTTCCTCGCGCGCCTTCCTGCGCGGCATCGCCGCCGCAACCCTGTTTCTGCCTGTGGGACGCGTCGACGACCTCGTGCTGCGCGGCCAGGCGGGCGCGGTGCTGTCGAACGCCCTCGAGGGCATCCCGAGCAACTTCCTCTTCCGCACCGGCGGCGACCAGACGGTGCGCGGCTACGCGTTCGAGAGCCTGGGCGTGGAGCAGAACGGCGCGATCGTCGGCGGCCGCCGCCTGCTCGTCGGCAGCATCGAGTTCGTGCACTGGATGAGCGATGTCTGGGGCCTCGCCGCCTTCGCCGATGCGGGCGACGCGTGGGACGCCGGTCTGAGGCCGGACAAGCTGGCGCACGGCTACGGCGTCGGCGCGCGCTTCCGCACGCCTATCGGCCCGGTGCGCGCGGACATCGCCTACGGCGAACGAAACAGCGAATTCCGCCTCCATTTCTCCGTGGGGTATTCATTCTGAGGCTGCGCGCTCTCGCGCTGGGCACGCTGCTCGGCGTCCTCCTCCTTGTCGTCGCCGCGCTCGGCGCCGGTGCGCTCTGGCTTTTCGCGAGCGAAGCCGGGCTGCGCTGGGCGCTCGCCGAGCTCGAGGGCGCGAGCGGCGGCGCATTGCAGGTCGATCGGGCGCGCGGCACGCTGGCGAGCGGCGTCTTCGCCGAGCGCATCGCCTACGAGGCGCAGGGGACGAAGCTCGTCATCGAGCGCTTCAGCGCGCGGCTACGCCCCGGGGCGCTCCTTTCGGCGCGGCTCGAGATCGAGCCGCTCTCGGTCGACCGGCTTTCGCTCGTCGTGGCGCCCGGCAAGGGGGGCGCGGCGCAACCGCCCCGGCTGCCGCCGGTAGGACTGCGACTCGCCGAGGCGCGGATCGGCAAGGTCGAGATCGCCGCCGGGGATGCGCGCCTCGCGCTGCGCGACGTTCACATCGAGCACTTCGAGCTCGGCTCGCTGCGTCGTGTCTCGGCGCGCACGCGGTTCACCCTCGCCGACGAGCGCTTCCCGGCCGTCGCTCGAGTGGAGCTCGACGGCACGCTCGAGCGCCTGAAGGCCACCCTCGCGGCAGGGCTCGGCGAGGCGCACGCCGATGTCGTCGCCCGGCTCGCGCCCTTCGGCGCGCAGCCCGTGGAGTCGCTCGAGCTACGGGCCCGCGGCGTCGACATCGCGCGCTTCCTCGCTGCCGCGCCGCACACGCGTCTCGAGGCGAGCGCCAGTGCACAAGCCACCGCGCAGGGCTTCGCCGGGTCGATCTCCGCGACGAACGCGCAGGCCGGGCCGCTCGACGCGGCGCGCCTGCCGGTCGCTTCGTTCGCCGCGCGCTTCGCCACGCAGGGCACCACGAGCGCGAGCTTCGAGCAGGCGCGCATCGGCCTCGCCGGGGGCGCCGTCCTGGAGGGCGGCGGCGAGCTCGCGCCGCAGCGCGCGAGCGCCACCGTGAAGGTCCACCGGCTCGACCTGAGGGCGCTGCAGTCGACGCTGCGGCAGACGTCCCTCGAAGGCACCCTGCACGTCGTCGCGACGCCGCAAGAGCAAAGCGTGCGCGCCGCGCTCTCGCAGCAGGACATTTCGCTCGCCGCCGAGGTCGTGCGCCACGGCGAGCGCATCGAGATCGGAGCGCTGCATGCTGCAGCGCGCGGCGGCGAGCTGAGCGGCTCGGGAACCGTCCGGCTCGGCGAGCCCCTCGCCTTCGACGCTCGCGTGCGCCTCGCGCGCTTCGATCCTTCAGCGTTCGGCGATTATCCGGCCGGCTCGCTGAATGGAGCCGCGACGCTTTCCGGTCGCCTCGGCGACGCGCCGCAGGCGGACGTGGACTGGACGGTGGAGGACAGCACGCTCTACGACCTCGCGCTGAAATCGCACGGCCGCGCGCGCCTTGCGCCGCGGCGAGTAAGCAACGCCGCGGCGCAGGCGCAGCTCGGCGAGATGCAGCTCGACGCGCACGGCAGCTTCGGCAGGACGGGCGACGAGATGCGCTTCGCGCTTCGCGTGCCGGAGCTATCGGAGCTCGCGTCCGAGGTCTCGGGCCGCGTCTCGGCGCAGGGCGCGTTGCGCGGCGATTGGCAGGCGCCTCAGGGCGAGCTCAGCGCCCAGGGCGAGGAGCTGCAGGCGCCGGGCGGCGTGCTGATCGAGCGTGCGACGTTGCGCTTCGCCGGGACCGCCGCCCGGCACGGCCTCTCGCTCACCGCGCATGCCTACGATTCGGACGCCGTGGCGGAGCTGCGAGGCGGCCTCGAGGGCAAGACGTGGCGGGGCGAGGTGGTGTCGCTCGCGAGCTCCGGCAAGGTGGAGTTCCAGACCGAGGGCAGCGTGCCGCTCGCCATTTCGCGCGAGCGCATCGCGCTCGGGCGCCTGGAGGCGAGGCTGGCGCGCGGCCGCTTCCTGGTGCGCGAGCTGGTGCGCACCCCGCAGGGACTGCGCTCGAGCGGCGAATTCAGCGGCCTGCGCGCGGCCTCGCTCCTTGCCGCGACCGGCATGGGCGAGCGAGTGCACTCGACGCTGCTCCTGAACGGCGAGTGGGCGGTCAGCGCAGCGCCGGCACTGGAAGGCACGCTGCGCGTGCGCCGCACGCAAGGCGACATCACCGTGCTCGCCGAGCGCACCGTCGACCTCGGGCTGCAGGCGCTGTCACTGGATGCGCGGCTCACCAGCGCCGGCGTGGCGGCCAAGATGGAGCTCTCCTCGCGCTTCGTCAATGCCGCGCTCGGCGGTCAGATCGGTCGTGCGCCCGGAGCCGGCGGCGTCGGACTCGGGCCGGCCTCGGCGATCGTCCTTCAGGGAAACGTCGAGCTCGCGAGCCTCGGCGTCCTGGCCGGCCCCTACGTCACGCAGGGCCGCGTCGACGGCAAGTTGAGCGCCGACGTCGATATCGCTGGCACGCTCGCCAAGCCGGCCCTCGCCGCGACGCTGCGCGGCGAAGGCCTGTCCCTCGACGTGCCGCCCTACGGGTTGTACCTGCGCGACGGTACGCTGCGTGCGCGGCTGGAGAACGACGCGCTGCAGGTCGAGAAGCTTTCGGTGCGGGGCGGGCGGGGCACGCTCACGGCGCAGGGCAGGCTGCCTCTGCGGCTCGCCGAGGGCAACGCGAGCTTGGCGTGGCAGGCCGAGCACTTTACCGTTCTCGATCGCCAGGAGATGCGCCTCGTCGCCTCGGGCAAGGGTGAAGTCGCCTTCGACGGCCAGAAGCTGCGACTCTCGGGTGCGCTGGTCGTGGACCGCGGCAGCTTCGAGTACACCGCGGATCGCCTGCCGGAGCTTGCCGACGATATCGTCGTGGAAGGGGCGCCGCGCCGCCGCGCGCGCGCTGCGGAGACGACCCTGCCGATCGCTCTGGACGTCGACGTCGACCTCGGCTCGGACCTCGTGCTGCGCATGCGTGGTTTCGACGGCAAGCTGGCCGGCACGGTCAACATCAAGACTTCGCCGGAGGGCCACTTGCTCGTTTACGGCGAAGTGCGCGCGGTGAACGCGACCTTCCTCGCGTACGGCAAGCGACTGCGCGTGGACCCGGGAATCGTCACCTTCGACGGTCCGATCGACAATCCCGGGCTGCAGATCACCGCCTGGCGGCGCAACCAGGCGGTCGAAGCGGGCATCCAGATCTCCGGCACGGTGCGCGCGCCGCGCGTGCAGCTCGTCTCGCAGCCGCCGGTGCCGGAAAACGAGCGCCTGACCTGGCTGGTGCTCGGCCGTGCGCCGGAGGACACGACGAAAGCCGACCTCGGCCTGCTGCAAGCCGCGGCCGGGGCGCTCCTCGCGCGGGGCGACGTCACGTCCACCCCGATCGACCAGCGCCTCGCCAAGAGCTTCGGCCTGGACGAGATCTCGCTGCGCTACGCGGCCGACGTCGAGAGCCGCGCGGTGGCGTTCGGCAAGCGGCTGTCGGACAAGGTTTACATCAGCTACGAGCAGGGCCTCGGCACCGTAGCCTCGAACCTGGTGAAGCTCGACTACTCGCTCTCGCGCCGCTGGTCGGCGCGCGTCGAGACCGGCACCTCGAGCGGCGGCGGCCTGTTCTACCGCTTCTCGTGGGACTGACGCTCTGGCCGGCCGTGCAAAAGGAAGAATCGCAGCATTTCGCGGCTCGCGTCCGGCCCGTGGTGGTCGGTGAAGGATCCGCGCGGGTCCCCGCCGCTCCACGCATGCGCCGTTCCGTGAACGAGCCACTGCTCGGCCGCCGGTCGCCCGCTTGAGTCGAGATGGACGGTGCGAGTATACGAGCGCCCGTTTTGCGTGCCGCGCTCCTCGGAGACGCGCGCGCCCGATACATCCGCAAAGCCGCTGTTGCTCGGATGTACCGTGTTGTCCAGGTCGCCGTGGAACGCGATCATCGGAACGGAAAGCTTCGCATCGGCGCGCACCAGGTCGTGCAGGCCGCTTCGACTGCCATTCATCGCAGCGATTGCCGTGGGCAGGTCGTGAGCGATGCGATGCGGCAATCCGGAATGGATGCCGACGGCCGCGTAGAGGTCCGGATATTCGGCCGCCATGACTGCAGCCATCGCTCCGCCGGCCGACAGGCCGGCGACGTACACGCGGCGCGCATCCGGCCCTGAGCGAACGATCTTGCGCGTCATTCCGGCGATAAGCGAAGGCTCGCCCTCGCCGCGCCGCTGGTGCAGCGCCTCGAACCAGTTCCAGCATCGTCCGTGGTTGGCCCGGCGCGATTGAGCAGGATAGAGAACGACGAAGCCGAATTCCTCGGCGAGCAGGTTCATCCGCGTGCCGGCGGCGAAGTCGTCCGGATCCTGAGCGCAGCCATGCAGCATGACGACCAGCGGCAACGGCTTCCCGGAAGCGGCCGGTGCGTAAAGCTTGTAATGACGCTGGCCTGCGGCGTTCCTGAAAGTGCCGGCGACAAAGCGGCCGGGCGCAATCGCTTCGCCGGCGCCTGCATGGACGGGTGCGGAGCTTCGTGTCCACGCACTGCTCAAAGCACGTTGTAGCCGCACACTTGCGCGCAGCATGCCTCGTACGCCCGCGAACCTCCTCTTGGGGAAGCGCAATGTGCGCGATTAGCGGCGCCGTGCGCGCTTCTTCCGATGCGTGTTGCTCCCCTTCGCCTGCCTTCGCGAAGCCGTGGCG
>DASUFD010000172.1:0-23761 GCA_036274735.1 Burkholderiales bacterium
CACCGAGCCGCCCGCGCCCGGCTTGTTCTCCACGACGAAGCTCTGCTTGAAGCGCTCGCCGAGCTGCGCGGCGATCAGGCGCCCGAGCGTATCGGCAGTGCCGCCCGGAGCGAACGGCGCGACGATCTTCACCGGACGATCCGGCCAGGACTGGGCGGATGCCGTGCCGAAGGCGAAACAGGCGGCGAGAACGAGGAAGGGTTTCATGGCGCCGATTCTATAATCGCCCGATGGCGGAATGCATAGACATCCACACCCACATCGTCCCCGAGAGCTTCCCGCCCTACGCCGGGCGCAACGCCAACGTGCCCTGGCCCTCGATGGCCGAGGCGCATGCCTGCCACAAGCACGTGATGATCTCCGGCAAGCTCTACCGCACCGTGTCCGACGGCTGCTGGAGCGTGCCGCGGCGCATCGAGGAGATGGGGAGGATGCAGGTGACGCGCCAGGCGATCTCGCCGATGCCCGAGCTCCTCTCCTACTGGCTGCCGCTCGAGGACGCCAAGGTGATGGTGCGCTACCTGAACGAGCAGATTGCGGCGATGATCGAGCGCGCGCCCGAGCGCTTCGTCGGATTGGGCGCCGTGCCTTTGCAGGACCTCGACTCCGCGATGCGGGAGCTCGAGCACTGCGTGAGAACGCTGCAATTCTCGGGGGTGGAGATCGCGAGCCACGTCAACGGCATCTCCATCGGCGATGCGCGCTTCGAGCCGTTCTTCGCCGAGGCCGAGAAGCTCGGCGCTGCGATCTTCGTGCACGCGCTGCATCCCGCGGGCCAGGACCGCATCGTCGGCGCGTTCATCGAGCAGGCGGTCTGCTTCCCGGGCGACATCGGCCTCGCCGCGGCCTCGATGATCACCGGCGGCATCGCCGAGCGTCATCCGCGGCTGAAGATCGCCTTCAGCCATGGCGGCGGCGTGATGTCGATCCTGCTCCCGCGCCTGGTGCACGCGTGGAAGAACATCCCGAAGGCACACGAGTCGCTCAAGGAGTCGCCGGCCGTGGCGGCGAAGCGCTTCTATTACGACCAGCTGGTCTTCGAGCCGAACACGATCCGCTTCTTGGTGGACACCTTCGGGAAAACGCAGCTCTGCGTCGGCACCGACTATCCGTTCGCCATGGGCGACTTCACGCCGATGAAGACGCTGGAAGGCGCGCAGCTCGAGCGCGCCACGCTGGAAGCGATTACTGCAGGAAACGCGAAGCGGTTTCTCGGGCTTTAGTTATTTCAGGAAGAACTTCGCTGATCGAGCCGGGGAGCACCGCGTCGGCGAGCTCGTCGAAGGGCGTCGGCTCGGCGTTGACGATCACCGTCTTCGCGCCGGCGCTGCGCGCGATGTCGAAGGCGCCGGCGATCGGATAGACCTGCAGGCTCGTGCCGACGGCGAGGAAGAGATCGGCCTCGCCCGCCGCCTGCATCGCGCGGTCGATCACCTCGGGCACGAGCTGCTGGCCGAAGGAGATGGTGTCGCTCTTGAGGATGCCGCCGCAGTCGCGGCACTTCGGATCCTCCTCGCCCGCGCGCACGCGCTCGAGCACCTTCTCAATCGGCCCGCGCATGCCGCAGCCCCAGCACATGAACTTGCGCATCGTGCCATGCACTTCGATCACGAGCTCGGGAGAGTTGCCGGCGATCTGGTGCAGCTCGTCGATGTTCTGCGTGATCAGCGCACGCAGCTTTCTTCTTCGCTCGAGCTCTACGAGAGCGAGGTGACCGGCGTTCGGCTTCGCCGCCCACGCCGGGCTCGCCAGCCGGCTTTGCCAGGAGGCCCTGCGCACCTCGGCATCGGCCAGGTAGTAGTGGATGTTGGAAAGCTTCTCCGCGAGCGGATTCTTCGTCCACACGCCCTGCGGCCCGCGGAAGTCGGGAATGCCCGAGTCGGTGGAGATGCCGGCCCCGGTGAGGGCGACGATGCGCTCGGCGCCGTCGATCCAGGCCCGGACGGACGCGAGGTCCACTAGGGCATCTGGATCTTGCCGCCGCCCGGCCCGCCCATCGGCGGCAGCGGCCCCTGCGGCACGACGATCGACGAGGCCTGCTGCCGCCGCAGCTCCTGAAGCTCCTTGACCGTGCGCTCGATCGCCTCCTTTGCCTGCGAGCCGAACTTCTCGGCCGCTTCCTCGAGCGATGCCGCCTCGATCTCGAAGCCGATCGGCAGCGCGCCGGCAGGCGTCAGCACCTGCGTTTCGCCAATGTAGAGCACGGGCTTCGCCGTATCGGGCTTGCCGTCCTTCTTGACGGGCGTCAGGCGACGGATGGTGCCGACGCGGCGGTCGGTAAAGACCTCTTCGAGAAAGAGGCCGTTGGGGTCGACCTTGAGCTCGGTCGAAGGATCGGGTCGGGTAGCCATGATTTAAGCCGGTTGGCGCGGCGAGGCCGCGGTGAGAGGGCAAGGATACAACAGGCTATTCAATCTTTATGCCTGCCCTCTTCACCGCCGCGCGCCACTGGGCGAGGTCCTCGACGATCATCGCCGCGTACTGCTCGGCGCTGCCCCCGCCGGGCTCGAGGCCGAGCTTGGCCATCGTCTGCACCACATCGGGTGCCGCGAGCGCCTTCTGCACATGGGCGTTCAGGAGCGCGACGATCTGCGCCGGCGTCCCCGCGGGCGCGGCGAGGCCGAACCACGAGGCGAGCACGTAGCCGGGCAGGCCCGCTTCCGCGGTGGTCGGCACGTCGGGCAGCCGCGCCAGGCGCCGGGGCGCCGCCACGGCGAGCGCGCGCACCTTGCCGCTCTTGAAGTGCGGCTCGTACTGTGCGGGCGCATCGAACATGACGTCGATGCGCCCGCCGAGCAGGTCGACCAGCGCCTGCGCGACGCCCTTGTACGGCACGTGCAGCATGTCGACGCCCGCCGCGGTCTTGAACATCTCGCCGGCGATATGCACGAAGTGCCCGGTGCCGGCCGAGCCGAACTTGAGCGTCCCGGGCTTCGCCTTGGCGAGGCTTATCAGGTCGGAAAGCGTCTTGACGGGAAGATCGTCGCGAACGATCACCACCACCGGCGCGTTGGCAAGCGTGGCGATGGGCGCGAAGTCCCGCACCGGGTCGTAGCGCAGGTCGGTGCGCATCGAAGGCGCGCTCGCCAGCGTGCCGGTCGTCGAGAAGAACAGCGTGTAGCCGTCGTTCGGCGACTTGGCCGCCGCCTCGGCGCCGATCGTACCGCCCGCACCGCCGCGGTTGTCCACGTACACCTGCTCGCCGAGGCTCGCGGACAGCTTCTCGGCGATCAGGCGCCCTACGATGTCGGTGTTGCCGCCGGGCGGGAACGGCACGATCAGCTTCACCGGCTTCGCCGGATAGGTTTGCGCGAGCGCGTTGCCGGCGAGGAGCGCGAAAGTCGCGAGCGCCGCGAGCCATTTCTTCATCGTTCTTCCTTTCAACGCAGCTTGAAGCGCTGGATCTTGCCGGTGGCAGTCTTCGGCAGCTCGGGCAGGAACTCGATCCAGCGCGGGTATTTGTAGGGCGCGAGCTTGTCTTTCACATGTTTCTGCAGCTCCTGCCTGAGCCCCTCCCCCGGGGCCTGGCCGGATTTCAGAACCACGAAAGCCTTGGGCTTCACCAGCTTCTGCTCGTCCTCGGCGCCGACCACGGCCGCCTCGAGCACCGCCTCGTGCGTGACGAGCGCGGCCTCGACCTCGACCGGCGAGACGTAGATGCCGCTCACCTTCAGCATGTCGTCCGAGCGGCCGCCATAGGTGTAGTACCCGTCCCGGTCGAAGCTGTACTTGTCGCCGCTCCTCGTCCACGGTCCCTGGAAGGTGTTCTTGGTTTTCTCGCGCTGGTTCCAGTACATGATCGCCGAGGTCGGGCCGCTGATCTGCAACTCGCCCAGCTCGTCGGGCTTGGCGATCACGTTGCCCTGGTCGTCGACCAGGCGCACCTCGTAGCCGGGCACCGGCTTGCCGGTGGTGCCGTACTTGACGTCCCCCGGTCGGTTCGAGATGAAGATGTGCAGCATCTCCGTCGAGCCGATGCCGTCGAGGATTTCCGTCCCGGTGCGCTCGGTCCAGCGCTCGCCGAGATTTTTCGGCAGCGCTTCCCCCGCCGAGGTGCAGATCCTCAGCTTGAGCTTTTCCCGCGCCGGAAAATTGGGCGACGCGAGCAGCGCCGCATAGAGCGTCGGCACGCCGTAGAAGATGGTCGGCTTCTTCTCCACCAGCCGCCTGAACACCGCGTCCGGCGTCGGCCGCTCGGCCATCAGCACGGTGGTCGCGCCAACCGACATCGGGAAGGTGAGCGCATTGCCCAGCCCGTAGGCAAAGAAGAGCTTCGCCGCCGAGAAGACGACGTCGGACTCGCGGATGCCGAGCACCGGCTTCGCGTAGAGCTCGGCGGTCATGATGAGGTGCGAGTGCAGGTGCACGGTGCCCTTCGGCGCGCCGGTAGAGCCCGACGAGTAGAGCCAGAAGCACATGTCGTCGCGCGTGGTCGGCGCCGCGTCGAACTTGCTTCTCGCCTTGAAGAGCAGGTCGTTCAGCTGCAGCCCCTGCACCACGATGTGCTTCAAGTCGGGGCATTTTTTCTGGATGCCTTCGAACCGGTCCAGCAGCGGCGCGGAGACGAAGAGCGCCTTGGCGCGGCTGTCGCGCAGCTGGTACTCGTAGTCCGCCGGCGTGAGCAGCGTGTTCATCGCCACCGGCACGATCCCCGCCTTGATCGCGCCGAGGAAGATCGCCGGCCAGTCGCAGCCGTCGAGCATCGCGATCGCGATGCGTTCTTCGCGTGCGATTCCAAGCGAAAGCAACATGTTCGCCGCGCGGTCCACCCGCTCGGCCAGCTCGGCAAAGGTGCACTGCCCCTGGTCGTCGACGAAGGCCACCTTGCCGCCGCGGCCGGCCGAGAGGTTGCGCCCGATGAGGTCCACCGCCGCGTTGTACTCTCGCGGAAGTTCCATAAGCTCCGTCTCCCCGGATGCGTTTCCGGCATTCTATTCGGGGACGGAGCCCGAATTGGGAGAGTTCAGGGACGGAGCCCGAATTCCGCTCACGAGTTGAGCGCCTCGCGCACGAAGGCGGCGGCCGAGCGCGCAAGCTCGCGTCCCTTGGCGTGCGCGACGCTCCAGCGCCGCTCGGCGGGCAGGCCGTCGATCTCCAGCTCGAAGAGGAAGACGTCGTCCGCGCCCGCGGCGAGGCGCTCGAGGAGGACATCGCGCTCGGCGATGTGCAGGCTCGCCTGCACGCCGGGATGGCGCGCGCAGAAGGCGGCGAGCAGGCGCGAGGCGACGGCGCGCGCCTCGGGCTCGGCGGCGAGGCGCAGCACCTCGACCTTCTTCTCGCGGAATTGCCCGAGCCGCGCCTCGGCGCGCTGAAAGACGTCGTTCACTTCGCGACAAACCGCGAGCAGCGCCTCGCCCGCCGGCGTGATGCGCAGCCGCCGCCCGTCGGGCTCGAAGAGCCGCAGCTCGAGCGCGTGGGAGAGCTTCTTCAGCTGCATCGAGACGGTGGGCTGCGCGAGGTGCAGCTCGCGCGCCGCGCGCGTGACGGACTCCAGGCGCGCGACCGCCTCGAAGACCATCAGCTGCGGGAAAAGCCCATGGCGAAAGTAGCGGCGCAGCGTGCGTGACATCTCGGCTCCTTGTCGAACCGAGGTCTCGCTTGCGGCACGGCCTTGCCGTGCGGCCGGGGCGACCGGGGAAGAAACCCTTCCCGTAATGACGACCGCCCCGCGCTGAAGCTACTCCCCTGCGGGATGGACGCATGATAGCAGGCTCGCCCGCGTGCTGCAGCGCATTCATCGCGATTTGCGATCGTTCGCATCGCAACAAATCATTTTTCATTCGCCGGCCGCGGCCGAACAATCGGCGGCATGGAATGGCTCTCCGCGCTCGCCGCGATCATCGTCATCGACCTCGTCCTCGCCGGCGACAACGCGATCGTCATCGCGCTCGCCGCGCGCAACCTGCCGAAGCACCTGCAGCGCCGCGCCATCGTCTGGGGCACCTTCGGCGCGGTCGCCGTGCGCGCAAGCCTCACCGTGGGCGTGCTCTGGCTGCTGGAAATTCCCGGGCTGTCGCTCGCCGGCGGCGCGCTCCTCGTCTGGATCGCCTACAAGCTGCTCGCCGGGGGCGACACGGGGAACGGCGGCGGACGCAGCCACGAGGTGGCGCCGGCGAGCGGCTTCTGGTCGGCCATGCGCACCATCGTCGTCGCCGATGCGGTGATGGGCCTCGACAACGTGCTCGGCGTGGCGGGCGCCGCGCACGGCAACGTGCTGCTCGTGGTGATCGGCCTGCTGATCAGCATCCCGATCGTGGTCGGCGGCTCGACCCTGATCCTGCGCTGGATCGAGCGCTTCCCGGCGCTGCTCTACATCGGCGGCGCGGTGCTTGCCTGGACCGCGGCGAAGATGATCGTCGCCGAGCCGCTCGTCGAAGAAGCGCTCGCGCACCAGCCGCTCCTGCGCCTCGCCCTCTACGTCGCGCTCATCGGCGGCGTGCTCGGTATCGCGCTCCTGCGCAACCGGCGCGCCGCGAAGGAGGCCCTGCAATGAAAATCCTCGTTCCGCTAGACGGCTCCCCTGCGGCCTTTGCCGCGATCGCGCACGTGAAGTCGCTCGCCGCGGCGCGCGTCCCGCTGCAGGTGCTGCTGCTCCATGTGCAGCTGCGGTTCCATCGCCACATCTCTCAGTTCACGCGCAAGTCGGCGCGCGACGCGCTGCGCGCGGAGCGCAGCGCCGCGGCCCTCGCGCCGGCCGTGGAGGCTCTCTCGGGAGAGAAAATCCCGTTCGTAGCGCTGACCGAGTGCGGGGCGCCCGCCGAGCGCATCGCCGCGGTGGCCGAGCGCGAGCGCGTGGACGAGATCGTGATGGGCACCGGGCGGCATCCGCGCTGGCTGCGCGGCGTGAATCCGTCGATCGCGCAGGAAGTCATGCAGCGCACCGACGTCCCGGTGACGGTGCTCGCGCGCGGGCGGGTGAGCCGCCTGCAGCGCTACGGCGTCCCTGCCGGGATCGCCGGCCTTGCCGCGCTCCTCCTCGTCGCCGACTGAGGAACGGTCTTTCCACCCCCTGACAAGGGGGTCGTGAGCGCGAAGCGCGCAGCGGGGGGTTTCACTTTTTTTGGAGGTCGGGGACGCTCCAGTCGGGCTCCGTCCCCGAATTAGCGCCGTGCGGCGACGAGGTCCGAGGCCATCAGCTCCGGCGCGATGCCTTCGGCCTCGGCGGCGTCGAAGTTGAGCTCGATCTTGATGCCGTTCGGATCGTGGAAGAAAAGCTGGAAGAGCGCCTGGCCGTTCGCCCTTCTTTGGCTGAACCGAACCCCTTCGGCCCTCAGGTGCTGCATCATCTTCGCGAGCCCCGTGGCGCGAAACGCAATGTGGTCGACCGCCCCGGTGCCGGAGGCGCTCGCCTGCGAGGTGCGCCCGAGGTACTGCTTCTGGATCTCGCCGGCGTTCCTCGCGCTCGGGCCGATGTGCACCACGTCCGCCTCGCCGAGGTACATCCAGTGCACCGGGAAGCCGAAATCCGGATGCGGCCCGGGCTTCATCCCGAGCACGCGCGCGTACCAGTCGCGCGTGGCGTCGAGGTCGTCGGCGGCGATCAGGAAATGCTCGATGTGCGAGAGAGGCATGCCCTAATATATACCTCCAAGGAGGAGGTCATGGACGTCGCCCCGGGCCGTCGGCTCACTGCGGCCGGCGCGAAGAAAATCATGGCGACGGCGATTGCCCGCGCGCAGGAGGCGGGCGTCGCCGTCACCGTCGCGATCGTCGACGCCGGCGGCCATCTGCTGCTGCTCGAGCGCATGGAGGGCGGCCGCTTCCACACCGTGCATTCGGCGACCACCAAGGCCGTGTGCGCGGCGTCGAACCGCCGCGCGACCGGCGCGAAGGGAGCTGCAGGACAGGATCTCGATGTGGCGCACGCGCTCGGCCTCGCGCTCGCCGCCGGCGCCGAGCGCTGGACGGCGATGGAAGGCGGCGCGCCGATCCTGGTCGAGGGCGAATGCCTGGGCGGCGTCGGCGTCGCTGGCGGCGACTGGCAGCTCGACGCGCGCGTCGCGCGCGAAGCGGCGGAGTCGATTGCGAAATGAAGGTCGCGTGTATCGGCATGGGCTGGTGGTCCGACGTGCTCGCCGACGCGATCCGGCGCTCGGGGAAGCTGACCATGGTCTCGTGCTTTTCGCGCTCGCTGGAGAAGCGCGAGAAGTTCGCCGCCAAGTACGGCTGTCGCGCCGCCCGGTCCTACGAGGAGATATTGTCGGACAGGAGCGTGGAAGGGGTCATCAATACCACCCCCAACGCCGCGCACCTCGAGACCACGGTCGCGGCCGCGCAGGCCGGCAAGCATGTCTTTCTCGACAAGCCGATCGCCAACACCGTCGCCGATGCGCGCGCGCTGACTGAGGCGTGCCGCAAGGCGAAGGTCGTGCTCGCGCTCGGCTACCAGCGGCGGCGCGAAACGCATTTCAGGTTCGTGAAGAATGCAATCGCGCAAGGGTCCTTCGGCAAGCTGGTGAATGCGGAGGCGAACATCTCGCGCGATCGCCTCGGCAAGATCGACCTCTCCTCCTGGCGCTACACCGCCGAGGGCATGCCGGGCGGCGTGATGCTGCAGATCGGCATCCATTACACCGACGTGCTCGAGTACCTGCTCGGGCCGGTGCAGGCGGTGAGCGGGCGCTTCGTGCGCCTCGTGCTGCCGGGCGACAACCCGGACGTCGCAAGCCTCATCCTCGAGCACGAGAACGGCGCGCTCTCCACGCTCAACGCGAGCTACGCGTCGGCCTCCGAGTACTACCTCATGAACGTCTACGGCAAGGAAGCCACTGCCTACTACGATCTGCACAACGGGCTGCGCCTGCTCACGCGCGGCGCCGCGCAGGCCGTGCCGGTGCCCTGCCCGAAGAACGACCCGATCGTCGAGGAGCTCGAGGAGTTCGCGCGCGCGGCGCGCGGCGACGGCGAGCCCGAGATGGACGGCGAGCGCTCGACCCGCTCGCTCGCCGTGATCCTCGCCGGCATCCGCTCGGCGAAAGAGGGCCGCCGTGTCGAAGTGGAGGAGATGCTGCGATGAGAAAGCTGCTTTGGCTCTTCCTGTGCGCCTTCGGCGCAGCTTATGGGCAGGGCTTCCCGCAAAAAAGCCCGGTGGAGATCACCTGCCTCTTCCCGGCCGGCAGCTCGGCGGACGTCACCGCGCGCATGCTCGCCGAGGGCATGAGCGGGCCGCTTGGGCAGAAGGTGCTGGTGGTGAACCGCCCCGGCGCCGGCGGCGCGATCGGCTACAAGCACGTCGCCGCGCAAGCCGCGGACGGCTACTCGCTCGTCTGGAACTCGAATTCGATCTCGACGACCTATCACTCCGGTCAGCTCGCCTTCGACTACAAGGCGTTCGCCCCGGTGGCGCGCGTGCTCGTCGAGTCGGTCGTGGTGGCCGTGCGCGCGGATTCGCCCTGGCACAGCCTGAAGGAGTTCATTGCCGCCGTGAAGGCGAAGCCGAAGGGCGTGAGCGTCGGCCATTCCGGGGTGGGCAGCCACACCCACCTCTCGCTCGCCGCGCTGATGCATGCGGCGGGCGCGCAGGCGAACGAGATTCCGTTCGGCGCGAGCCAGGTGATTCCGAGCCTGCTCGGCGGCCATGTCGACGCGGTGGTGCAGTTCCCGGGTGCGCTCGCCGCGCCGGTGCGCGAGAAGCAGGTGCGGCTGCTCGCGACGCTGACGACGGCGCGCGACGCCGCGTTCGGCGACGTGCCGACTGCGCGCGAGCAGGGCTACGACGTTGCGCTCGACGCCTGGCGGGGCATCGCGGTGCCGCACGGCACGCCGCCGGCCGTGATCGCGCAGCTCGAGAAAGCGATCCGCGCCGCCGTCGAAGCGCCGGAATTCGTGAAGCGCAGCCAGGCGCTAGGCGTGCGGCCGGCGTTCCTCGACGCGACCGAGTTCGGCGCGCTGATCGCGCGCGACGACGCGGCTATCGCGCGCCAGATGCAGCTGATCGGCCTGAAGAAGAACTAGACTTTCCGGCGGCCGCTTTGCCGGGCTTCTGCGCGGTCTGCGCCGGCTTCTTCGCCTGGGCGATGAGCTTCGCGCACGGGCTGTCCTTGTCCTTGCCCTCCTTGAGGAGCGGCAGCACGGCGAGCAGCGGGTTGATCACGCCCATGAGCACGGCGCCCAGGCCCTTGGCGGCGAGCTTGCCGACGTCGGGGGAGACCTTGGGCTCGCCGAAGGTGCCGCGGATGTAGAGCGGGCTGTTGAGCGAGGCGACGCTCGAATCCTTGGGCTGCGGCTTGAGCTTCAAGTCCATCGCCTCGCTCTTCAGGTTCACCTCGCCGCTGCCCTGCACATTCACGACATTGGTGTCGAAGACGAGCGCGTTGGTGTGCATCACGCCGTTCTTCACCGCGAAGTCGCCGATGGCGCAGCGGATCGGCACCGGCTCGTCGCCCTGCAGCTTGGTCTTCGCCACGCCCCAGAGGTCGAGCGCGGCGAGCTGCATCAGGAACTTGCTCACCCGCCCGCCGTCGATGAACACGCCCAGCTTGCCGTCGGCAGTGCCGAGCATCTGGGCGACCGAGTCGCCGCGGCCGGCGAGCTCGATCAGGCCGTTCACGTCGCCGATCGACGTCTGCGCCTTGTCGACCGTGGGAAAGAGCTTGGGCAGCGACAGATCCTTCACCCGCATGTCGATGCGCGCGGCGATCGGCTGCTTCGAGCCGTCCAGCTTCACCGTGCCGGCGAGCTTGCCGCCGGCGATGCCGAAGGCGAGCGGATCGAGGCTGAGCACGCGATCGCGCATGTTCACCCGCGTCGCCAGATTCTCGAGCGGCAGCTGCTTGGGCCGCACCAGCGTGCCGGCGTTGATCGACACGTCGGCGTCGATCGAGCCCCAGCGCCCGGGATCGAACGGCATGTCGGGAAGCACGCCCTTCTTTTGCGGCCGCCCGGTGCCGACGATCGGGCCGAGGTCGGCGAGCTTGAGGACCTTGGCGGTGACCTCGCCGTGCATGAAGGGCCGCGGCCGGCCGCCATCGGTGTCGACCTGCAGGGTCCCGGCGAGATCGCTGTCGCCGACCTTGGCGACGAAGTCCTGGTAGCGCACCAGGTGGTCGTTGCGCACCAGCCGCCCGTGGCTCGTGTACGCGTTGGTGTGCGGGAAGGCGACGCCGATGACGTCGTAGAGCCGCGCGAGCGTGCTGCCGGAGAGCTCGACCGCGACGTCCACCGAGGTGAGCTGCAGGAGGTTGACGATGGTGCCGTCGAACTCGACGTGGGTATCGCCGAAGAGACCGGCGAAGTGCAGCGCGTAAGGCTGCGCGGTGTCGCGCAAACGCAGCACCGGCCCCCCGGTGGCGGCGGCCGACGCGGCGACGCCGCGGTAGATGCCGTAGGCCCAGGCGGTCGTGCCCTGCCGGTCGGCGCCGAGGTGCGCCTCGATGGCGATGTCGCGGGTCGCATCCTCATAGCGCAGCACGCCCTCGTCCAGCGTCATCGCCTGGATATGGAAGCGTGAGCCTCGGTGCCGCTTCGGCTTCTGATCGCGCTCCAGGATCCAGTTCTTGCGCCCGTCGGCGGCGAGCTCGAGGTCGAGCCGAGGATGCACGAGATGCACGTCCGGCAGCACGACCTGGCCGTAGAAGAGCGGCAGCAGCTCCACCTCCGCCTCGATCGCGTCGGCCGTGAGCATGGTCTTCGTGGTGGCCCACGCGGGATTGGCGAAAGTTACCTTCTCGGCGCGAAAGCGCGGATTCGCCCAGCTCCAGACGGCGTGCAGGCTGCCGATGCGAAGCTCGCGCCCGGTGCGCTCGCTCAGCTTGCGCTCGATGGGGCCGCGTAGCGCGTTCAGCCCGAAGGCGACGAAGAGGGCGAGGAGGACGAAGAGAACGACAACGCTAGCGGCAATCCATTTGAGCGCGCGCACGCGCTCGCTGCAGCAAAACGCGTGCCCTGCGGCCTAGGCCGGCTCGGACTGCCTCGCGGCGGCGAGCCACTCCGAGCACCACTCGACGGCCTTCTCTTCGGGAAGGACGCCGCTCGAGGCGTCGTGGCGGTAGCGCTCGCCGATCCGCTTCGCGCCGAGCTCGGTCAGGATGTCGTCGAAGCGCTTGCCCCCGTAGTTGAAG
Organism: Burkholderiales bacterium; assembly: GCA_036274735.1. Taxonomy (GTDB): domain Bacteria; phylum Pseudomonadota; class Gammaproteobacteria; order Burkholderiales; family SG8-39; genus SCGC-AG-212-J23. Next base: position 12,060 of record DASUFD010000172.1, read on the forward strand.
GTCTCGGCATAGGTCCTGTCGCCCAGGCCGAACACGCCGTAGCGCACGCCCGACAGGTTCGGGCGCTTCTGCTGCAGGTCCTCGTAGAGCGCGCGCGCGTTGTCGGGCACGTCGCCCTGGCCGTAGGTCGAGGTGCAGACGAGGAACAGGTGCTCGGGAGCCGCGTCGGCGAAGACCGAGCTGTCGAGGCCGTCCATGAGGCGCGCCTCGACGCGCGTCTCGCCGTCGTCGAGGGCGAGCTCCATCTCCTGCGCGCAAAGCTGCGCGGTTCCCGTCATGGTGCCGACGAGGATGGTGATCCGCAGTGGCATTGACCCGAAACTATATTGCACCATACAATCACGGTCAAGCACTATAGTTCATGACCGCCTTGAACGCTCCCCTCTCCTCCCGGGCGCAGGACGCCGCCTATCTTTCGCACCTCGGCGCCCGCGTGCGCGAGTGGCGCGCGGCGCACGGCATGACGCGCCGGCATCTCGCCGCCGCCTCCGGGATCTCGGAGCGCTATCTCGCGCAGCTCGAGAGCGGCGAGGGCAACATCTCGATCCTGCTCCTGCGCAAGGTGGCGAGCGCGATGCGCGTGCCGGTCGAGTCGCTGGTGCGCGAGTCCGCCGCCGAGGCGCGCCCGATCGCGCTCCTCGGCCTGCGCGGCGCGGGCAAGTCGACGCTCGGCGCGAAGCTCGCCGACGCGCTGCGCGTGCCCTTCGTCGAGCTCGACCGCGAGGTGGAGAAGGAAGCGGGCGCCGCGCTCGGCGAGGTGTTCTCGATGTACGGCCAGGATGCGTTCCGCCGCTTCGAGCGGCGCGCGCTGGAACGGGTCTTGTCGGCCCCCGAAAGAATGGTGATCGCCACCGGCGGCAGCCTCGTCACCGACCCGGGCACCTACGAGCTGCTTCTCGAGCGCTGCTGCTGCGTCTGGCTCAAGGCCTCGCCGGAAGAGCACATGTCGCGCGTCGTCGCACAAGGGGACCTGCGGCCGTTCAAGGGCAGAAACGCCGCGCTCGAGGAGATCCGCAAGCTGCTCGCCGACCGCAACCGCCTGTACGCTCGCGCCGAGCACGCGCTCGACACCTCCGGAAAGACGCCGAAGGCGGCGCTCGCCGAACTGAAGGAGCTGGTGAAGGCATGATCCATTTCGACACGCAACCCGACCGCTACAACCACTGGAAGCTCGCCTTCGACGGCCCGCTCGCCACGCTCGCGCTCGACGTCGCCGAGGACAAAGGCCTTGCGCCGGGCTACAAGCTGAAGCTCAACAGCTACGACCTCGGCGTCGACATCGAGCTGCACGACGCGCTGAACCGCATCCGCTTCGAGCACCCCGAGGTGAAGGCCGTAGTGATCACGAGCGGCAAGTCGCGCATGTTCTGCTCGGGCGCCAACATCTACATGCTCGGCACCTCGACGCACGCCTCCAAGGTGAACTTCTGCAAGTTCACCAACGAGACTCGGAACGGCATCGAGGACTCGAGCGAGCACTCGGGGCTCAAGTTCCTCGCCGCGCTGAACGGCACCTGCGCCGGCGGCGGCTACGAGCTCGCGCTCGCCTGCGACGAGATCGCGATGGTCGACGATCGTTCGTCGACGGTCTCCTTGCCGGAAGTTCCTCTCCTGGGAGTCCTGCCGGGCACCGGCGGCCTGACGCGCATCATCGACAAGCGCAAGGTCCGACGCGATCTCGCCGACATCTTTTGCACCACCGCCGAGGGCGTGCGCGCCGACCGCGCGAGAGCGTGGCACCTCGTAGACCACGTCGCCAAGCCGCAGCAGTTCGCCGACAGCATAAAGCGCCGCGCGCTCGAGCTCGCGCATCAGTCCGACCGGCCGGGGGGCAAGGGCGTCGAGCTCACCCCGCTCGGCGACTACCGCATCGTCAAGGTGGACCTGGATCCCGAGCGGCGGGTCGCCACCATTACCGTTCGAGGGCCGCAGAAGGAAAGCATTTCTGTGCAGAAAAGCGCCGACTGGTATCCGCTTCGCCTCGCGCGGGAGCTCGACCGCGCGATCCTCGAGCTGCGCCACAACCAGCTCGCCATCGGCCTCTGGCTCTTGAAGACCGAGGGCGATGCGCAGGCCGCGCTGGCGATGGACGCGGAGCTCGAGAAGAACCGCAGCGACTGGTTCGTGCGCGAGACCCTCGGCTACCTGCGCCGCACGCTCTCGCGCCTCGACGTGTCCTCGCGCTCGATCTTCGCCGTGATCGAGCCGGGCTCGTGCTTCGCCGGCACGCTGATGGAGCTCGCGCTCGCCGCCGACCGCAGCTACATGAAGGACGTCGACGGAAACGCGATCGCGCTCTCCCCGCTCAACTTCGGCGCCTACCCGATGGCGAACGGGCTGTCGCGCATGGCGACCCGATTCGGCGGCACTGCACCGGATTTTTCAAGTAATGAACTCTTTGATGCGAAAAGAGCAAGCGAGCTCGGGCTGGTGACCTCGACGCCCGACGACATCGACTGGGACGACGAGGTGCGCCTCGCGGTCGAAGAGCGCGCGAGCCTCTCGCCCGACGCGCTCACCGGCATGGAGGCGAGCCTGCGCTTCGCCGGTCCGGAGACGATGCTGACGCGCGTCTTCGGGCGGCTGACCGCGTGGCAGAACTGGATCTTCAACCGGCCGAACGCCGTGGGCGAGCAAGGCGCGCTCAAGGTCTACGGCTCGGGAGCGAAACCGAAGTTCAACTGGGAACGCGTTTAACCAGAAAAAGGGGTCAGAGCAATTTTCCGGAAAAAAATTCGGCTCGTTTTGGTAACAGGAAAATTGCTCTGACCCCTTTTTCCTTTTTTGAGGGCATGCGATGAGCAGCATCAACTACGCCGAGAAGATCCCCAATAACGTCAATCTGCAGAACGACCGCACGCTGCAGCGCGCGCTCGAGCACTGGCAGCCGCACTTCCTGCAGTGGTGGCACGAGATGGGGCCGACGGATTTCGAGAAGGCCGACGTGTACCTGCGCACCGCGATCTCGGTCGACGCGCAGGGCTGGGCGCACTACGGCGCGGTGCACATGCCCGACTACCGCTGGGGCATCTTCCTCGCCGACGCGGTGCCCGAGCGCAAGATCGGCTTCGGCGATGCCATGGGGCAGCCGGTGTGGCAGCAAGTGCCGGGCGAGCACCGCTCGACGCTGCGCCGCCTGATCGTCACCCAGGGCGACACCGAGCCGGCGTCGGTGGAGCAGCAGCGCATGCTCGGGCATACCTGCCCTTCTCTCTACGACTTGCGAAATCTCTTTCAGGTCAACGTGGAGGAAGGCCGACACCTCTGGGCGATGGTGTACCTGCTGCACGCCTACTTCGGCCGCGACGGGCGCGAAGAGGCCGAGGAGCTGCTCGCGCGCCACTCGGGCGACGCCGACAAGCCGCGCATCCTCACCACCTTCAACGAGCCGATGACCGACTGGCTCTCCTTCTTCTGCTTCACCTACTTCACCGACCGCGACGGCAAGTACCAGCTGAAGAGCTTCGCCGAGAGCGCCTTCGACCCGCTCTCGCGCACCTGCCGCTTCATGCTGACCGAGGAAGCGCACCACATGTTCGTCGGCGAGACCGGCATCGGCCGCGTGATCAAGCGCACGCTCGAAGTGATGAAGGAGCTGGGTACCGACGACCCGGCACGCATCCGCGCGCACGGCGCGATCGACCTGCCGACCGTGCAGCGCTACCTCAACTTCTGGTGCTCGAGCTCGCTCGACCTCTTCGGCTCCGAGATCTCGTCCAACTCGGCGGCGAACTTCGCGAGCGGGCTGAAGGGCCGCCCCGACGAGGAGCAATACGAGGATCACGTCCTGCGCAATGCGATGTTCCATATCGAGCTTCCCGGCGGCAAGAGCGAAGACGTGCCCATGCTCAACGCGCTGAACGAGGTCATGCGCGAGTCCTACCTCAAGGACTGCGAGATCGGCGTCAAGCGCTGGAACCGCCTCATCGAGCGCGCCGGGCACGACTTCCGCATCACGCTCCCCTCCTCGCGCTTCCGCCGCTCGATCGGCCCGTGGGCCGGCGTGCCCGTCGATCCGCAGGGCCGCATCATCGCGAAGGAGGAATACGAGCGCCGGCTCGCCGAGTGGATTCCCTCGGCCGCCGACAAGGCCTTCATCCACTCGCTGATGAAGCGCGTGGCCGAGCCCGGGAAGATGGCCGCCTGGATCGCGCCGCCGGATCGCGGCATCAACAACTTGCCGGTCGACTACGAGTATGTGAAGCTGCACTGATGGGCATCCCGCGCACGCTGCTCGTCGGCGCGGCGATCGTCGTGGTGGCGATCGTCGGCGCGCTCTGGTGGGTCTATGCCTCGCGCGACTCGCTCGTCAAGCAGGCGATCGAGCGCTTCGGGCCCGCGATCACCGGCGTGAGCGTCGCCGTGGCGAGCGTCGAGCTCGAGCCGCTCGACGGGCGCGGGGCGATCAAGGGCCTCGCGCTCGGCAACCCGCCCGGCTTCACCGCGCCGCATTCGCTCTCGCTCGGCGAAGTGCGCCTCGCGCTGGAGCCCGCAAGCATCGCCTCGCGCGTGGTGCACATCCGCGAGATCGCGCTCGAGTCCCCGCGCATCACCTACGAGCGAACGGCGAGCGGCGACAACCTGAGCGCGATCCAGAAGCACATCGAGGCGCAGCTGCCGAAATCCTCCCCGGCCAAGGCCGAGTCCGCGCCGGGACCCGAGCGCCGCTTCATCGTCGATCGGGTGCAGGTGCACGGGGCGCGCATGAGCTACGGCGGCACGCTGGACGTCGGGCTTCCCGACCTGCAGCTACGCGACCTCGGGAAGAAGAAGGGCGGCGCGACGGCCGCCGAGATCACGCAGGAGGTATGGACCGCGCTCACGCGCCAGGCGCTCGCTGCGGCGCCGGGCGCGGTGCGCGGCCTGGAGGAGAAGGCGAAGGGCGCGGTCGACAAGCTGCGGGGACTCTTCAAGTGAGCGACGGCGAGCTCGACGACTTCCTGAACCGCATGCTCGAGGCCGAGCGCGCGGGCGCGAAGGCGCTGGTCGTCTTCATGGACGACTGGCCGCGCAACGGCGCCGAGTGGAAGACGCTGCGTCGCATCCACGAGGACGAAGCGCACAACTGCGCGCTGATCGGCGAGCAGCTCAAGCGCCGCGGCCGCGACTACAGCCATGCCACCGGCGAGTTCTACGCCAAAGCCGTCGCCGTCCGCGGCGCTCGCGAGAGGATCAAGTTCCTGGCGAGGGGGCTGCGCTGGGCGATCCGCGAGTTCGACCAGGCGCTGCCGAGTATTACCGACCCCGAGGTGCGCGAGCTCTTCGCAGGCATGGGCGAGCGCCACCGCCGCAGCGCCGCGGTCTGCGATTCCCTATCCAAGTAATTGTGAACCTGACCCCGAATTCCTAGCGGGGGCGGTCGCCTTCGAGGGTGATGCGGTGCATGACCCGGCGATGGCCGTGGTAGTCGTTCACCGGATTGTGCTGAACGCAACGGTTGTCCCAGAGCGCGAGCGAGCCGACCTGCCAGACGAAGCGGCAGGTGAACTCGGGGCGGATCTGGTGCTGGAACAAGAACTGGAGGATCGGCGCGCTCTCCTCCTCGCTCATGTCGCGAAAGCGCACGGTGTGCGCGAAGTTGACGTAGAGCGCCTTCCGCCCGGTCTCGGGATGCGTGCGCACCACCGGATGCTCGGCGACGAGCTCCTTGCCCGCCTTGTCGCTGCCGTCGGTCTTCAGCCGGTCCTCGCGCGTGCGCGTGACGTCGGCCTTGGCCGATGAATTGACGGCGACCTGGTTCTCGAGCAACGCCTTCATCCCCGCCGACAGCGACTCGTAGGCGAGATACATGTTGGCGAAGAGCGTGTCGCCGCCATACGGCGGGATCTCGCGCGCGAGGAGCATCGAAGCCATTGGCGGCACTTGCAGGTACGCGGTGTCGGAATGCCACACGCCGCCGAAGTTGACCTTCTCGTGCTCGAGCTTCTTCACCTCGATGATCTCGGGGAAGCCCGGCAGCCCTTTCACGAACGGGTACTCGATCGGCTTGCCGATGCGCTTCGCGAACGCCATGTACTGGTCGCTCGAGAGCTGCTGATCGCGGAAGAAGACGACGAGATTTTCGAGCCATATCCTGCGAACCTCGGCCATCTCCGCATCCGAAGCTTCGGCAAGGTGGATGCCGGTGATCTCGGCGCCGAGCGCGCCGGCGATGCGCCGCACTTTCATGCCGGCACCTCGTCGGGCACCGCCTCGATTACCGTGGTGCGCCGCATGTCGCGCGGGTATTTCGTGTCGTCGTAGGGCGTGCCCCGGTGCATGGTCTGCAGGTTGTCCCAGACCACGAGATCGCCGACGCGCCATTCGTGGCGATGCACGAACTGCGGCTGCGTCGCAAACTCGATCAGCTCGCGGATGAGCTTGCGCCCCTCCTCCACCGGCCAGCCGATGACGTGCGAGGCGTGCGAGGCGAGGTAAAGCACCTTGCGCCCGGATCCCGGATGGCGGTGCACCAGCCGATGACGCGATGGCGGACGCGTCGCCTTCTCCGCCTCCGTCGCGACCATGCCGCCGAGCGCGCGCGAGTACCACACCGAGTGCTCGACGACGAGCGGCTCGATCTTGTCCTGCATCGCCTGCGGGAGCGCGGCGTAAGCCGCGCGCATGTCGGCGAACTCGGTCGGTGCGCCGCCCGGCGGCACCGAGTGGCAGGAAAGCAGCGAATACACGCCGCGCCGCTGATCGTACGAGGCGTCGGTGTGCCAGAGGAGGTTGCCCTTGTTGTAGGCGCGCCGCCGGTCGTCCTCCGGGAGGATTCGCCCCTCGGCGTCGATGTTGCCGATGTCGATGATCTCGGGAAAGGCGAAGCGCGACCTGGACTTGCCCACGGTGAGGAGCATCTTCATCGGCATCAGCGGCCCGAGGGCACGGCTGAACTCGACATGCTCCGCGTCGGACACCGGCTGCTCGTTGCGGATGACCACCACCGCATAACGGTCCATCAGGCGGCGGAACTCGGCCACGTCGAGCGCGCCGAGCGGGCCGCGCGTCTCGGCCACGAAATCGGCCGCGAAATTCTTATCGTCCATAATTGGCATTATGCAATCGAACCTCCGACTCGCTGCGGCCGCCGTCGAAACCGAGCGGCGAAACGAGAATCTCTATCTGCGCTCGCCGCAGAAGCTCGGCGCTTATCCGCGCTGCGTGACCGAGTGGCTCGCGCAATGGTCCGATCGAGCCGCCGACCGGGTCTTCCTCGCGGAAAGAAAAAGCGACGGCTGGCGCCGCCTCACCTACCGCGAGAGCTACGGCGCGGTGCGCCGCATCGGCCAGGCGCTGCTCGACCGCGGCCTCGGTCCCGAGCGCCCGGCGGCGATCCTTTCCGACAACGGCATCGACCATGCGCTGCTCGCGCTCGGCGCGATGCACGTAGGCGTTCCCGCCGCGCCGATCTCGCCCGCCTATTCGCTGATGTCGAAGGATTTCGGCAAGCTGAAGTACATCTTCGAGCTGGTGAAGCCCGGGCTCGTCTATACGGCGGATCCCGGGAAGTTCGCATCAGCGCTCGCCGCAGTGGGCGCGAAGCCGACCGCCGTGGAAGAGCTCCTGGAGACGAATCCCGGCTCTACCATGGAGCGCGAGCACGCGAAGGTCGGTCCGGACACCCTGGCGAAGATCCTCTTCACCTCCGGCTCCACCGGCATGCCGAAGGGCGTCGTCAACACGCACGGCATGCTGTGCGCCAACCAGCAGCAGCTCGCGCAAGCCTGGCCGTTCGTGGAGGACCGACCGCCGGTGGTGCTCGACTGGCTGCCCTGGAACCACACTTTCGGCGGCAACCACAACTTCAACCTGATTCTGCGTAACGGCGGCACCCTCTACATCGACGGCGGGAAGCCCGTGCCGGGCCTCGTGGAGACCACGGCGAAGAACCTTTCGGAATTGGCGCCAACGCTCTACTTCAACGTGCCGCGCGGCTACGACCTGCTGCTGCCTTTCCTCGAGCGCGACGCGGCGCTGAGGAAGCAATTTTTCAGCGAGCTCGACGTGCTCTTCTACGCCGCGGCCGCGCTGCCCCAGAACCTCTGGGACCGGATCAAGAAGCTGGCGAGCGCCGAAGGCGCCGATCGCCTGGCCATGCTCTCCGCCTGGGGATCGACCGAAACCTCGCCGCTCGCCACCTCGGTGCACTTCCGCATGGAGCGCCCGGGCGTGATCGGGCTGCCGATTGCCGCCTGCGAGCTGAAGCTCGTGCCCTCGGCCGGCAAGCTCGAGGTGCGGGTGCGCGGGCCGAACGTCACGCCCGGCTACTACAAGCGTCCCGACCTCACCGCCGCGGCCTTCGACGAAGAAGGGTTCTACCGCATCGGCGACGCGGTGCGCTTCGCCGACCCCGACGACCCGGCGAAGGGCATCGTCTTCGACGGACGCGTCGCCGAAGACTTCAAGCTTTCCACCGGCACCTGGGTCAACGTCGGTAACGTGCGCGTGCGCCTCATCGCCGCCGCGGACCCGCTCATCGCCGACGCGGTGATCACCGGCCACGACCGCGACGAGATCGGCGCGCTGGTCTTCCTCAGCCCGGCGGCGAAGGATGCGCCGGACTTGACCGCCAGGCTGAAAGCCGCGATGGCCAAGATGGCTTCCGACGGTGGTAGCTCCATGCAGGTGCGCCGGGTGCTGGTCATGGCCGAGCCGCCGTCGATCGACGCGAACGAGATCACCGACAAGGGCTACATGAACCAGCGCGCGGTGCTCGAGCGCCGCGCGGCGCTGGTGCAGAAGCTCTACTCGGCAGATCCGGAGGTCATCCGCGCTTGAGTGCGCAGCGCGCGACTTCGCAGGAGAAGTCGGCGCGATTCTTCTTGGAGCGTCTGGCTCGCTCGCAAGAGCTCAGTGCTCGCGCGGAAAAGGTCATGCCATGTGTCGATGAGTACTTCCCGGTCGCGGTGAACGCGATCCTGCTGTGCTTCGCGCATTGCTCGCCTCGGTTGTTGCCCTTGGCGTAGGAGCTGGAAGGAGGTCCAGCCTGTGCGGCGCGAAGGAGAAGGGAACTTGTCCGCCTCTTGCGAGGCGGGGATGCCCCATAGTCCTCTTCCGGCGATCGCAGGTCAAGTCGACTCAGTGCCGCTTGGCCGTGCCGAGCCATGCGATCGCGCCGACTACGAGGAAGGCGCCGACCACCTGCAGCGGCTTCACCGCCTGGCCGAGGAAGATCCAGGCGAGGAAGAGCACCGCGATCGGCTCGAAGTTGAGGCCGATCGTCGAGGCGGTGCCCTCGATGCGCGGCAGGATCATGAACAGCACGGTAATCGCGCTGCCGTAGAGCACGGTGAGGAGCGCTAGGCCGAGCCAGCCCTTCGACTCGGCGGGCAGCGCGAGGTCGTGCGCGGCCCATCCGGCGCCGAGCACCACCAGCGAGGTGACGCCCATCATCATGAACGTGCGCAGCCGCCCGTCGAGCGCCTTCAGCCAGTGCACGTTGAAGTACATGACGAAGGCGAAGCACAACGCGGCTGCGAAAGCGAAGCTGGCCCCGATACCAAGTTGTGTCCAGGTGGCGCCGAGGTTGTCGAAACGTACGTTCAAAGCCAATGCGAGGCCGACGAGCGCGATCGGCACGGCGAAGAGCGCGACGCGCGGCGGGCGGTCCTTGCCGGCGATCCACGAGAGGAGCACGTAGAGCATCGGGCAGGACGAGAAGCAGAGCAGCGCGAGCGCGACGGGAATGCGCGCGACCGCGGAGTACAGGCAGAAGCTCTGTAGCGCGACGAGCAGGCCGACGAACAGGCCGCGGGCGAGCGTGAGCCGATTCATCGCGACCGGCACGCGCTGCAGGCGCAGCAGCGCGAGCAGCGCGAGGGCGGTGACGCCGGAGCGCACGCCCACGGCGGTGGGCACGCTCGCGCCGTGGTCGAAAGCGAGCCGCGCCGCGACGTGGTTGGAGCCGAACGTCGTGGCGATGCCCATCAGCACGAGAATTGCGACTCCCTGCGGGATCTTCTGCACGCTAGCGCTGAAACTGCGGATCGACCGGCGGGCGCAGGCCGTTCGCCAGGCGGTTGGTCTCGTTGGCGAGCCCGACCACCGCCATCAGCTCCATCAGCATCTCGTCGCTCATGCCCTTCTTGCGCGCCGCGGCGGTATGCGAGTAGGTACAGTACTCGCAGCCGTTGGTGGCGCTCACCGCGACGTAGATCATCTCCTTCACCAGCGGATCGAGGGCGCCGGGCGCCATGACCTGCTTCACCGTCTCCCAGACGCGGCGCAGCTCCGCCGGCCGGTTGGCGAGCGCCTTCCAGAAGTTGTTGATCCAGTCCGTGCCGCGCGTCTTCATGATGTCGTCGTAGACCGACTTCACCTCCGGCGGCGCGTCGCCGTACTCGACCAACCTGACAAGAGCCATGCGTCCCTCCCGGGCGAAAGGCGAAAGACTAGTAGAATCTGGGCCCTTGATGAAGTTTCTGTTCGACCTCCTCCCCGTCGCCCTCTTTTTCGCCGCCTTCAAGCTCGCCGACATCTACGTCGCGACCGGCGTCGCCATCGCGGCGACGGCAGTGCAGGTGGCATGGCTGAAGGTCGCGCGCAAGCCGGTGCCGGTGATGCTCTGGGCGAGCTTCGCCATCATCGTCGTGTTCGGCGGCGCGACGCTGTTCCTGCAGGACGAGACCTACATCAAGTGGAAGCCGACGGTGCTCTACTGGCTGTTCGGCGGCGTGCTCGCCGCGGCGGAGCTCGTCTTCCGCAAGAACCTCATTCGCGCGCTCCTCGCCGAGCAGATGCAGCTCCCCGAGCGGGTGTGGTCGCGCCTCAACTGGGCGTGGGTCGCCTTCTTCGGCCTGATGGGCGCGGCCAACCTCTACGTCGCCTATCACTACTCGACCGACCTGTGGGTGAACTTCAAGCTCTTCGGCGGCATGGGGCTCATGTTCCTGTTCGTGGTCGCGCAGTCGCTGCTGCTCGCGAAGTACATGGAGGAAGAAAAGCGATGAGCCTCGCCCCGGAGATCCGGCGCCGTCTTCAGTCGCTCGAGCCCGTCGAGCTCGAGGTCGTGGACGAGAGCGAGCGCCATCGCGGCCACGCCGGGTACCAGGAAGGCGGCAACACCCACTGGCGCGTGCAGATCGTGTCGCAGCGCTTCGCCGGCGCAACGGTGGTCGCCCGGCACCGCATGGTCTACCAGGCGCTCGGCAACCTGATGAACAACCCCATCCATGCGCTCGCCATCACGGCGCGCGCTCCCGAAGAAGCGAAAGGAAGCCAATGAATCGCAGATCCCTCGTCGCGCTCGCCCTCCTCGTGCCTGCGGCGGCGCTGGCGCAGGATGCCAAGCCCGCGCCGAAAGCGAAGGCGCCGGCCAAGGAATCGATCGCCACGGTGAACGGCGTCGCCGTGCCGAAGGCGCGCCTCGACTACATGATGTTCCAGCAGAGGAACCGCGGCATGCAGGACAACCCGCAGACGCGCGCCATGGTGCGCGAGGAGCTCGTCAACCGCGAGGTGCTGCAGCAGGAAGCGCAGCGCGCCGGCTTCGCGCGCAAGCCCGAGGTGCAGACGCAGATCGACATGGCGCGCCAGGAGATCATCGTCAGCGCCTACCTGCGCGAATGGGTAGGCAAGCACCCGGTAAGCGACGCGGACATCCAGAAGGAATACGAGCGCGTGCGCGCGCAGGCGGGCGGCAAGGAATACAAGGCGCGCCACATCCTGGTGGAGGAAGAGGGCCAGGCAAAGGCGATCATCGACGAGCTGAAGAAAGGCGG